>WAOW01000005.1:0-300000 GCA_015521085.1 Candidatus Thermodiscus eudorianus
CTGCTACTGGTGCTAGTGTTGTTGTTACTCAGAAGGGTATTGATGAGGTTGCTCAGCACTTCCTCGCTAAGAAGGGTATTATGGCTGTGAGGAGGGTGAAGAGGAGCGACATAGAAAAAATAGCCAAGGCAACAGGAGCAAAAATAGTAACCAGCCTAAGAGACCTCAAACCAGAGGATCTGGGTTATGCGGAGCTAGTAGAAGAAAAAAGAGTAGGAGAAGACAAAATGATATTCATAGAAGGAGCAAAGAACCCAAAAAGCGTAACAATACTCCTCAGAGGCGCCAACGACATGCTACTAGATGAAGCCGAGAGGAACGTAATGGACGCGCTCCACTCGCTCAGGAACATAATGAAGGAGCCGAAGATAGTCGGCGGTGGTGGTGCTGTCGAGATCGAGATCGCGCTAAAACTAAAGGACTACGCCAAGTCCCTCAGCGGCAAGGAGCAGATGGCCGTAGAGGCGTACTCCGAGGCACTGGAGGTGGTGCCTGTAGTCCTAGCTGAGAGCGCTGGCATGGACGCGCTCGACACACTGCTGCAGCTGAGGAGCCTTCACGCGAAGGGCTACAAGTTCGCCGGAGTTAACGTGGTCGAAGGTAAGATCGAAGAAGACATGACAAAGCTCAACGTATACGAGCCGATACTAGTGAAGAAGCAGGCAATCAAGAGTGCTAGCGAGGCGGCCATAAGCTTGCTGAAGATAGACGATGTCATCTCCGCCGCGCCTCCGAAGAAGGAGGAGGGCAAGGAAGGAGAAGGCGGGGAAGAGGAAGAAGAGGGACCCGGTAAGTTCGGCGGCGGCAACTTCGAGTTCTAGCAGGTATAGCCTTTCCTTACCATCAATAATATCTTATAATTTATTTTATATTTTATTTAACTTGATAACAGATACACAGCTATTAAAGCTAATACCACCCCGAGAGCCTGTTTCTGCGATAGGTGCTCTCCCAGGAACAAGACCCCTAGCACTACTGTCAGAGCGGGGGAGAGCTGCGTCAATGGTATGACAACCGATATCTTACCGCCAGCCTCCAACGCCTTCACGAGAAACAGGTAACCCAGGGTCCCGCTGAAGCCAGCGAGCAACGCTATAACGCCTTGCTTGCCCGTAATGAACAACTTTAAGCCACCACTAGTAGCCAGGACCACCAAGACCATGATGATTATAGCAGTATTGGTAGTTACATAGACTTCCTGCCAGCTCCTACCCCTCTGGGCTTCCTTAAGCAGAACACCCCATATCCCCCAGAGCAGGAAAGTCAGCAACGCTGGTATCAGCCATCTCGGAAGAACTCCCAAGGTTCCACCCCTAGGCAAAGCATTGTGATAGAAATAGATATATCACTAGACTGGTTAACAATGACCGAGTAATGGGGATACCAGGTGAACGCGGAGTTTAACAACAACTACCCAGTAATCGATGAACGTGTCAGGATAGGCCCTCCCTATCTGACGAGGTACGAAAAAGCCAGGATAATCGGTGTAAGAACCTATCAGCTAAGCATAGGGATACCGCCACTCGTTCCCCCCGATGTCGTTGGATCGAAGAATCCCGTGGACATCGCTAGGTACGAGGTGGAGAAGGGCATCCTGCCCATATCGGTATTCAGATACCATACTTCTGGGTACGGCCAGGCAATACCACTCAAGGTCCTCCTAGAACTCGGGATGAAGCTTGGAGTCGAGTAGCGGCGTGCTCTCTCCTAGATGCGCCAGTATAATAAGTAGTTACCTCGAAGTAGAAGAGGTCTCCCATGATGACGAGGTAACATCGTTTCTAGTGATACGCTCCAAGAGAGGCAGCCTAACCTCGTCTCTAGAGGAACTCTACAATAGACTATTAGAGGAGAACTGCTATATGAGGGCCGTTAGAACCAGGATAGGAGTCGTGCTACAAGTAGCCTCTACTCCGAAGAAGCGCTCCAAAATACCGCTCCACGCGGTACTGGCTGCGGCAACCCTGGCAACCGTTTACATCTCAGGCCTGGCTTTCGCCAGGGAGGGAACCGGCTTAGCCTGGAGTCCATGGGGGTACCTGTTGGGACTGCTCCTCCCCCTGATAATCCACGAATCCGGGCACTATATAGCCATGAAGAAATACCATGTGCCTAGGAGCCTACCCTATCTATTGCCAGCCCCGCCGCTACAACTGGGATTCATCGGAACCTTCGGGGCTGTTATAAACATGCGATGGCTGCCTTCAAGGAACAGGCACCTAGCAATAATTGGTATAGCGGGGCCCATAGCGGGCTTCATAGCTGCAATACCGGTAGCCTACTACGGTATAATGCATTCCGTGATCAGGCCAGCCACGGGGTTGGCCTCTCTACCGCTAACGCCATTGATCATGATGCTCTTCCCCGCGCCAGGCAACCCCGGGCCCGGGGAAGCTATTGTGTTAAGCCCGATGGCATTCTCAGCCTACATCGTGTTCTTTGTGACGTTCCTGAACCTAATCCCCGTAGCCATGCTTGACGGGGGCCATATAGTTAGGAGCCTGCTAGGCTCCCGGGGGCACGCTTTTGTATCACAGCTAGTCATCGTACTCCTCCTGATAGCTTCTACGATGGTCCCCGGCCTGCTAGTATTCACCCTGCTAGTCCTGGGCCTATACATGCTCTCCCGGGGAGTCCATCCCGGCCCCGCGATAAGCGAGATAGGGGTCGACGCTACGACTGCTTTGATAGCTGTTGTCTACACTGTATTGCTAGTGCTAACCCTACCCGTCCCCTCATGAGGAATGAGGGAAATTGCACCGGCCCCGGAGAGTAGGCTCTAGGTATGTCGCGGGCGGGAAAGGCTGTTATTTGGGCTCCGGGTTCACGGCGATAATAGCAGAGAAGCCGAAGGCCGCCGAGAAGATAGCTAGAGCCCTTGGTGGAGCCGTCAAGTGTAGGCTCTACGGGGTCCCTTACTGGATGATTAGGCATAACGGGGAGAGGATAGTAGTCGTCTCCAGCGCGGGCCACCTCTTCGGCGTCACTACCTGGAAACGGGGCTTTCCCGTGTATGAATATGAATGGCGGCCGCTATGGGAATACGATAAAGGCGCCAGCTACCTTAGGAAATTCTATAATACTCTGAAATACATCCTGCCGAGAGCTGCAAGATACATAAATGCCTGCGACTATGATATAGAGGGCAGCCTAATCGGATATATGATAATCGAGGCGTTCGGCGACACAGCCCGGGCACGGAGGATGGTCTTCTCCAGCCTGAGTCCAGCCGAGTTGAGGCTCTCATACAGGAACCTGCGGCCTCTCGATAAAGAGATGGTTGAAGCTGGCAAGGCTAGACACGAGATGGACTGGCTTTGGGGCATAAATGTATCGAGGGCGCTGATGCACGCGGTGCGACGGATCGCTGGCAAGCCTATCGTGCTAAGCGCTGGAAGAGTGCAGTCGCCGACGCTCGTAGAAGCCGTCCGCAGGTGGCGAGAGATAAAACTGGCCGTGCCCCTCCCGGTCTTTCATTTGGTTGTTACCCTGGAGAAGGATGGCATAGTGTTTAAAGCGTATCCCCATCAGTGGGCTCCTAAGACCAAGATGGAAGCCGAAGAGATAGCGAGGTATCTAAGAAGCAATCCCCGGATGAAAATCACTGGCGTCCACAAGTCGACTGTCAAAGTCAGGCCGCCTCCAGCGTTTAATCTAGGCGATCTCCAGGCTGAAGCAGCACGTTTATACAAGTACTCGCCCCTGAAGACCCAGAAGCTCGCTGAAGACCTCTATCTAGACGCATTGATAAGCTATCCGAGGACCAATAGTCAGAAGCTGCCTCCTACTATAAACTACCGGTCGATCTTGGATTCCCTGAGGAGGATAGGCGAGTATAGGATTCTAGTGGACGAGCTCCTCACAGAGACGGGAGGCGTCCTTAAACCCGTGCAGGGTAGGAAGGATGACCCAGCGCATCCAGCTATATATCCTACTGGAGAGATTCCCCGAGGGCTTGACAAGGACCATGCTAGGATATACGATTTGATAGTGAGGAGGTTTCTGGCAGCCTTCTCGACCGCGGCCGTAGTTGATAGGACAGATGTACTCATGGTCGACGGCGAGGGTAGATTATACTCGGCTAAGGGAATTGTGGTCGTAGATGAGGGCTGGTGGCGGTACTATCTATTCCTGAAACCAAAGGAGAACCGTTTACCAGTACTTAGGGAAAACGAGATGATAGATATTATAAAGGTTAATTATAATACTAAATGGACCGCTAGGAAGCCTGCGCTCAGCAGGTCGAGTTTACTGAAATGGATGGAGGCGAATGGGATTGGGACCGAGGCCACAAGGGCCAGAATAATCGAAATATTGTTTAAAAGAAGGTATCTTGAGTCTCGGAAGGGCGCCACGATCGTGACCGACCTGGGAATCATGGTAGCTGATATAATAGAAGAACTATTCCCGGACCTTGCAAAGGTGGAGTTGACCAGGAGATTCGAACAATTAATCGAAAAAATAAGGAGCCGTCGATACACGAGGGCCTCCGTTATCGAGGAAACCATCAAAGAGCTAAACACACTTATAGAGAAGTACTATGAAAAACTAGACTCCGTAGAGCGTAGACTGGCTATTGCATTAGGCGTTCTAGAACCGGCCGTGAAATGCATTATCTGCGGGAGAGAAGCCGTGACCAGAGAACCCATGCCACTCTGCAAACACCACAACGACGCCCTACACCGCATCAAAGCCCACCTTCCCACGATAATGGAGAGAATGGGCGTCGACGAGAGCAAGGCTCTGAAACTGCTAGCCTCAAGGAAATCCGACGCCGGCCAATGGGTGGTAGAAGTCTCTCGCCTCCTAACAGAAACTAACCCCTAAGGAGCAGCGTCAACCCGCCCAAGTAAGGTATCTTCACGGGCACATCATCAACAGACACCACAACACCTTTAATCCTCGAATAAGGTACCCCCCGTACCCCATTCCTCAGGGGACACGGCGGGACGCCCGGATCCGGGATGGGATTGTTATCGCCCTTGACAACATAGCATACAAGGCCTCCGGCCTCATACACTCCAATGATCCTATGGATTATGTATTTACCGTCTAGCGACTCATACACTATGATGTCGCCAATCTTTATCTCGCCCGGGTTCTTCTTCTCTAGAAAGACCACATCCCCTGTATGGAACAGGGGTTCCATACTACGACCCTCTACTATGGCCATGCCGCGGACTCCCACAATCACTAGTCCTACTACCACGAGGACCAGTACTGCCAGTGATAGTATCTTTAGATACCCTGATATGGCTACGCCCACCGGGCAAATCCCCTGGGAACTTGTTTAGGTGCTATGAGGTTAAACTATGTTGTCACTATCGGTGCACCAGTCACTGCATCTAGGAAAAACGACTCCTTGAACCCGGCCTCCTCAAGATGCCGCTTTGCATCACCTATGATTTTGCCCCATATCCTGTCGTTTAGGAACCTGCAGAAGCTACAGCCGGGGTTTGACCCTGTATAGTCCAGGAATACAATTATTCGGGATCCATCAGTACTTACCCTGATCCGGGTGACTACACCGCTTGAGACGATATCAACATCATAGCCTGGCACTACCACTTTCGAGAGCGCGGCCAGGGCCTCGTCAATCCTCTTCTTCATAAATGGACTCTGCGCTACCCTGGGCCTCTCTTGGGAGCTAGGTTTCAGGAACCTGCTGAAGATACCCAATCGGGGGCCACCACGTCCTGAGGTTAGAAACGCCTTTAGAGGAGCCATTTAAGCCTTCATACTGGTCCCCTACTACTGGTGCCTAGCTAGTGCCGGGAAGCTTTATGGAGATAGAAGAAGGTCTAAAGGATATGGGTATCAAGGTAGCCGTGTTGGCCCTGGATAATGTCACAGTTAGAGATTCCTCGCAGGAGCTCTCACAGAGGATACAGGCTCTTATCGAAGAGTTCAAAGCAAGGTATAATGACCCGTCAATGCTTACAAGTGACCCCATAGTTAGAGCCTACAGGAAAACGCTCTGGAGGCTTGGAATAGATCCCACGAAGGTTAGGCCTAGTAGCGAAGCCCTGGCTAGGCGGATTATACGGGGAAAGCCTGTTCCCAGGATAAACAATATAGTGGATCCGGGTAACGCTGCCAGCCTATACTATCTAGTCCCGATAGGCCTATACGACCTGGATAAGACGCGTCTGCCGTTGAGGCTGCTTAGGTGCAGGGAGGCCTGCTACTTCAAACCGATAGGCTCGGAGTCCAAGGTGCTGGGTAAGGGGACCCCTGTTATAGTAGATGCGTCTAACCGTGTAGTCCACGTGTATCCGCATAGGGACGCCATGGAGACTAGGATCACCATGGAGACTAGGAGGGTCTTGGCCGTATCGCTTGGAGCCGAAGGTATTCCCGACGAGAGACTTGTCGATTCCCTGAAACTATTCGTAGAACTCGCCAGGATAGACAATCCCGGGTTAAAATCGTCTGACACAGAGTTGATCTAGCTGGGGTGTTGGCTTATGGAATATTCGCATGACGACCTAAGGAGGGTACTAGTCAAGGTTGCTGGAGAGGCTGCGGGATTCCTGAGGGATATCGCGTGTACAGGCAAGGCTACCGAGAGGGTTGGCGAGGAGACCTTTAAGGCCGACCTGGAGAGCGAGGCTTACATAATCGACGCCCTCGTCAATGAGGGGGTTTCAGGGCGCTTCGTCACAGAGGAGTCAGGCGTTGTGGAGACGACTAGAGGGGACTTTACCGTATTGATCGATCCCTTGGATGGTAGTAGGAACTATGCGAACTGTATACCCTGGAGCTCTGTCTCGATAGCGGTAGCCAGCAGACAAGCTAAGAGTCTCGATGATGTAATTGCGGGAGTCGTCCAACCCATATTCTATGGCTATCCGATGTCCTTCACCACAGAGAAATGTTATCTGGGGGGAACACCCGTAGAAAGGCTAGGCGATAGTGAGAGGTTCCTGTACGTCTACGTGGAACACCCGGAGGCGGCCGTGAAACTAGCCGATATCATAGCCATACTTGGCAGGGGGATGAAGATTAGGAGCCTGGGAAGCGCCGCCCTAGAGATCGCCTACGTTGCAGTTGGAAGGGGCAAGGCCTTCATAGACCTGAGATCCAAGCTCAGGAACATCGATGTCGCCGCGGGCATTGGCCTCGTCAATGGATGTGGCGGATATTATCTTGGCCCCGGAGGAGTTAAACCGTCTATCGGGATATCACGGGTCGAGCCTATAGGAACTCTTGCCGTCTTCTCCCATGACGTGGAGAGAGACGCGATAGAGGCTATCCGTAGGGGGCCGCTCAGTAGCGCCGGCCAACGCCCATAGCCCTATAAGTAGAGGTTGGGCTTGGCAGTTATCCTTTCTAACCTTACATCACTGCGGCCGGTAAACTTTAATTGGGGTCGAGGTTATAGATGCTAACCCTTGAGCAAGGTGCATCGGCTTGGGGATCGTGGCCTACGTTTTAGTCAGGACTGATATAGGGGGAGAATATGATGTTGCGAACTTCGCGAGGTCTCTGAAGCCCTCGGTTACCGAGGCACTTGTAACGTATGGTAGCTATGATGTGGTTGTGAGATTGGAAGTAAGTGATATGGCCGAGCTGGACGAGATAGTGACTAAGATCAGGAAGCACCCGCTGGTCAGGGAGACGATAACGCTAGTCTCCAGCGTCT
The DNA here is from genome assembly GCA_015521085.1 of Candidatus Thermodiscus eudorianus. Classification (NCBI taxonomy): domain Archaea; kingdom Thermoproteati; phylum Thermoproteota; class Thermoprotei; order Acidilobales; family Acidilobaceae; genus Thermodiscus; species Thermodiscus eudorianus (SeqCode). The sequence goes on from WAOW01000005.1 coordinate 7,646, forward strand.
AGAGATCTAGCAGCGGCTGGCACATTAAACCTCAGCAATGCTATGATGCCGCCCATCATTCTAACCCTCTCGCCGATAGGCGAGTCCTCGGGCACGATCACTATATGTCCTCCACGATTCTCTATCTCTTCAAGTGCTTCTGTAACAGTTTCCCGGGTCTCGTCGTCTATGGAGTAGATTATAGAGTCAACCACGATGACTCTCTCGACGGCGCCCATCTTAGCTAGCAAGTACACTTCCTTGGGCCCCATGGCTATGCGTTCTCCACCCCTGGACGCGTCCTTGAGGACCTCCGCTAGTAGCTGCTCAGCCTCCGTTATGGTATACTCTCTCAGGGCAGACCATATGGTAGGTCTGCGGAGGGCCTCCTCTATACCGCTGCGGCCGCCCATTGAGACGTCATCAACCACGACATGGAGGTTCCTCGACAGGACCTTGACCTTATCGGCCACTAGACCTTTCAGCGCGCCGGGCCCGGCTACAACGACTATCCTGGCATCGTAGGTGGAGGCTGTATCCACTATGCGCCTGGCGACCTCGTTGACAAGTCTATCAAGCTCTTGCTCTCTAGAGGGATCCTCCTTGCCCGGTAGCCTGGTGTGCGTGTCTATTACGAGCTTGATCCCGTGAACGGATAGGACCGCTATCGCGTATTCGTCGTAGTCAACCGCGGCTATGACGGCTCTGCCCCTTGGACCCGCGCTCTTGAGCTTCTCTAAAGTCTTCTGGGGCCAACCACCCCTCCTCTCTATTATTAACTCGGTGCCCGGCGTTACTAGGATCGACTGGTGCTTTCCCTTTACACCATACTCTTCGGGTCCCTCGACGATTACACCGAAGACTCTAAGTTTTCCCGTGAAGGGCTGGAACTCTACTTGTTTAACAACTAGTTTAACGGTTATAGGCCTCTTCTCCTTCTCACCTCTACCACCTCTGGCAACGTCACGGAACGTCCTCCCCGTAACATAGTCGCCGGGTCTAAGCACCGTCTTCAGAACCCAGAGGTCCTCCTCGGATTCCGGCTTCACCTTTAAACGCTCCCTTCGCCTATCAATTACATCTACTATCAAATCCCTGCACCAACGCTATCTCATGGCAGACCGAGTATCTAAGAGTACGTCTAAGAGTAGGTGTGTTAGCTGGTCTCGACTATATAGAAGCCTCCGCCTAGACTGGAGGCTCCTGCCGGAGGCTCGCCCTCGTAGACATTGATCCTAACCTTGTGCATAGCCTCAAGATCCTTGACAGCTGTGCTTAGAGAGGCTGGAACATAGAATACTACGTTGTTGACTGGCTGTACTAGTTTTAGGCCCCGGTCCCTCTTGTAGGCCCAGATAACCTTGTTAAACTCGATTATGCCGAGAGCTAGTTTTGCCAGCTCCTCTCTCTCTTGGTCCTCGAACACCGGGGTTGGATAGCTCTGGACGTGTACACTCGCTCCATAGAGTTTCCTGAAGGCGTAGTCTGTCACGAAGGGCATTATTGGAGAGAGTGCTATTAGGCTTCTTCTAAGCATTAAGTGTAGTGCGGCCCATGCGCTCTTTTGCTCCTCTACCGTGTAAACGCCCTCTCTGTTGTATGCCCTGTTCTTGGCTAGCTCTACGTAGTGAGCTGCGTATATGTCCCAGATGAACTCGTATGACTTCTGTGTTGGGTCGAATACATCTAAACCGGCATATGCCTCGTCGATCTCTACTAGGTACTTGTCCTGCAGGGCTATGAAGGCCTTATCCGCTAGTGTTAGCTCTGCTGACTCCGGTTCGGGGAAGGCTGATACAAACCTAGCGAGGTTCCATATCTTTGTCACGAAGTTCCTACCAGTCTTTATCTTGTTCTCGTCAAATCTATAGTCATAGCCTAGCTTAGCCGCGATAGCAGACCAGAACCTGAACGCGTCTGCTCCATACATCTCCACGACCGGGTCCGGGTCGATTACATTGCCCAGGGATTTATGCATCGGGCGACCCTTGGGGTCCAAGCCCATACCGGTTATCCTAACCCATCTAAACGCCCTTTTACCAGTCAACTGATAGACCCTTAACAGGCTATAGTAGAGCCAGGTCCGGATTATGTCCTGGCCCTGCGGCCTCAGCGTGTTCTTGAAGGCTCTCTTGAAGAAGGCCTCGTCCCTCATCCAGCGTGTAACGTAGAGTACGCTGATACTGGAATCAAACCACGTGTCGAACACGCGCTTCTCCCCTTCAAGGTATTCCTTCGGCGCCCCACAGCGTGGACAGGAGTCCCAGGGTGGTTCGTCTATCCACGGCCTGTAGTACTTCCCGGGTTCTGGGACTAGCTTTGCACCGCACTTTTTACAGGTCCATATGGGTATTTCTGTCGCGTAGTATCTGTCCCTTGATATGGGCCAGTCCATTGTTATACTATCTATCCAATCGTAGAGTTTTCTCCTGTGCATTTCGGGCTTGAAGTCTATGGTCCCAGCGATCTCCTTAATTTTATCCTTATAATCTAGCTGTTTTAAGAAATACTCCTTCCTGTATATAATCTGCAGCGGCGTCTTGCAACGCCAGCAAATGGGGACTTTGTGGGTGATCCTCTCTTTCTTCACCAGAAGGCCCTTCTCCTCAAGCAGCTCTACTATCCTCTCCCTGGCTTTATCAACGGGGAGCCCTGCTATGGGACCCGCCTCTTCCCTCATAGTGCCATCCGGGTTTATCAGCCACTTGGGCTTCAAGCCCAGCTCGCTGAACAGCCTGACGTCTTCCTCGTCGCCGAAGCTACATATCATCATAAGCCCTGTTCCATAGCTTGGATCCACCGCGGGGTGCTCTATTATCTCGACCTCGTGATTGTATATGGGGGCTATCGCTTTCCTACCCTTCAGACCCTTATACCGTTCGTCGCTCGGATTATAGGCTAGGGCGGCGCATCCAGCCAGCAATTCCGGTCTTGTCGTGGCGACGATCAAGTCCTCGCCTGTATCAGAGAGCTTATACTTTATATAGTACAGGAACCCCTCCTCGACCCTGTACTCCACTTCAGCCTCGGCTAGGGTGGTTCTACACCGGGGACACCAGCGCACTGGTCGAGAGTCCTCGTAGATTAGGCCTCTCTTGTACAGTTCGATGAAGGAGGCCTGGGTCAGAGTCCTGTATGTGGGGCTGTCGGTCCCGTCTCGCCAGTAGTCGAAGGAGCACCCGATCCTCCTCCAGACCTTGACGATCTCACCCTCGGCCTTGTCTAGGAACTCCTTGCAGAGTTCGAGGAACTTTTGCCTGCCTTCGGGGGTCTTAGCCATCTCATGCGCGTAGACGTTGTGGGTCTTCTCGACCTGTACCTCGACTGGTAGACCATTCCTATCGGCGTAGAACGGTACTACCACATTGTATCCCTTGAGCCTGAAGTAACGGGCTATCATGTCTATCTGGGCATAATGGGCCGTCCCCGCTACATGCCACTTTCCACTAGCATAGGGTGGAGGCGTGTCCACAACTAGGATGGGCCTCTCATCGCTTGTATCATAGGAGGGCTTGTATAGGCCCTCCTTCTCCCACTGCTCTATAAGCTCTTTCTCATATTCTACGGACCATCTCTTCTCACTTATCCTAGGTTTAAGATCCATTATTAGGCACCCATTAGTGGACAGCGAATCGCCAGGCTCCTGTAAGACTGTTCTCCTTATTAATTAATTGCCCGGCACTCCACTAGGCCCGGAGGACTCACGGTGGACAGGGAATACGCCGCCGCGTACATAGTCGCTTACGCATTCGCATTTGCCATAGGACTCACTATGGGGTATGCGGCCGGGCCCTTCGGGGCCAGCGTAGTAGTAGATGTAGCTATAGTGGCATACGCAGTCCTCCTCTCAACCTATGTAGAAGCGAGGTGGATACCGCTATCACTAGCCATAGGGACCCACCTAGCAGCGATACTATCATACTACTCCCACCCGATACCACTGCCATTCCTAATACTAGAGAGGGGGAAACACGGGTACACCATGAACATAGACCTAGTACAGGCACTCATAGGATACGACCTACTCTTCGAGTACCATAAACAAGGCCAGAAAGAGGAAACACTAAAAACCCCCACCTCCAATGACCAAGAGCAGGGGACCCCAGAGGAGCCGCCGTAGTATAGCCCGGCCCAGTATGCGGGCCTCTCGAGCCCGTGACCCGGGTTCAAATCCCGGCGGCGGCACCATGCGCGGGCTCGACGGGGTCCCTCTATAGACTCATTGTCGATCGTCCAATAGCTTCTGGTATTGGCTCCGTTTCCTCATTGCTTCTATGAACGCTCTCCTGAGCGCTTCCTTTAGCCTGGCTACTGTGACGGCGTCGTTGAGCTTGGCCACTGCTATGTTGCCGTGGCCTCCCTTGTCGACCACTATACCCATGTCGTAGAGTGCTTCGATTACGGGCATCGCCTCTCCGTGGCCGGATCTAACTACGAGTAACCGGCCCCCGTCTGTTTTCTCGACCAGCAACGCCACTGGGACGTTCACTATCTTGTAAATCGCGGAGGCTAGAGCCGAGGCGCCCCTCTTCTTCCACTTGTCTCTGGCGTCTACGAACCTCAAGTAGCCTAGGTTGACGGCGGACATGGCCAGTTGGAGAGCGGTGTCGCGTATCTCTTTGTCGGCCTGTTCCGAGAGCTCCACGCCGGCCTTCAACAGGTTTACCCGGTCGTCTACCCGGAGTTTTATGCCTGGGTCTTCGAAGGGCAGGGGGTTGGCAACCCACTTAACGTACTTAATCCATGCCTCTCGGTTCCGGGTTTGATTTAGCATCTTCGAGATCGAAGCTGCGATCGTCACTAGTTTCTCGCTGACTTCCTCCTTGACCCACCTTCTACCTCCTTCCAGGACCGCTACGGCCGTGACGAAGTCGTTGAGCCTCTGCGTAAACCTGACACCCATCCCCTCTAGGAACCTCTTGATTATAACCGCGGAGGAGGATTTGCCCACGACCCCGAAGACACCATACTTCTCCTCTAGTTCGGCCAGGTTTGTCAGCGTGCTTGAGTGGTGGTCGAAGTAGTATATCTTGGCGCCGCACCTTTCCTTTAACGCCTTAAGCGCCGCGTCTACCTCGGGCGTGTAGGGTATATCGACTATAACGACTACCTCCCAGCACCTATCCCCAATCTCGTCAACGATACTCCTCGGGCCCGCCGGTATGAGGCATACCTTCTCCCTTGAATCTATGGGAAACACGCCCCTCTTCTCCTGGGCATAGTATATGAGCGCGGCTCCAACGACGCCGTCAGCATCCCAGTCGGCTATAACCGCTACTCTACAATCCTCCATTAACCGTCCTCCCTATCCACATCCTCGTCTCTAAAAGCGGATTAATATTATTCGTCAACCGCTCCTTTCAATCCTCCTTCTCGTACTCCAATACTGCCGGTTAGCAGCGTATTCCTCCATGGCCCTCAAGAGGTCCTCGTAGAAGAACCGCTCGCCCTTATTCACGAGATCCGATAGAAGCCTCTTCGCCCGAGCCGGGCCAACACCATAGGTCATTAGAGCCTCTACCACATACCTGCCCAGGCCTTGGCCAGCGTAGTTAAGGTATAGCGACGCCCTCTCACGGACCTCCTTGACGAGTTTCCTCTCCTCGCCCCGTATCTTAGAGCCACTCCTCATTTTCTCATAGGCTTGAAGCATTCTCTCGCCGTACTCGGTAGCTGGTAGAGGCGCTATTGCGAGGGACCCGCAGTAGGGGCACCTGGGCTTACGCCACGCCTCTGACGCCGTTATCCTCCTCGCCCTCCCACATGAGAGGCATAGCATTATGACGCTTCTCCTGGACAGGCTCTTCTTGATCGACTCGATTATCTTGTCCATAGCCAGCCTCGAAACCTTAACGGCGACGTCTCTCTTGATATAGGGGTTGTCCAGGACCTCCCTTGCGAGTGGCGAGGGCTCCCCTCCCGTATCCACGCATCTAACCTCTCTCAGGTTATCCAGGTAGTCATTTAACGCGCGTACATCTGCTTTCTCCTGCATAATCTCCCTGATGGTCTCTACCTCAACAACGCTCCCCCTGAGGTTGTCGGATAGGCGCCTGGCGAAATCCAGTGGAAGCCTCTTATCAGGGTCAACGACGCCCATTCTCTTAGCGACGCGGATGAAGCGGATCAAGTACGTGCGAGACCTCCTGACGGCGTCCTGGAGGAGGACCAGCCTCTCGGCGTCGTCCATCTCTCTGGCTTTGAGCAGGGCATTCTCTACGAGATGACATGGAACGCCTACTGGCGAGCGGAATACTATGGCGTAGGGAATGTAGTCGAACTCTACCCTCACATGACTCTCCAGTAGCTTAGATAGTAGGAGGGCCAGCGCTAGGTTTCCATTGCTGCCGAGGCAAGAATACAATATGGTGATGCCACCAGTAGACTCTAGAATACCATTATAGGGGTGCAACAGATGCTCTCCGAAGGACCTGGCAGACTCCCTGAGTACCTTTACAACCTTCTCCGCCCACTCTACAGGTATCTTCCTGTAGGCAAGCATTCTACGACAGTCCTCGGGGTCGTGCTGGCACAGCGAGAGTATGGAGCAGACTTCCCTCGCGATTCTGTAGCTCACAGGTATGATCTCGCCCTCCCATGAGGGGATCAGCGCATCCTCCGATACCAGAGGGACTGCCTCAATTTTACCCTTCTCGTAGTCTATTGATACCGCCTCCCAGATCCTACCGCCTAGGACAAAGCGGAATCTACCGGTGTCGCGTTGTTTTAGGAGCTGTGACTCTACGAATTTCTCGCTGACGTCTCCCACCCTGGAGCCGGTTACCATATCGTATACGTGGAATGATAGCTCGTCTGGTATCATTGATACCCTGTAAAAGTATGAGAGCGTCCTTCTACCAAGCCTCACGCTGCCGCCCTCGGGGTTATAGCGTGTTATATTAACGTTGTCGAGGTGAACCAGTATAGAGTCTATCTCGTCGTCGCTTAACCCGTTCAGGGAACCAGAGCCCCGGAAAACCCCTCTTATCAAGTCGACGGCCAGCGATCTCTCCTCTATGGTCAGCGCCGCGATCTGGTGAGAGGCCACATCGTAGGAGTTGCGAGGCAAGCTTAGATCCTCTAGGTGGCCCTTCTCCGTCCTAACAGCTATCACGCCCGACTCAAGGATCTCGAATATATTAGAGGATGTAACTATCACCCCCCTGCTCACTTCAAACAGGCTATGACCTGCTCGCCCGGCTCTCTGAGTCATAGCAATTACCTGCCGGGGCGACATGAATTGCACTACCAGGTCTACTAGACCTATATCAATACCCAGCTCCATGCTTGATGTAGAGACCAGTATCTTGACCTCGCCTTTTCTGAAACCTCGTTCCACTTCTTCCCGGATACTACGCGATAGGCTCCCGTGGTGTACCTCGACTCTATAGCCAATCCCCTTCTTCTTGAGATACCCGGCTAGGCTACTGGCCAACTTCTCGGCGGTACCCCTAGTGTTGGTGAAGACTAGGACAGAACCGTCAACACTACTAGCTAAATCGGCTATCTTCGCTACGGCTCTCTCCCAGTACCTGTCCCCGTCAACTATAGCGACCTTGATCTCGTATTTCTTCGTGGAGTAGTCCTCCACTATCGAAAGCCTCCTATCAAAGGCTAGCATATCGGCCGCCTCTGAGACGGACCTCCTCGACAGTGTAGCCGACAAGCCGATGCGCTGTATCCTCCTCTTGGAGATTCTCTGTAACCGCTCAAGAACTACTGAGAGCTCGGCCCCCCTTTTGCTATCTATGAGCTCGTGTACCTCATCCACTATAACCCACTCGACATTACCCCATATCCTCTCCCTATGAGCCGTGGTCAGCATTAGGTTTAGCGACTCCGGCGTTGTCACAACTATAGGTGATGGCTTAGCTATGAACCTCCTCCTATCGGACTGGACGGTGTCCCCGTGCCTGAGGAATACGCTTAGCCCAACCGCCTCGGCTATCCTGGCTATTCGAAGCGCTACATCGCGGTTGAGCGCCCTGAGCGGCGTTATATAGACTACCCTAGCCCCCTTAAGCTTGACGCCATTATCGAGCTTGTCCAAGAGCATTGAAAGAACTGGGAAGAGCGCTGCCTCGGTCTTCCCGCTCCCCGTGGGAGCTGTTATGAGTGTGTGGCTACCGGTTAGGACAACCGGTATAGCCTTGGCTTGGATTGGGAGGGGACTTGTGTATCCCAGCCTCTCAATCGCCTTCCTCAGCGACGGGTTGAGCAGGTCGAACACGTTAGCCATGCCTGTTATCCACTCGCTTTCTATGCCACCAGGGCCTCTGGTTTCAGGGAGTCCTAGGTAAAGATATACCCTAGACCCGGGCCTAATAGCCACTGGCTATAGGCCTTGATGCCTAGGAGGTGCAGCCCGGTAGGCAAAATCTTAGCCCCCCTAGCCCTACTCCTAGTAATCCACAACCTCGACAAGACCGATCTGTTCCAGGGAGGCGCCCTGCTCGGAGCCTTCATGTATAGGGCGCTGGTACCGCTAATCTCTATGCTAGCCTCGGTGGGCTTGGGCATATACAGTAAAAGCCCCCTTATAGGCCTTTTATCGCTAATCTACCTAAAGCCACAGATGGCAGAAGGACTAATACAATACCAGTGGTACATTCTGTCCATCCTAGGTCTAGGCATGATACTTGTCATAGCGTATCTACGTGGCCCCTGGGATAGTGCTCTGGAGGCGTTTACGATAGGTAAAAGGTACTATATGACCCCAGTGCTGGCGTCCATAACCTCGGCCCTGATACTAGCGAGACTTGGGATGGTGAAACCAGGTGCTGACTATTGGCCCTTCGTGCTAGGCGGGGGACTCCTATTATCTAGGATAGCAGTAAATCCCCTCATAGCGATAGCTGGTGGAGCCGTTGCCTCGCTAGGCGTGTTTGGGGTCATAGCGATAAGCCTCTACGCCTCCTTTACCCCCGTACCGCCACTGTATTGCCGTGGATTAAGGGTTGGAAGGCTTGTAGGCTATGAAATAGAGACTAGCACAACGAGAATAGTCGCGGGCAGTGCCTTTAAGCGCTGGAGGGCTAGGGGGATTGCGTGCTCCCATGATGGCGACGCAGTCCTAGCCATGGGGTGGAAGTCTATATTGTGGATTTACAGTAGCAAACCCCTCAAACTTGCTCAATGGGTGGCCAAAGCCAACAGAAACGGCAAGCGGATCGTGGCAATAGACTTGGACAAGCCTGGTGAAACCGACGACGTTTACAGCCTGCTCAAATACGTGGAAGAATCTGGCCGTGACGTTAATCTATCGCTTGGAGCTATCGACGCTGCTTCTAGAGAGGGCATCTTGCTTGCTCTTCCCGAGTCCATAAAGGACGACGATCTAGTAGTAATCTCGTCGTGCATCGAGAGCCCTCGCAGCCTACAGAAATACCTGTCTGAGATCTCGAAGAAAACCCTAGTAATAGCATCGTTCTGTAAGCCCGAGTCAGACCTGCTAGCACCGGCGAGAGGGCCCGAGGGATCGGGAGTCATACTAGGCCCGCTCGGGGACCCGCTGCTAACCGCCACAGTACTTGGGAGGTTATTCCCCGACACCTGGAGGCCGCTGAGCGGGCTTATAGAGATGAGCCACCGGACTGCGCTGGCATACGCGTATTGCAGCGGGGGCTGGGCTTTAGTGGAAGTAGGTGTTTAATACGCCTTGACAATCGCTATTGGGTTATGATGGGTGCGGCGCGTGTCCGAGGAAGACATGGAAGTCGAAGTAGCTACATATGCTGTCACTAACCCGGAGCTACTGGAAGCAATGATCGAGATCTCAGAGCTCTTAGAGAAGGTCGCTAGGGGCGAGCTAACGGTTCAGGAAGCCCGCGCTATATACGCCGAGTCGATACTGCCAAGGTTTAAGGAACTGGAGGAGAAATACAAGCCCAAAGAGAAGAAAAAGAAGGAGGCCAAAAAGAAGACCAGTAAAAAGAGCAGGAAGAAGGAGAGCAAAAAGAAGACCAGTAAGGCGGAGGCCAAGGCCAAAAAGAAGTGACTAGGCTAGCTTATACTGTTTTACCTCTACCTTGTAGCCTAGCTCCTCCAGCGCCCCGACAATGACGTCCAGGGGGACCCTCCTGTCGAAAGACAATACCACTATCCTCTTATCCCCCTCCCTGACGAGCTTGATCTTGTCGACTATAACCCTCCCAAGTATCATGTCGTTCATGGATTTCGACGGCACTAGGTAATCCTTGAACTTCTTCTTCTGTGTTTCATAGAATACGTCAAAGTTCCTCAGCATCCTATAGGCCTCGTTTACATCGCTTGATTCAAAGCCTAGCCTATCGACCACCAGGGAGATAAGTTTTTCAGCCTCCTCCAGAGGGACCCTAACATTCTTGTATTTACCCATGTCTACCTCGACTACTATATTCCCGGGCAATCCGTTACACCAAGCTTCCTTAGAGAGGCCCCGGGTTTATTACTCTAAAAGGCGGCAATACATAACGAGGGGTAGAGGATTGACGGTCAGGGTAGTACATCCAGCACCGGTCAAATTCAAGTACATAACCCAGACGCTAGCTAAGATCAATGACGAGGGAGACCTATTCTTCTCCCTAGAAGGCCTCGTAGCGTACCTCATGAGCCCCGATAAAACCAGTCTAGCGGTGCTGAGAGCGCCTATAACAGCCTTTGACGAGTACAGTGTAGACGATGAGGTCGTGATAAGGCTACGTACTGATGAGTTAAACAAAATCGTCAGAAGGGCCACGCGGAATGACGCCCTCGTCTTCGAACTTGAGTCGGGAGGCGATACCTTGAAGATCGTCCTGGAGGATAGGAAGACTGGCATCTCAAGGACCTTCTACCTTCCAGTTACTTTACTGGAGGCCAGGGAGATAAAGGAGCCAAGGATGGAGGGGAAAGCTAGGTTCATACTAGAAGCCGATGATTTCAAGAGTATGATCCAGGACGCCAAGATAGTTGGAGACGTCCTGGAGCTCAGGGCCACGAAGGAAGAGGTAATCGCGAGGGCCGCCGGGGAGGAGAAAGAGTACGAGTGGATAATGAAGGAGGGGGATCCATTGCTTAGCTTGAACGTAGCGGAGGAGTCGACTTCATCATATACGCTAAACAGCCTGCAGGCCCTGACAAAGCCTACCGGAGCCGCCGAGAGTGTAACGGTCGAGTTCGAAAACGACTATCCCCTGAGGGCGACCTTTACGTTCCCAAACGCCGAGAAACTGATTATCTACGCCGCGCCCGCCCTCGGCTAGGCTTTCCACCCCTATACCGGGCCTTCGACTTCAACTGCGAATCGATACTGGATACGAGGGTATTGGCCTCGCCCCATCTAGCCTTGGGCGCCACCTTTCCAAGCTTCTTCACGATAGGCGCATTACAGTAGAATCCCCTATTGCCCCAGAGCGCTAGTATACAGTAGGGGCATATCAACACGGTCCTCCCATTATAGCGGCACTGGTATACGTAAGCCTTCCTACCGCAAACCTCGCACCGATACCAGCCTAGCGTGGCCCGAGGCATAACGCGACATCCCCGCATTCGTCTAAGCCGTCATTCCTCGCCGCGGTCTACCAAGCGGGCCCGGGGAGGCTTGTCGCCCGCCGCGATTGCCGCGGCTCCCGGGTCCGGCGTTTTAACTATACCTTCCTAGGGGTTATTTAGGATAGAGGACTCATAGAGTCTCTTAAACGCGACTGCGTCCTCATAGGAAAACACGTTGTTGAACAATACATACGAGAGCCCCCACCTGCCACTCCTGACTATATCAAGCAGCCTCTGGAGGTCCTCTACTGTATACTTGTACCTGTAATTGACCTCGCTTCCCCCCAGCCCGTGGAGACGCGTGTAGAGCGTATCCTGGCTAGGGGGAGGCGTGCGCCCCCTTAAGACGTCGCCAGCGATGAGGAGGCCGAACTCCCTGTTGAAGCTCTCAAGGAGATCCCTCCTATTCCACCATTCCCCTCGGGGCTCCCAGGCCAGGGTATATCCCTCTGGCCAGTGCTTTGATAGGAAGGTCGATAGACGGTTTATGTTTTCTTCCGTTGGCTTGAAGCTCGCCGGCGTTTGCAGGACTATTATCATTGCTCCGATCGCCTCTGCCGCGTTTATAGTCTCTCCCCAAGCCCATGCAACCACTTTATTGTCCTGGAAGAAGCCATAGTCCTCCTTGCCGCCGGGAACGGGCTTTTTCAGTCTTTTCCATAGCTTTGCATTGTACTTGTGGGTAACTAGCATCCATGCTTTAATGCTGAACTCGAAGTCCTCCGGAGCCTCCTGTCTTATGCGTTTTAGAGACGAGATTACACGGGGGTCGTAGAAGGTCTGCTGCACCTCTACTATGTCTAGCTCGGCGAATACCAGTCTACGCGACCTGGTAAAACCACAGGTACCCACTTTAACGTTGATCCTCGTCAATCCACGAGGGTCCCTCCTTCTCTACCATGTCTAGATACTCTCTGGCGGCCGGCCCGATATAACACCTGACGCTGGTGCAGAGTATGCCTGGGTCTAATCCCTTGATCCTGTCGAGGCTTCTCCACCAGTCCCTCTCGCTAGACCCCCACTTGTTAGAGAGGCTCCCCAGTGCATCTCCGACGACTACAAGTCTATCCTCGCCCTCGACAACTATTGATTGGCTACCCGGGGTATGACCTGGGGTGTGTATCATGGAGAGGGTGATCTTGTCCAGGCTCAACTCGTATGGGTCCCCCTCGACAACTAAACCCACAGGGACCCCCCGGAACCGGAGTCCATAATCTCTAGCAGCGGTCCTATCTTCGTCGCCTTCCTCGATCCATCTTGAGTCTGGTGGGCGAGCTGCTATAGTAGCTTTTAGAACATCGTGGACCCACCAGTCTCCCCCCGAATTATTTACATGCCCATGCGTATTTACAGCGATCTCGATCGAGAACCGCCTGGGGTAGCCTAGCTCTGCCAGGGAAGCTGCGATCGCCTTAACCGCGGCCTCGACGCCGGACCCAGTGTCTACTAGAACCGCTTTTTCGCCGTCGACTACCAGGACTGACACGGCGTCTATAGGAGTGGCCAGGCCTGGGTAAAGAACTAGGTACGCGTATCCCGTTAGCCTTAACTTGAGCGGCACCACTGGGACCCTTTCCCGTCCTCTACTGGGTAAATGCTTCAAAACTCCTAATCCTTACCAGCGTAACCACGTCTAGCTCTTCCAACGCCCTCTTAACGTCCTCTATGCCTGCCTTGGCCTTGGACACGTCTACGATCACTGTACAATTCCCGCTCTCCCCTCTGGAGATGGCAGCGCACCTAGTCGCTACTATATCTATGTGCATTTCCGCTAGTTTTTGCGTTAGCATGGCTAGCGCTCCTGGTTTATCCATCATCTCTACTTCGATCTCGTAGATGTATTTGCTTGACGCCGATATGGGGGAGATAATTATCTCCCTCCGGTCCAGGTCGGCTAGTAGGACTACTATCATCCCGGGCTCTATGTCTAGCGCCTCTCTGATAGTCTGGGGTATTGTTACCCTGCCCTTCGAATCTATCTTGGCCAGAGAGGTCAGTCTCATCCCACTAACCCCCACTTCCGTTCCACTAGTAGATAACATTGGGAGATTTATAAAGAGATATTGGGTTATTTCGCGAAGAGGCCATTCAATTATAAGACGCCATACAATGATACAGGTATGGGGGTGGGTGTATGAAGAGGCTCTACAGGATCTATTACAACACCTTTAGCGATGAATCGCATGAGAGGGTGAAGGAGGTCCTTAGAAAGAAGTATAATGCAGAGCTAGTAGACCACAAGTCTAGGATACACAGCGACTTCCGGTATATAGAGCTGCTACTGGAAGAGCCCGGCTACGAGGACGAGATAAGAGATCTTATAAAGGGTCTCCTGGGGACCATGTATGTGAAAGTTGACTGGATAGATACGACAAAGTGAATGTGGCATGAGGGACCCTAGGAAGATAATAGTGTACCCCAGCGAGTTACATGAATACGCATACTGTCCCCGGTTCTACTTCTTCGATGTCCACGTGGGGAGAAGCTTTACGGCGGCCGAGCGTATTAGACTCTGGATCGGCCGTATACTACACTGGATCAAGGGATTACCCGACAGGGCCAAGGGGAGGATACTAGAAGAGAGAATCGAGGTCGAGGTCGGATCGAACATCGTGCTACGAGGGCGACCGGACTCTTATGAAGTCCGTGGAGGCGATCTCGTAGTTATAGAGAGGAAGAGTGGCAGGGGTCCCTCGAAGGGCGTGTGGGTGAGTGATTCAGCCCAGGCATCGGCCTACGCCTTCATGCTGACTCGCCTGCTCAACGCGAAGAACGCTCTAATAAAGATCGAGTACTTAAGCCGGTCTCGCTCGTCGACCCTGGACGAGGAGAAGGTTTCTAGGCTCCTCAAATTGATAGACGAGGTGGTGCTGGTGAGGGAGCACGGTATAGTCCCCTACGCGAAGAGGAGCGCCAGGAAATGCGCTAAGTGTCCTTTCAGGGAGCTGTGCTATAAGCTCGACGAGGGACTCGATGGCCTCGACGCTGAACTCTATGAGCCTGGCCGTTGGCTGGCCGAGGTCCCTGTAGACGACTCGTTTAGCTAGCGGTCCCAACGGGTAATTAGCTCTGGAGCATCCAGTTAATCAAAGGTGCTGGGGAGCCTGTGCTATGCCGGGAGTAGGGTCGATCGAAGAGCTAGTCCGCGAGATATACGGTGAGGCCATCAAGTCGGATATAGGGAGCCCAGTAAGGGACCCCCAGGAAGCGGTCAGGATTCTTGAGGATAAATACAAGCTTGTCGTCGATAAACGAATAGTAGCGGTCACCTACGCCGCCTTCATGACTTCAAGACCTGTTCTATTCGAGGGACCCCCCGGGACTGGGAAGACTGAGATAGGAGAGGCCCTCCTGGAGCTCTGGAGCGGGAAAAAGCCCTTCATACTTCCATGCAGTGAGAACTACGATGAGTACAAGGTTATAGGCGACTTCCACCCAGTAATGGCCTTGAGAAAGGGTTTCAACGAGGAAAGCTTCATCCCCCGGCCCCTGCTAGCGGCCCTCATACTGGACACAGGGGTTCTAGTGGATGAGATAAGGAGGAGCAGCGAGGACTTCCAAAACCTGCTCCTGGATATATCGGATAAGAGGAGGATAATAGTACCAGAACTCAGGCGAATGTTTAAGGCTAATGGGTACGGCTTCCAGATAATATTCACTAGTAACCCGGAGGACATAGCCCAGAACGAGTTAAGCGACGCGTTCCTCAGGAGGGTTGTCAGGGTGAGCTTCGACTATCCGCCGAGAGACGTTGAGGCCAGGATAGTCAGGATCAGGACCAACTCTAAACCCCGGATACCCCCAGACATAGCAGGCACCATAATCGACGTGATAACCGCTCTCAGGAAGTCGGGAGTCCAGCACAAGCCTGGCACGGCTGAGGCCGTGCTATGGGCTAGGATGGCTCAGGAACTAGCGCGGATCCGTGGATCCGACATAGTCAGCGTGAACGACGTCGCGGAGGTGGGGATGCCCGTGCTCGCCAAGAGGGTTGAGGACGAAGAAGAGGTCAGGGAGATCCTAGAGAGGTTCCTCGGTGGCGGACCTTGAGCATCGACGATGACGATATTATCAATACCATTATAGAGGTCGGATACAAGCTGAGAGGTCAAAATAAGACCGTCTCCACTGCAGATCTCGTAAAAGCTGTTGAACTAGCGAAGTCATACAAACTACTCACCGGTTCGATGACAAGGACAGACCTAGCATACATCCTCTGGACCTCCTTCACTGGCGTGCAAGCGGGGCTTGAATACTTCGAGGAGCTAGTTGCGAAGGAACTAGCCGGGAGGGGGGTGAGGGAGCGTGCAGAGAAGATTGCTAGAGAGCTGAGAAAGGAGATCGGGGCGATGGGAGTACGCCCCGGCGATAGGGTCTCCAAGAAGAGGCTAGCCAAGAAGTCCAGCAAGGAGAGGAGAGCAGCGTTAGCCTCGTATACAAAGCTAAAGAGTATCGGGGCGATAAGGGGCAGGCCGGGCAGGGAGAGACTACTCTCGAACCAGGAGCTAGATAGGCTCGCTTGGAGAATCGCTCTCAACGGCTACTCAAGTATCGACGAGGCCGCTAGAGGCATGTACAGCGCTAGATGGGATGACTTAATGAACACCGTTGAAGCAAGAATTAGGCCCGACCGGAGTCAATTATCGGGTATGAGCGAGAGGAACCTTCTCAAATTAGCTGAAGCTGCCAAGAGAAAGCATGACCGTACAACGCGAGAGCTCGTGGCCGAAGAGCTGGCTAGAAGGGTGAACTCTGGATCAAGGATACATGATCCCAATCGGGTGGCCGAGATCCTTGAAGATGCAGGTCTTCTTACACCCGTCATAAGGAGGAGGCTGGCTAGCGTCTCCAGGCTCGATGTAGACAAGCTTGGAGTTAATGACATCATCGACGCCGCCAATACTATGGGCATCGACGCCGGAGGCGAGCTCGTCGCCAAGGGAGTCAACAGCCTAGACTCTGAGGACGCAAGGAAGCTAGTCAGCAGCGTCAATCCACGACTCCTATGGAGTCTCGGGAGGGGATCCTTGAGGAAGCTTGGAGGGGGCCTATTACTGGAGGCCGCTGTTAACGCTGCTAAGAGCTTAAGGGAGGCGCTTAAATATGCCGAGACTGGAGACGAGGCTAGAGCTGATATGGCGAAGTACTATGTAGAGCGCGCCCTGAGGGAATTGCATAGAGGCGGCACCGCCGATGGTTCCTCGCTTGTTAACTACTCTCATGTGGTTGAAATGATAAAGGAGTCTAACGCCATCATTGGCCTCGCTACATCTTTGAAGGGACCAGTGAATCCCGGGTTGGTAGATGAGGCTCTCAGGGGCCTAGACTACCCCGCTAGGATTAGGTTGCTTAGGGATATGTATAGGAGGGCTAACCCGGAGTGGAGCCGGTTGATCCTACGCGCGGCCGAGCGTATTCTGAATAGATTCTCGGCCCGGGAAGGGCTGAGGCTGCTCAGGGATAGGTATCTAGGTCAAACGCCTCCGGGCCGCATCGATGTGAGGAGGAGCATATATGGGAGTATAAGGTACGCTCCGAGGCCTATAGTATATCTGAAGAGGAAGAAGACATCTAGGATAAGCCTAGCACTGGACTCCAGCGGGTCTATGCTCGATTACTCGACATGGGCTATTGCGGTAGCAAGTCTATTCCCAAGGCATCTCCAGAGGCTCGTCGTATTCAGCCACGATACTATAGTGCACGAGGGCCCCTTCACGAAGAGAGAGTTTATCAGAGCTCTCTTCGACGCCGATTTCACCGGGTTCACGAACATCTCGAAAGCCCTACTGCAGGCTAACGTCCCGGGTGTTAAGAAGATGATTGTGATAACCGATCTGAGGCAAACGATCAGGGACGAGCCGGTCGAGGAGGTTGTTGCCAGGCTAGTCAAGGCGGGTAAACGGGTTATCTTCATAGTACCAGGGAGCCACGACGAGATAACCCGGGTTAGAGTCGAAGAGCAGGGAGCTAGGGTCGTTATAGCCTCCACGCCGAGGAGGGCCGCACAACACTTGCTCAGGATACTCCTCCGATCCTAGGGAATCACATTAAAACCGGTAGACAACTCCTAAGCTTCCGGGAGATAGAGCTATAAAGCGGAGTGGATTCGCGCTATCGGGGGGTTAAACGGTTGGCTAAAGACATAGAGTTCCCGCCAGAGTGGGCCCGGTTCAGGTATAGAGGTAAGAAGCTTGAGGAGCTACTAGAAATGCCTCTAGATGACCTGGTCAAGCTACTACCATCGAGGCAGAGGAGGAGCCTGCTCAGGGGCTTCACACCAGCCCAGAAGAAGTTACTGCTGAAGATACGCAAGTTGAGGCCTAAAATAGTCGAGGCCTGGAAGAAGGGTAAGAGGCCTCCCGTGATAAAGACCCATGTAAGAGATATGGTGATTCTGCCGGAGATGGTCGGCTATACCATTGCAGTCTATAACGGAAAGGAGTTCGTGCCCGTCCGTATTGTTCCCGAGATGATCGGGCACTATCTAGGAGAGTTCAGCCACACGACCAAGATCGTGACACACGGCGAACCCGGGCTCAAGGCGACGAGGAGCAGCTTACACATAGGCAAGTGAGGGGGTGCATAGGATTTGCCTCGCTGGAAATACAGCGTAAAGATACGGGACGAGAGCAAGATCGCAAAGGCTGTAATATGGGATGCGCCGGTGCATCCAAAGATAATGAGAGAGGTGGCGGAGGCCATCAAAGGCATGTGGCTGGGCGAGGCCAGGGAGTATCTACGCCGGGTCATTAAAATGGAGGAAGCTGTACCTTTCAGGCGGGCTCATGGAAAACAGGCACATAGAAGGGGTCTAGCCGACAGGTGGGGTTGGCCCATAGGAAGATACCCCGTGAAGGCTGCCAAGTACATGTTAAAACTGGTTAACAACGTGGAAAACAACGCAGCCCAGAAGCAGCTAGACGTTGAGCGGCTCAAAATCATACACGTGGCCGCCCACAAGGGCCTAACGCTCAAGAGGTGGATGCCCAGAGCCTATGGCAGGGCGTCCCCGAAGAATAGAATCCACAGTCACGTGGAGATTGTAGTGGAGGAGGTGAGTTAGCGTGGTTACCAGGGCCCACAAGATATTCCTCAACCTCGGCTTGATAAGGGCGAAGGTAGACGAGTACCTGGCCCAGAACTTCTATGAAGCCGGATACAGCGGCGTCATAGTCACTCAGTCAGGGCTTGGAACTCGAATACACATCTATGCTGAGAGGCCAGCCCTGATAATTGGCAGGAGAGGCTCTACGATAAGAAGGCTACACAATATATTCCAGACGGTCTTCGGCTTCGAGGGAGTACAGATAACTGTAAGCGAGCCGGAGAACCCAGAGCTGGATGCAAGGGTCCAGGCCTTCAGGATAGCCAGGAACATAGAGAGGGGCTTCCACTTCAGGAGAGTAGCCTTCGCGGCGCTGCGAAGGATAATGGCGAACGGGGCCATCGGAGTCGAGATAACGATCAGTGGTAAGCTAACGAGCGAAAGGGCCAGATTCGAGAAATACAGTGCAGGTAAAGTGTACAAGGCCGGGCATAACGTGGATATGCTAGTAGATCGCGCTATTGCCCACGCGAAACTTCCAAAGGGCATTATAGGTGTCAAGGTCGTTATAGCGAAACCAGGCAAGCCCGCCGACTACATTAGAATCAAGGAAGAAGAGGAAGTAAGAGACCTCATAGAACGCATCAGGGGAGAAGAAGAGGTAAGCGAAGGCGAACTCCCAAGCGAGCTCGAAGAGTTAATAGAAGAGGTGGGAGAGAGTGGCGAAGCATAAAGTCAAACCCAGCGAGCTAAGAGAGAAGGATTCAAAGGAACTAGAGGATCTCTTGAGAGAGTTCAGGACCGAGTTAATCGTCCTAAGGCACAAAGCCTCCGTTGGTGTGCTGGAGAACCCTGGCAGGCTCAGGGAGCTCAAGAGGAATATAGCGAGGATACTGACAATCCTCAATGAGAGGAAAACTAAAGGGTAAGATTTAATGAAGAGAACACCCAAAAACATTATTTTCCATGAGTTAATAGGGTTAGAGATCGAAGTCCTCAATCACCCTAACCCCGAACTTATAGGGGTGAGGGGTGTAATCCTCTGGGAAACCCCTAGAACCCTCTGGATAGCTGCTGCTACGGGGAAGACCTTGGTAATACTTAAATCCGGGGGTTTATTCCGAGTTAAGCTACCAGGCGGGAAGTATACGCTGGTGAGGGGAGACCATATAATGGGATCTCCCCCAGAAAGGGCACGGAGGATAGTGAGGAGGTAAGGAGAATGCCTGCCGTGAAGCCTGTCAAGGCTTTAAAGATACCCGGGGTATCGCCACCCGAAAGGGAGTGTAGTGATCCCAATTGCCCCTGGCATGGCAGCTTAAGAGTCCGTGGCATATTAATCGAGGGGACCGTCGAAAAGGTTAGGGCTAAGAGGATGGCCGTGATTAGACACGAATACCTCTACTACGACCCCAAATACAAGAGATACGCTAGGAGAAGCAAGAAAATCCATGCGCACCTGCCAGACTGCATCGACGTGAAACCCGGGGACAGGGTTGTAATCGGAGAGACCAGGCCCATCTCGAAGACCGTCAAGTTCGTAGTACTAGGAGTAAGGAAGCGTAGTTAAACCCTATGCAACAGCTTAGATGGAGGGGAGACATGGAATGCCCAAGAAAAAGTACGGTGCAGTGCTCTCAAGAACTGGCGTTAACGCTGGACTACAGGTCGGGAGCTACGTAAGCGTCGCCGACAATAGTGGAGCTAGGGAGGTTATGATCATCAACGTCCCCGGCGTGAAGACAAGGGTTAGACGCCTTCCCTTCGCAGGTGTAGGCGATCTAGTCGTGGTGACCGTTAAGAAGGGAACCCCCCAGATGAGGAGACAGGTCACCTACGCCGTTATAGTAAGGCAGAGGAGGCCCTTCAGAAGGCCTGACGGGACCTGGGTCTCTTTCGAGGACAACGCTGTAGTCATCGTATCACAAGACGGTACTCCCAGAGGCAGCGAGATCAGGGGACCCGTAGCGAAAGAGGCAGCGGTTAGATGGCCTAGAATAGCCAAGCTGGCTACGACGATAATATAGGGGTGTCAATCGCAATGGTTAGGCTTACAGTGAGTAGGCATCCTAGAAAGCAGAGAAAGGCGTACTATAATGCACCCCTTCATGCGAGGCAGAAGCTGGTTACCGCGCCCCTAAGCAAGGAACTCCAAGAAAAGTATGGCATAAAAAGGCTCCCTGTGAGGAAGGGCGACAAGGTCAGAGTTACAAGGGGAGACTTCAAAGGTGCCGAGGGAGAAGTCGTGGAGGTCAACCTGAAAACCTACAGGATACACATCGACGGCGTAACCATAGAGAAAGCCGATAAAACACCGGTATTCCGGCCCATACATCCCTCGAAGGTTGAGATTATAGACCTAAAACTAGATGACTGGAGAAGGAGGATAATAGAGAGAAGAGGAGCGAAGAAAGAACTGACCGAGGGAACCCAGGTAGAAAGAGGCGGTGAGGAGTAATGGCGCGAATGGGAGGACAAAGGAGGCTTAAAGCGCTCGCGGCGCCTAAGTTCTGGCCCATACTTAGAAAGGAGTACAAGTGGAGTGTAAAGCCGCGACCAGGTCCTCACCCTTCAGAATTCAGCTTACCCCTCCTGTTAATTGCTAGGAACGTGCTGGGATATGCCAAGACCGGTAGGGAGGCCAGAAAGCTCATAAGCGAGGGGCATTTCAAAGTTGATGGGAGGATTAGGAAGGACTACAAGTACCCGGTCGGCTTATTTGACGTAATCGAGATCGTAGACACAGGGGAAGCCTTCAGATTCATACCATACCCAGTCAAATTCTTCAAGCTACATCCAATACCTAAAGAGGAGGCTGGAATAAAGCCTGTCAGGATAAACAACAAGACTACAATTAGGGGAGGTCACATACAGCTCAACCTCCATGATGGGAGAAATCTACTAGTTAAAGTCAAGGATCCCAGGAATCCGGTCGAAGACGTATACAAGACCCTTGATACGCTAGTGATAACCATACCGGATCAAACGATTAGAGATCATCTAAAATTCGAGAACGGAATGCTCTCGATAATCACCGCTGGTAGAAACGTTGGGAGGGTAGGCAGGATAGTTAACGTTCAGAGGGGTTGGGGACGCACGAGGAGTATAGTAACTATCGAAGACCAGGAAGGCCATAAGTTCCAGACTAGCCTAGAATACGTCTTCGTCATAGGAAAGGATGAGCCTGTGATAAGCCTTCCGGAGGGTGCGTGGAAATGAGCCTCCCAGTTGCACCGGAGAAGCTAGAAGAGATCCTTGAGGCCTGGAAGAATCCCATGAGGAAACCCAGGATATCGAAGGTGACAGTCAATATAGCCATAGGGTACAGTGGTGAAAAGCTAATGAATGCGGCAAAGGTGCTTGAAGAGCTAACCGGGCAGAAACCCGTATTCAGGAAAGCTAAGAGAACCATTCGAGCATTCGGGGTTAGGAAGGGAGAAAACATAGCAGTAATGGTCACTCTAAGGAAAGAACGAGCTATCAAATTCCTTGAAAAAGCTTTAGAGGCTGTAGGGAAGAGGCTCAAGGAGAAGAGTATTGACGAGTTCGGAAACATCGCGTTTGGCATAGAAGAGCATATCCTTATACCCGGCGTAAAGTATGACCCAGAAGTGGGTATCTTAGGCATGGATGTCGTGGTCACTATCGAGAGGCCGGGCCACAGGATCGTGAGACGGAAGAGGGCTAGGAAGAACCATATACCGAGGAGACATCGCGTCACTAGGGAAGAGACCATGGTGCTATTAAACCAGATGTTCGGAGTGTCATTTGTATAGGGGGTGTCGAGTAGTGGCGAAGATAAGGCCACCGAAGCCTAAGAGGATGGGGAGAGGCGCGCAACGCTGCCAGAGGTGTGGTACTAGGGACGCTGTAATCCAGAAATATGGCCTATATCTTTGCAGACAGTGTTTCCGGGAGATAGCCCCTCTACTGGGGTTTAAGAAGAATCGCTAGAGGGGTGGGATAATGGTTATGCTTGACACGTTGGCGAATGCGCTTGCAGCTATACAGAACGCTGAAATGAGGGGTAAGAAGGAGACCCTGATAATGCCTGCCTCGAAACTAATAGCCGCAGTTCTCCGTGTACTCCAGCAGGAGGGTTACATAGGCGAGTTCGAATACATCGACGACGGTAGATGGGGTAAATTCCGCGTGCAACTCCTTGGCAGGATAAATAAGACCAATGTCGTCAAGCCCAGGGTCCCTGTCTCCTATAGAGAGCTGACCGCCATGCCAGAGAGCTTGAGAAAGTATTTGGCGAGCAGGGATATAGGTGTACTGATACTCTCGACGAGCCAGGGTGTTATGAGCCATAAAGAGGCTATAAAGAGAAGGATAGGGGGCATACTACTAGCCTACGTCTACTAGCCCCCATTTCCCGTCACTATTATATGGTAAAGAACCCTTCTATAACCCCTTAGAGCCCTCGTATTACTCTTGAACCCCGGGATCCAGCGGGCAAATAGTCTATAAAGGGGCTTGTATAGGGGTAGAAGAGGCTGGGGTAGGTGCAGGTAGCGATGGGTAAAGATGTGCATGTGGTTAAAGAGGTCGAGATACCAGATGGAGTTAACGTAGAAATAGAGAATGAGAAGGTAACAGTTACTGGTCCTAAGGGGAGTCTAACCCGCGTGCTGCCCCGGGTTAAAGGCGTACTGGTACGGAGAGAAGATAGTAAGATTGTCATTGAATCTTATTTCGCCGATGCTAGAAAGAGAGCGATGATAGGTACAATCGCAGCTCATATCAAGAACATGATAGTAGGTGTAACTAAAGGCTATCGTTACAAGTTGAAGGTGATCTACAGCCACTTCCCTATCAGTATAAAGATTGAAGGTGATAAGTTCATTATAAGTAATTTCCTCGGAGAAAAGGCTCCCAGAGTTGCCAAGATCTTGCCCGGCGTCAAGGTCACGGTCAAGAAG
Organism: Candidatus Thermodiscus eudorianus; assembly: GCA_015521085.1. NCBI lineage: Archaea > Thermoproteati > Thermoproteota > Thermoprotei > Acidilobales > Acidilobaceae > Thermodiscus > Thermodiscus eudorianus (SeqCode). The sequence continues at coordinate 31,106 of WAOW01000005.1, forward strand.
AATGATGTAATAGTCGAGGGAATCGATATCGAAGCCGTAGGCCAGACCGCGGCCAACATAGAGAGAGCCACAAAAATCACTGGGTTCGATAGGAGGAAGTTCATGGACGGGATCTACATATACGAGAAGGGGGTGGTTGAAGGATGACTGAGAGAGAAGAGGTCCTTGAGAGGTTAAGGGAGAGGAGGAAGTTGCAGAAAAAGCTAGCCAAGCACAGGGAAAAACCCGTGTTCAGAAGGTATCTCTCGTGGCGTTTCTGGAAGTTTGAAAGAAGAGAGTACTGGCGGAAGCCGAAGGGCAACGATAGCAAAATGAGGTTGCAGATCAAGGGATATCCGCCTATAGTCAAGGTGGGCTACGGTACTCCCTCTGACCTTAGAGGCCTGCACCCAAGCGGCCTCAAGCCGGCTAGGGTCGCCAGTATTAGAGACCTAGAAGGGCTAGATCCCCAGGAGCACATAGTTGTTATAGCCTCTACAGTCGGGCTCCGTAAGAGGAATACGCTTGTAAGGGAGGCGCTCATGCGTGGATTCAGGGTGGCTAATCCGTAGGGGGTGTGGCTGATGGACTACAGGCTGCAGAGGCGATTAGCAGCGGAGGTCTTCGGCGTCGGCGAGAGTAGAATATGGATAAGCCCTAACCCCGAACACGAGGAGGAGATCTCGCAGGCCGTAACACGGCGGGATATCATAGCGCTGGCCAAGAAGAATATCATACGCGTAGAACCGAAGAAGGGTAATAGCAGAGAGAGATGGCTGTACAGGCATTCGCAGAGAAGGAAGGGCAGGAGGAGAGGATACGGTAAGAGAAAAGGCGCTCAGGGAGCCAGAGTCGATCCGAAAGAGGACTGGATACATAGGATAAGGAAGATGAGAAGATATCTACGATGGCTCAGAGATCATGGAGTGATAGATAGGGGTATTTATAGGAGGTATTACAGGCTAGCCAAGGGAGGAGCATTTAGGAGCCTCGGCGATCTGAGGAGGCATCTAGCAGAGGCTGGCTTGCTTAAGGAGGGCGGACAATAATGGGGCGCGGACCTAGATACAGGGTACCCTGGAGGAGGAGGAGAGAAGGTAAGACCAACTACTACAAGAGGCTAAAGTTGATTGCGTCAGGCAAGCCTAGGATGGTGGTAAGGAGGACTCTCAAGTACATAATAGTACAGTTCGCCGAAGCCAAGATAGAAGGGGACAAGATGATCGCCGTCGCGCATAGCAGAGAGCTTGTCAAGAAATACGGGTGGCTTGGAGGAACGGGTAACACCTCTTCCGCATACCTGACGGGGCTACTAGCGGGATATAGAGCGCTACTTGCCGGTGTAGAGGAGGCTGTCCTCGATATAGGCCTAGCTGATCCCGTCCCGGGATCGCGTGTATTCGCAGCGTTGAAGGGAGCCCTAGACGCTGGATTAAAGATCCCCCATAGCGAGGAGATACTTCCTTCCATGGAGAGGATACGAGGCGAGCACATAGCGTTATGGGCCGAGGAACTCGCCGAGAAAAACCCGGAAAAATATCGAATACAGTTCTCTAAATATCTAGAGAAAGGCCTAAAACCCGAGGGACTACCCAGCCATTTCGACGAGGTGCTAGAGAAGATTAAACGCGAACACGAAGTCAAACTCGCACGAACCCGAATCGCTAAAGGAGGTGAGGAGTAGTGAGCATGGCTAGCCCTAGTTTAGAGAACTGGGTTCCGCGAACCAAAGTGGGAAGACTGGTTCTAGAAGGTAAGATCACAAGCCTCGAAGAGATCTTCCGGAGGAACCTTCCACTATTAGAACCAGAGATAGTCGACTACCTAATAGGAGAACAGCTACAGCACGAGGTAATCGACGTCTCTATAGTACAAAAAATGACCGATGCTGGGAGGGTAACCAAGTTCAGGGCCGTCGTTGTTATAGGAAACGGTGACGGATACGTTGGCCTCGGAAAAGGAAAAGCACGTCAATTCAGGGAGGCGATCAACAAGGCGTTGAGAAACGCAAAACTAAACATTACTCCCGTGAGGAGGGGCTGTGGAAGCTGGGAGTGCACTTGTGGTGAGTCTCATAGCGTCCCCTTCACGGTCAGGGGGAAGAGTGGTAGCGTCGAGGTAATCCTGAAACCCGCGCCGAAAGGCACCGGCCTGGTTGCAGGAGACGTTGCAAAGAAGGTCTTAAGGCTAGCTGGAATCAGCGACCTGTGGACCTTTACAAAGGGAGAGACCAGGACCAGCTACAACTTCGCTAGGGCAGTCTTCCTAGCCCTTAGGAACACATACAGGTTCATGACGCCGCTAGACTGGTATAGATCCTAGCGAGGTGGGTTGAGTTGCCATTGTACGTTGTAATTAGATTAAGAGGACAAGCGGACGTGAACCCTGATACAGAACGAACCCTCTACTTATTACGGCTGAGGCAGAAATACGCGGCGTCACTATACCACAGTAGCCTGCCTGGTATCGAGAACATGCTGAGGAAAGTACAAGACTGGGCTACATGGGGTGAAATCGATAGAGACACCCTCATAAAGCTCCTGCGTACAAGGGGGCGACTCATAGGAGACAAGCCCTTAACAGACGAGTGGGTAAAGACTAATCTAGGTCTGGAGAAGGGAATCCCCGAACTAGCTGATAAGTTACTGAGCGGAGAGATACATTATCATAGGCTTGAGGAAAAAGGCGTTAAACCATTCTTTAGACTGCATCCGCCTAGGGGAGGATTCAGGAGAACCATAAAACGCCACTACACTAACTCCGGAGAACTCGGCTATCGGGGAACCGATATAAATAAACTATTAGTAAAAATGATATAAGGAGGTGGATGATAATGGTGGTGAGGAGAAGGAAAAAGACCAGGAAGCTAAGAGGACGATCAAGGACCATGAGCTGGGGTCAAATAGGCCAGCATAGGAAGAGCGGTTCAAGAGGTGGGAGAGGCGCTGCAGGGCTCGGAAAACATGAGTGGACGTGGACGATAAAATACGCTCCAAGATGGTTCGGGAAACACGGGTTCAACCCGCCCAGGATAAGAGTAGGCTACAAGCCTAAGCTAATTAACTTAGACGAGCTCTCAGAGCTCTTCGACAAGCTGGCTAGAAAAGGAGGACTAAACTACGAAGGCGACATGCCGGTCATCAATCTCATAGAGCTAGGATACAACAAGCTCCTAGGCTTCGGAAAAATAACCAAACCAGTTAAGGTCATTGTCCCAAAGGCAAGCAAATCCGCTATAGAAAAGATAGAAGAAGCCGGGGGGGAAGTCGTACTCCTGTCGAGCACCGAGGAATAAACTCCAAACCCAAACGTAAAATATCCTCCCGTCCTCTCCTCTATCCCATACGGTCGGGAAATCGTGACGAATGAATGTATACGGGAGTTGTCTATCTCAGAAACACTAGTCGAGACAGTCCATCTGGTGAGCCCGACACACATAAACCCACTAGGGATATTACACGGCGGTGTTGGGCTCAGGTGGATGATCACAACAGCTAGCATGGCAGCTATGCGCGTCGCCAGGGGACCCGCATTCATAGCCCATTTGGACCACGTGTTCTTCATCAATCCCGTGCATCTAGGACACAATGCCGTCATAACTAGCTGGGTCGAATATATAGGTAGAAGTAGTATTGAGCTCACCACACTCATGGAAGAAGAAAACCCGGCTACAGGCGATAGAGTGCTTACGACAGCAGCACACATGACTTACGTTGCAGTCGACGAGTCCATAAAGCCCAGACGCGTTCCCACGTGCCTAACCCCAAAGGGTCCTCTTGAGAGAGAACTGCATGAGAGGGCTAAGCAGAGGAGAGAACAGAGGGGACCGAGGTTAAACCCCCAGGACCTAAACCCGCCCAAGTCGATCCACCCAGAAGCCCAATTAACCTCGTATAAACTGGTAAATCCCGAGGACACTCTCGCATTGAACGCAATGCATGGCGGAAGACTCATGTACCTTATGGACGAGCTAGCCGGGATCACCGCCATCAAATACTCTAAGGGGATAATGGTTACAGCTGGCGTCGACGCGACCGACTTTGTATCCCCGATCTGGGTCGGTGACATACTGGAGATACACACGGCTGTTACCTACGTTGGCAATACTAGTGTCGAGGTCACAGTCAAGGCTATAACTGAGAACCCTAGCGGCGACGTGAAAAGACATGCCACGACAAGTTATTTCACGCTTGTACATTTGGGGGCCGACGGAAAGCCAAGGCCTGTCCCGCCTTTCAAGCCTAGGGAACCCTGGCAGAGGGAGTTGTATGAAAGAGCTAGAGAGAGGAGGAGGCAGCGCAGCGAGCTACTTAAATTCTTCAAGCAAGAAATAAAGTATATTAAACCTCCAAAAATCAAATAATTTTATCTACACATTAATATATAAGTGTATGCTAGAGTAAAATAATAATCCCCTCAAAGGAAACGATACAGTTACCGGCCGACCATAAGCGGGCCGGTAGCTCAGCCTGGAAGAGCGCCGCCCTCGCACGGCGGAGGCCCCGGGTTCAAATCCCGGCCGGTCCACCAGACAACACAACCACGCTATACCAACCATTCCTCTCCCGGTGAAAACCGTGAACCGAGCCAGTAGCGTGGACAAGCAAGGTTTGAAATAATAACCATGATTAGCTATATATTATGCTAGAGTATAGTGGGGTGGCCCGCTTGTCACTGGCTAGAAGAAAGTACTTGGTTAAAGACGTTATGACAGTAAATCCAGTTACAGTGAAACCCTCCTCTACAGTCTGGGAGGCCGTCACTCGAATGGCTAGCCTCGACATTGGCGCGCTACCTGTTATCGATGAAGAGGGAAAGCTAGTTGGCATCTTCACAGAACGCGATTTGTTAAAGAGGGTTATAGCAAAGAAGCTCGACCCCGAGAAGACTCTTATATCCGAGGTAATGACGCCAAGCCCTGTTAGTATAGATCCCGAGGAGCCCGTGGAAAACGCACGGTTCCTAATGGCCAAGTTAAAAACTAGGCATCTACCAGTTGTCGATAAAGATGGGAGACTCATAGGTATCGTATCAATCCGGGATATAGAATACGTCGAGGCATAAATCCCTCTCGGTGAAACCAGCTAATAGGGACAAGAGCACTTGGAGGAGCCCGACTAGGTTGGAGTCTGTGCACCAAACTCTATAAAATCCTCTCCAGGCTAAATGAGGGATATGGCAGGGCCCGTCGTCTAGCCTGGTTAGGACGCCGCCCTGACACGGCGGAGGTCCGGGGTTCAAATCCCCGCGGGCCCACCAACACAATCACGACTCCTTATTGTTTTATTCTTATATCTTATTATATAGACTATGTATCTCAAAAAAATAACATGTGTTTGATAGTGTTTCGCTTAGCTTCGTGAGAGTGAGACATACAAGTTTAAACTTAGTTTATAACTTTCTTTGAGACCGCAATAAAAATTATCAAAAGCTGGCCTGCGTAATCTTGACCCTAAGATCTTTAAGTTGCTCTAAAAGGCTTTTTAATCGCTCAAAATTTTCTTCATTTTGTTTATAATTTATTGATTCTTTCAATACTAAATATGCTAGCTCCTTACTGTTTTCTACAGTATCTAATTGTACGTTAAAACCCTCGATCATCTTTCTAGCAATATTATACATTACGTCAATGAGTCTCATTAAAAGTTCTTCAAACAGTTCAGATGCACCAAATAAGCTAAGTAGATCTCCAAACTCAGATAACATAATACTAGATTTTTTATATATCCGTCGTATTTGTTCTACTATATACTCCGTTGGGTATGGAAGTGTATAGCCATAATCACACTCTACACTGGATGAAAGTAATAGAGTTAGATCTGCCTTGAAATATGTAATAGCCTCCTCTGCAGTATCAACTCGGAACTTTCTAAAGCGTTTTTCATTCTTCGTCTCATCAACGGTTTCACTAATTACCTCTATTTCATTAGCAATCCTTATAATAGTTTTCTTCGTATCGAAAGCACATTTTAATATATCATCCACCACAGACATTAAATCTTCATTTATATTTATATTTTTTGAATTATAATTATATATAGAATATAGTATAGATTCTAACCGTTCTATAAGATCGCCTAACATTTTTGACATATCCCTTAATCGCTGTTTTTCTTTCAGTTGAAGCTCAATTTCTCTCCTTATTTCATGCTCACGTAGATAAAATATAATACCAGTAACAGTCCCTATTATGCCTATAATACTAGCTACAGTTAGTAACATTATTCTATACACCCAAAACGTCTTTATAACTTACAACCTATTTATATAAATTTATTTATATACTATATAATAATTATATATAATGATTTTATTTGTGAGTATAGGATTATAATATAAATCGTCTCATTTTGTCCTTGGGTGTAGAGAGTTGAGGGCGATTGTTGTAAAGATTAGTGGATCCCTGATTTACCCGCCGAGGCTAGAGTATGTGGCTGAACTCCGCCGGATTATCTCCGAGATCCATGAAAGTGGTATGAGGTTGGCGATTGTAGTTGGAGGAGGACCTATAGCACGAGAATACATAAACGTGCTTCGGGGACTAGATATTAATCAATCTCTACAAGATCTCTTAGGCATTAAAGTATCTCGGTTGAATGCGCGTTTACTTGCTTCGCTTCTCTATCCCAGAAGCCCCCTTGAGATTCCAAGTAATGTAGAAGCTGTACTGGAGGTCTATTCCCGGGGACAGATACCGGTAGTAGGAGGATTTGAGCCAGGGCAGAGTACCAACGCCGTTTCCCTATTAATTGCGGAGGCGATCAATGCGGAGAAAGTGATAAATATGCTCAATAAAGTTGAGGGGGTGTATGATAAAGATCCAAAGCTACCTGGCTCAAGGCTCCTTGAAAGGATAACTTTGAATGACCTAGAGGAAATAGTATCTTCCTACGAACAACAAGCGGGGCGATATACCCTGATAGATCATCTAGCTGTGAAGATAGCGCGTCGTAGTAGGATACCGATACACTTCATAGACGGCTCTGATCCTAGTAACCTCCTAAAGGCGCTGAGAGGCGAGAGGATCGGCACAATAGTAGAGCCAGACTAGGTTGGAGTCTGTGCACCAAACTCTATAAAATCCTCTCCAGGCTAAATGAGGGATATGGCAGGGCCCGTCGTCTAGCCTGGTTAGGACGCCGCCCTTACACGGCGGAGGTCCGGGGTTCAAATCCCCGCGGGCCCACCAACACAATCACGACTCCTTAAATACCATACATAATAGCTAGACTTGACATCCTCCGTGTGACAGTTTCGTAGACTTTTACTGGCAAATACAATCCCGTTATTAGGAGACCCGGCTTAAATTGCTCATGGTGGATAGCGTGGCTTATGACGCGATTATTGTCGGAGGCGGGCCAGGCGGGTATCCAGCTGCGATTAGGCTGTCTGAACTGGGTTACAAGGTCTTGCTAGTTGAGGAGGATCGGCTAGGCGGTGAATGCACTAATTATGGATGTGTGCCTACTAAAAGCCTTAGGAGTGTCGCTGCCTCATTAGATCATTTATCAAGGATTAACTATAATATAAATAATATAATTGGTGAATCCTTCTCATTCGCCCGAAACATCGCAAATGACGTCTCTACAAGCATCGAATCACTACTAGCTAGCTACGATGTAGAAGTCGTCAACGGCAGAGCTAGAGTACTTCCATCAAAAACCGTCGATATAAATGGGAGGATCTACGAAGCTAGAAAGGCTATTATCTTGTCCACAGGCAGCACGCCCCTAATACCACAATGGGCAAACGTCGATGGAAGGAGAGTGCATGACAACAGGTCCATTTTAAACTTCGAATTCGAGTCAATCGACTCCATAGCAGTGGTAGGCGGTGGCTATATAGGTGTAGAGTACTCGTTTATCCTCGCCAGACTCGGCTTAAAGGTTACCTTGATAGAGGCGTTGGATAGACTTCTGCCTGGAATGGATAGGGATTTCGGCTTGTTGGCTAGGAGAATGCTCTCAAGGCTCGGTGTGAAGATCCTACTGAAGACGCCGGTTAACAAAGTCAAACTTAATGATAAATCTATAGAGATCCTGACTAGTAATGGCTCTATACACGCCGACTCGCTCCTGATAGCCATCGGCCGCGTGCCCAGGAATGAAGAGGCAAGGAGAATTGGCCTGGATCTAGACCGGAAGGGCTTCGTGAAAACCAACAAATGCGGGCAAACCAGCATGCCAGGAATCTACGCGGCTGGCGATATAGCCGGGCCTCCATTACTAGCCCATAAAGCCATGAAACAAGCAGTAAACGTGTCAGAATGCATTAACGGCGGCAAGCCGAGGGGCATCGACCCGATACCGCAAGTGGTTTTCGGGCCAGTAGACTTTGTGTCTGTTGGAATCACCCTGGAAGAAGCCAGGAGTATGGGATTGAACGCTGTTGAAGTAAGAATACCAGTTGGTGGATTGGCTAAATCGAGGATCTATGGAATTAAAGAGGGCTTCACCAAAATAATATATAATAAACTAGACAAGAAAATAATAGGTATCCACATGGCCTACCCCGATGCAGGCGAGAGTGCTGCCATAGCGGCTCTAATAGTACGTAAAGGTCTTACAGTTGAAGAAGCTAGTGAAGTAGTGTTCCCACACCCTACCATGAGTGAAGCCCTAAGCGAAGCCCTCGAAGCCGCAAGTGACAGGCCAATACATATAAGAGGTTTTAGAGTTAGGGAGGTCAAGCCCTCCGGCTAATAACTATCATGGCGTGATCCTTTACCCGCGGCACTCTTACATTAATGTAGTCGTTCCTGGCTTCTATATCAAAGTTATCCCCTGTAATGGGATTCCATGCCGACGGTTCGCCTTCTATTAGAGTACGAGATACTTTGAGGGTTAGATTGGCCACGGGGATTATAGTCCTGATAGGATGAACCCTGTATGCGGGGTCAAAGCCTGGCAGCGATTGTTTGCTAGGCCCTGTGGGCGCACTTAGTATCCTCTGGTTTGTCGTGTGGTTTACCAGGTGGATTACCAGCTGCTCTCCCTTTCTATATGCTTCCATCTGGACTGTATCAGGTCCTTCAAGTGTTATGGGTGGCCTAGGCGCGTAACGGCTTAAGGGCCTGGCAAAAAGCTCCGCGTAGTCGGGGAGACCTAGCCTGGAATAATGTGCTCCCAAGCGGAAGGAGTAGTAGAGCGTACGGCCCCTTCCGTATTCGTTGTATGTAACTGCAGCCAGGTCTAGTACTGAGTCCGGAGCTGGAGTACTCTTGCCTAGGGTGTATTCGTACCCATAGGCACTGCGGCCGAGCCTCGCCATTGCTAGGGGATGTGCTGACACTATTCTGGCTCTGACTAGCTCTCCTAGACGTGGTTCGAAGCGCTCCTTCACAAAGGCGGCGCTGTGATCTCCGAGTGGGATGGCTTCTGGGAGGTCCCTCCATAAGTCACCGTTACCATCTTTGTTCAGGTGTACGTAGCCAAAGCCGAAGTGGAATGTGCCTTCATAGTTGAACCCGAAGACTTCCTGTAGCGCTATTGCCTCGCGATAGGTGAAGTCGGGCCTCATTATGCCAAACTCGTGTGTTGCGATAAGCGTGCCGCCCTCGTATACGTATCTTTCCAGTTCTTCCTTACCGTCTTCGGATAGAATGGTCATTCCGGGGGCTATAATAACGGGGTGTTTCTCGTGTATAGCCTCCTTGTCTAGGTCTTGGGCCGATATAATACTCCATGGGAGGTGCTTGTGCATTGCCATGAATATGAATCCTTCCACCTCGCCTATATAGTACTCTGGCTTATTCCAGTACTGCTTGTCGTGAGTGTCCGGGTCGAAGAGTATTCCCAGATAGTTAACTGGTTCTCTATCTACGAGGTAGTCCTCGACACGCTCCATCTCCTCGTAGACAGACTCCAATGCCTCCACAGCCCTATTGTCGGTGAAGAACTGGGACGAGAAGATCGTTGCCTGGGGATAGCCTCCCGCCGCGACTATTTCCCATAGACCGAGCCGTATAGCCTCTTCCGGAGGGCTATGGACTGGGCGCAGATCGTAGAACATGTTCCTGCTGACGAAGACCGGTTTATCTTTGTCGCCTAGGAGGGCTCGTGTTAACTTGGTTACTATAGTTAACATGCCTGGCCCTCTCACGTCGACTTCGCTAGCCTCGGCGAAGACGCCGTCGAGTATGTGTCTGGTTTTCGAGACTACGATGTTACCCCTGCCAGCCCATCCTGCAGGGTGACTGTTATACATGAAGAGGGCGTTGGGATTAGCTCTTTTAACTGCTCTAGCCATCCTTTCAATTGCCCTTACGTTGACCTTGTATCTCCACTCCCAGGCATGCCTTGAAACCTCGTCTTCCATGTTAATCCTTGTGGGTAGTTCTTCCCCATACTCCGACGAGAATTTTAGTCTACAGTACTTGCAAAAACAAGCGCGTTGTGGATCGGGTAGATACCTAAAGCTATCTAGAAGTAGTCCGTCTGCTCCAGTTAATTTTACTGCCTCCTCCACTTCGGGGACAAAGTACTGGTCCAGTGCCGGACTGTTGGGGCATATGAGGGGCCAGTGGGGATCGATTATCTTAGCGGTCCTAGGATAGTGTTCTAGTACAACGACCTCTCCCTCTGAATTCCTTTGGGCCCAGCTCGGATGCAGCCTATACAGGTATCTGTTGGCCGTGTGAGCAGCCATGACGATGACATGGATGCCGTGCTCTCTGGCTTTGTCGACTAACTCCTTTAGGTCTAATGCAGCATTGTGATGCCTTGGATAAAGTCTGCTTCCAGCGTAAAAGACCCTGCCCCAGCCGTCTCTAGCGAATACTATCAGAGTGTTCGCACGGACCTTCCTCGCAAGCGATACCAGCGTATCGCTTGTAATTCTATCGGCGAAAAACCCGTAGGGATCCTCTATGTTAAATTGGAGGACGCGGATGAACTTGTTTTTCCACCACATAATTCATGCACCGCGAGAAGCACAGCTTGAACGCTCATTTCCTCTTCGCTCCATCAGAACCCACATTGGAACGGAATTATATAGTTTTGTAGCAATCTAAATTACAAAATACTTTTATATTATATAATAATTTATTATAGGATGTGCTCCATCACGAATAACAAGCACGGAAAACCTTATACTTACCAAGTTACAATAGCCCCGAAAACGACAATAATAGAAGGCCAGCCCCGGCTGGCGGCCGACGGGCCATAAAGGGCCCGAGGAAACTCCGCCCTCCCCGCGGCAACCGGGCCCCGCAAGGGGCGCGGGTGAAACCCGCGGCAACGACACAGAAACGACACGGCCCCAGGCCGATGACAGTGAAGCTGCGAGACCCTCCAGGTAACTGGAGGGTGGTAACCAGCCGAGGAGCCTGGGGATGCGGTGAAACGGTCGACCCCGGTGGAGCAAGGCTTCCAGCCGAGGAGGCGCCGCGCGAGGCTGGAGGAGTGACCGCTGAGTCGAATGCCGCCGTAGTACAGAAGGCGGGTTATAGCCGGGGCTGGCTCTACTAGATAGAGTAGCGCTATGACCGGTGAGAGGCTGGGAATCTAATGAGGGTACATGACGCGTATATGAGGCCCTTCGATAACTTGAGAATAGCAGTCACAGTCGAGTGCAACTACAAATGCATCTTTTGCCACGTGGAAGGCGAACCCGTTACAGGACCGGTTAAGCCCGGGAGACTTAGCCCTCTACTGAAAGCTGAGGACTACTATGTCATTGCCCGTGCAGCTAGCCTACTTGGCGTGTCTAAGTTCAAAATAACTGGAGGCGAGCCCCTGATCAGAGGAGATATTGTTAGTATAGTGAGAGAGCTAAAAGCCGGAGCCCCCGACGGAGAGATCTCTATGACGACCAACGGCTACCTCCTAGAAAAGCTGGCTGGCCCCCTGGCTGAAGCTGGTCTGAACCGCGTTAACATATCCATACACAGCCTTAGGAGTAAGGTCTACGAATTCATTACAGGAGTCAATGGATTAGAGAGAGCACTAAATGGCCTGAGAGCCGCCGCCAATCAAGGCCTCCGACTAAAGGTCAACATGGTAGTCCTGAAAGGGGTCAACGACAAGGAGGTCTGGAACATTCTAGACCTCGCGTATAGATTCGATGCAGTGCTACAGTTAATAGAGCTACACCCGGTGGGGATGGGAGCCAAGTTCTTCAAGAACTACTATGCACCCCTCAATACAATAGAAAAAGAGCTAGTAAGACATGGAGCCAAAGTGGTGAGGAGAAAGCTCCACAATAGACCGGTCTACGTACTCCCCTCGGGGGCGAAGATCGAAATCGTACGCCCCTACAACAACCCGCTCTTCTGCATGGGATGCAGTAGGATCAGGGTCGGTCCTTTCGGGGACCTTTCACCCTGTTTGAACTGGAAGGGTCCGCGTCCCTCGCTTCTACCAGACATAAGAGAAGGCAATCTAAACGAGAGAATACTGGCCGCGGCAAGGAAACTGGTTGAGGTCAACAAGATCAGGAGACCCTATGTCCTCCCGAAACTGACGAACGGGGCCGAAACACGCGCGGGGATGACTCATAGGATAGCCAGGATAAAGATGCCTAAGAAGCGCTACTATGATATAATTCTTGAGGAACTAAAGCGCCAGCTTCTATGAATAGAAAGCCTGTTATCCATAGGACGAGCCAGTAGTTTGCCCATGGCTTTCCTGCCAAGGCGGCGAGCACGCCGAGCAATGATACACCGACTCCTACAAAGACTAGGCCCGAATCCTGTGTAAACGGACACCCAGAGCGTTCCACAATCCCCGCTAGGACCACCGAGAGTGCTAGGGTTGATGCAGAAATCGCTGCTGAGAGGAGCGGGTCAACCATCACCACAATGGGGGCTATGGTTAGCATCATAAAGACGTGGCCGCGCTTACTTTCCATATAGGAGAGCATCACTGACGTGGCGATGGATAGAGCAGAGTAAAGCGGAAGCCAAGAGACGCCTCCATAAGCATATGCTGGTAGTATCACCACGGGCCAGTAGGCTAGAGACAACTCTATTTTCTTCGTGGAATAGAGTATGAGGAGGAGTGTCGCGTAGAAGACTGCCGTCAATACTATTATGCTACTATAATATATTGAGAGCAATATTATAATGATTGTCGATACCGATAGTGTTGTTGAAAGCTTATGCCCCGAGATATTGTAGAGAACTAAGCCAAGTGATAACACGATTATAGTATAGATGATAGGGACTACTGCTGATTCTACTACGAGTGACAGTAAAGCTATTCCCCCGGCCGAGGCAATTAACACGCATCCAGCCACGCTACTCGATGTGCATCCGTCTCTAGAATTGTTCATAGAGCTCACCATATATTATTTATAATATGAATCTCTAATGGCAATAATATAAATATTATTCCTACTAGGGGACTGGCAAACTTTATCATATTACGCGCAAGAATTTTACTGGGAGACCTCTTGAAACTCGACACAACGCGTAAAGCCATGAAACCCAGTATAGTCACTATAGAAGCGCTAAGAAATCCTCCACCTAGCTTCACGGAAACTATCCATGATAATAGTATTGTAGCTGTGACCGAATACAGCGCCAGTTGAGCAAATGCGTGGGATCCTAGCTTAGAGGGAATCGTTGGGATACCAGCACCATTGTACTGGTCCTCATAGTAATAGTGTATAAAGGCTACATGGAGGGGTTGCCACACGTACACTATGGATGCCAGCATTATCCCCAGTAGGTCTATCGACGCCCTAGCAGCTGCCCATCCGCCTAGAGCAGGCATGCTCCCCGCTACACTCCCAAGCAAGAGGGCCCATTCGGTTCTTCTCTTAGCTATCTCGGTATAAGCAATAATATCGAAATACAAACCTATTAAGGAAGCTAAAACCACGTATTTGTTTATGAAGGCACCTGCTAGAGTACCCATCAGAATCAAGCCAGATATCCCGTAAAGTGCCTCCCTCCTAGATAGAGAGCCACTGGGCAATGGACGGGATCTAGTTCTCGGCATGAGCCTGTCGATATCAACCTCCAAGTACATGTTAAGGGCTGTAACACCACCAGCCGATCCTATGCCAGTCAATGTTAGGAGAAGCAGGGTACGGGCGTCAAGGCCCCCGCCACCTATAAAGTATGCACCGTACATGGTAATCATCAGTAACGCTAGCTGTTTTGGCTTAGTCATTAACAGCAACTGCACTATTCTGCTTCTCCCACTCATACTCGTCCCACTGTCCATGCTATTCCTAGCATTTATAAGCAGAAGTCTATGAAGTTTACTTGGGGTCGGGATTACTCGATGCTACCTGTAAGTGACACGGGATACCGCGGGTCTAGAGCGTTTCCAATAGTAAATACCACTATTATAATATTAAATATAATTATATTCTTTGTTGGAATAACCTATCCCTCCCTACTCGTCCCAGGAGCGATAAACTACAATGAAGTAGTGTACGATCTCGGAATGGTGCCAGGAAGACTACTAGCAGGAGAAGGATACCATACACTGATAACTTCAATGTTCCTCCATGGAGGACTAGCGCATCTCCTAGGAAACATGCTCTACCTGTATATCTTCGGCGACGACATCGAAAGAGTCATGGGCCGCTTAAGATACCTGGTCTTCTACATCCTCTCGGGCCTGGGAGCAACATTATTCCACATAGCCAGCATCACATTTATGCCGTCGCACCTGATAGGAAACGCCGCTCTCTCAACCGGTGTAAACCCCTTCCTCATCCCGGCTATAGGCGCTAGCGGCGCTATCAGCGGCGTGTTAGGGGCGTACCTTACATTGTTCCCCCATAGCGAGGTGGAAGTACTGACTTTCTGGGGATACATCCCGATCCCGCTCCGAATGCCGGCCAGCGTCTATATCCTAATTTGGTTCGTATACCAGCTGGCGATGGGGCTACTAGTAGTCTTCACCGGCGTACAAGCCGGCGTAGCCTTCTGGGCGCATATAGGAGGATTCCTAACGGGCATCGCGCTCCTGTTAATATTCGCGAGGAAGTACGTCAGGCCCAGGAGACTAGTAATAGTCTATGGGGGCTACTAGAGGGTTAGGGGAGAGGCAAAGGCTTCTCTACGTATGCAAGGGCAACGCCCGCGTATGCGCATCCAAGTAGTCTATCGTTGTCCTGAGACTTGCCTAGCGCCCCCTTGTCTAGCTTGATAAAATACTCTAGGATGCCCTCACTTGGAACTCTCTCGAAGAGCCCTCTATCCAGTCCGATTCTATAGAAGGCTCTCAAAGAGGCCTCAAGGATATTGCTCGCCGATAAGGCCTCGCTATAAGCATCCTTTATTGACGTGAAGTGGCGTGCGTTGAATGCAAAGCCTGCATCGAGATCGTACAACACCTCAGCAAGGTCCCCTAGCGAAAGAGAATTCAACCTTATGCTATGCCTAGTTATACCTTTCCTATCAAGGTTTAAGAGGTAGTCACTTGCACCTACACCCTCTAATCCCTCCACGAAGTCAATCGCGTCCGAGACGCCTGTAGTGTAAGGCAGTATCCTGGACAGCCTGCTTGCTTCATACATGACGCTCTTACCGGATACACTAGAGTAGCCAGTAGCGATGGCTGTTGCGATCGCCGAGTAAACGATGCCTGGCACGGGCTTTCTTCCCGTGAAGTCGAAGGCGTCCCTTAGTGCATCGGCTATCATCCTACCGAGCCCCAAGCTCTTTGCGTCAATGTCTCCCCTCCCAAGCTTAATGCCTCTCTCGAATGCCTGTTCCATGTAGTTAAACAGGATCACACTCTCGGAGAGTCGTGTTTCGAATAAAGCGTCCAGTCTCAGCCTGTGCGTAGCGCCCGGTTTAACCGGCGTCGAGAGCACTATCAGTAGAGCCTGGCGCAACCGGTCGAGGTCACGTTGAGGCAAGCACTCACCCGTGATTAGTTGAAGGTCTGGCCTGTATATCGGTTTATCTTTAACCTTAACGCGGGTAGCACACTATACCCGGGTGGTATAATCTTGAAGAACTGCTATAACGTAGGACTCGTAATCGAGTCAAGCGAGCCCACGATTATACCTGCCATTCTCGATACCATAAATAGGAAGCTCTCTACCACGTGTGAAAACAACGTTCGAGGTAGCTCATGGTCCCTCCACGCATGTAGTACCACGCTAATCAGTGTTTCAGCATTAATCCCCGAGATAAAGACTCTCTCACAGGCTAGCTTAACAATAGTAGTAGCGATTCATTCAAACGATCCCAGACTTCTAGCTAGTATAGTAGGACTACTGAAGACCATGCTGGACGAAGACTTCCCCGGACAGGCTTATATTAGGCTCTCCACCTAGGGACTCCATTATATCCCATATGAATCGAGGGCCTGGTAGTAGAGGGGGAGAGCCATCGCCATAAACCTCGGACGCATACTTTGAGACCTCCCTAACCTCCCTCTCCACATCAGACAGAGATTCGCCTGTATCCGGTATAACACTCTCGTCAACAACTATGTTGCCAGCTACCATAACCATGCGTGGCAATACCCTCCCGGTGATAACGTCTTCAAGAGGACTGTCATATGCTACGAGATCCCCATTGTGTTGCACTCCATAATCAATGTAGCCGCCAGTTGTTATCCTATACAATACACTGCCTAGGCGTGCTGGGAACAGGCGGAGAATTAATCCTATGTGCCTCGACACTGTGCCTATTAAGTGGGGCCAGTCGCTTCCAAAGCTGGTGACTCCCTCCAGGCTCGTCCGGCTACGTCCATAGAGAATCATATTCGAGCCGGGACACGATGAGCATCGTATTCCCATTTCACGGGGGTTATCCTCGATACAATGCACTGCTATTATCCTAGGTAGGCGGGGTGCCTCAGAGACCCGCGCTACGAACTCTGATTTCTCGCTTATGCCTTCGGACAGGTGCAGACCTAGAGGCATGCCCGTATTAGAGGCCAGGACTAAGGCTTCCCTAAACGTAGACCTGCTAGCCCACCGTAAGCTATGCACGAAAATACCTATACGGAGCAGACTATCTTCTAAATAATTATAGTATTTATTGTATAAGTGTAGTACCTCTGCCGGCTTCATCCAGCCAGCTCTATCCATCGAGGTTGGAAGGAGAACTAGCCTCGGACCACCCGGGAACCTAAGCCTAGCCTTGAGATTAGCTTCGAGAACTCCCGTGAAAGCGATAAGCGTCACACCCTCAAGCACAGCCCTCTTCAAAGCTAGCTCGGCCAGTCTAGCCGATAAGCCTATGTCCTGTCTGAGCATGACCTCGTCGACATGAAGCCTGCGCTCGTCCAACCACCTATAACTGTCGGGCCAAAACCCCCTTTGATTATCCAAGCCCGCATCAATAACCTGAGGATGAGCATGCGTATCCGAGAAACCAGGAATAACAACTGTTCTATAAGAAACGTCCATGTGGAAAGGCAGTCTCAAGTCCTCTACAATCCTTCCATGAATAATAGCTGTATCGGCCTCCAGATACGGCAAGCCCCACGCTACCCCCCTTGATTATACGGGATCCCAGACAGGGATTAATTAATGATGACCAGGTATTGCGAAAGACAATAAACCCAGCCGTAAACACGTCTAAAACCATGGTGGACATTCATGGCCAGGCTAGTCGTTGTAGGCGGTGGCGCCGCCGGAATGGCAGCAGCGTCCAGGGCAAAGAGGCTAAACAAGAAGCTCGATGTAACGGTTTTCGAGAAGACTAGATGGGTTAGCTTCGCCCTATGCGGAATACCGTACCACGTAGGGTGCATCGTGAAGAGGCTCAGCGACCTCCTATACTATCCTCCAGAAGAGTTTACCAGGAAGCGGGGAATAGACCTGAGGCTAGAAACCGAGGTGACCTGGATAGACATAGACTCGAAGAAAATCCACTACCGGGAATTAAAGAGCGGCAAGGAGGGCGAACTTGAATTCGATTACCTCCTCCTAGCGACCGGCGCCCGGAGCAAAGCCCCCCGGATATGGCCCGAGCTAAATGAAGCACGCAACGCGTTCTACATAAAACACCTAGACACGGCACAGGAAATAAGAGACTACGCGCTTCGACTCAACACCGGGTCAAGAGCGGTCATCGTTGGCGCTGGATACGTTGGGCTAGAGCTGGCAGAGACCCTAACCGAGCTCGGCCTTAAGGTGACTCTAGTCGAGGCACTAGACCAGGTAGCGCCTAGAACCCTGGATCCCGATCTAGCAGAACTAGTTAAGTCCGAGCTCGAATCGAATAACGTAGAAGTCATAACGGGAGCCCCGGTCAAAGAATTCAGGATATCTGATGGACGTGTGACAAGCGTGGTTACAGAGAAGGGCGATATTGCAGGCGATCTCTTCATAGTAGGTGTAGGTATTGAGCCTAACATCGAGTTAGCCAAGTCAATAGGTCTAAAGATAGGAGAGACGGGCGCCATATGGACAGACGAGTATATGAGAACCAGTATAGACTATGTATATGCTGTGGGAGACGCTGTAGAGCACAAGGATCTAGTCACCGGGAGAAGAGTCTGGAGACCCTTCGCTCCAGTGGCCAACAAGCAGGGCTATGTGGCTGGGAGCAATATAGCTGGAAGGGAAGCCGTCTTCCCAGGCAGTGTTGGAACAAGTACATTCAAGACTTTCAATGCTGTAGTCGCGCGGACCGGTTTATCTAAGAGTGAAGCCGAGAACATGGGATATAACGTGGTCGAAGCCAAGGTAAACGCCAGGACCAAGGCACACTACATGCCCGGCTCGGAACCCCTAACCCTGAAGGTAGTAGCAGATGCTGACACAGGAAAGCTACTAGGCGCGCAAGCCGTAGGTAAGAGTGAAACCGTGCTTTGGAGGATAAACGTTATAGCATCACTCCTAACGACACAGGCAACGGTGTGGGACCTCTTTGCAACAGATATAGGATACGCACCCCCACTAGCACCCGTATGGGATAGCCTCATAGTAGCTGCAAGGCTGCTAATGAGGACCCTGGGTGAGAAACCTAAGAAAGCCTAGACGTTAAGGCTTGATAGGCTTTATTTGCGGGGGCCCGCTTTAGACTACATAGATATATGGGCCGTGGACTCCCCCGCTCTCCCACGAATCCCCGGGAGCACTCCGGGGCTTGATGAGTGGGAGATTCCTCCACGGCCGTAGGACGCGTCAAGGATCGCCCAGAATAATCCTTAACAAGTCCCCGTCTTGGAGGTTAAGGAGTTCCCTTAAATTTTCCTCCGCTACGAACTCGACTACATTCTCCTTGTAAACGGTTATCTGGGGGCGAACTATCCAGACTGGGATTCCGTTTATGTAAGCCGGGTATACCATTACGGGGGCTAGCTTGACCCCGGGTATCTCGGGGGGCTCTATCACAGTCCCTTCCAGGCTCTTCAGGCACTTGTTGAAGTCCTCTACATCGTCATCGGCTAGCCTTGCATTTAACGTTCCTGGATAGGGTGTTATCCCTAGTTTGTGGCGGAATCCTTTCCCGTATATGCTTACGTAGAACGCTCCTTCTCCGAGGCCTGTGAATACGGTTGCCTTGAACTCTCTTCTGCACCCCGTGCTCGCTGGCAGTTGCATCCACCGGTTACCACTAACTGAATCCTCTAAACAATAATAAACCAGTTAGAGGCCCATAACCGCATCGGTGTGATAGTTGAAGAGGAAAGCTATAATAATCATAATTATATTAGTATTTGGGTTATTAGTTCGCGTCCCCCTCGCGAGTAGAGCACAGGGGACCCTCTACAACAATTATCCGAATCCCTATGCCGAAGTCAAAGAAACAGAGGCGACGACGATAATAAATACTACATTTTATAAAATAATAATAAATAAAGAATTAAAGGAGATTAGCTCTCTCATTATCAAGAAGGGAAGCGATGCAGGCGTAACCGTGAATCCCCAGACGCTGCCCGCAATAATAGTTCTATTGCAAGACAACGGAAACGTGGAGAGAGTTTCATGGGACAACTATACGGTAGTCAACTACACCGAGGACCTCCTGAAAATAGAGCTAACCGGAGAAGCCCTAAATAGACATGTAGAACTCTCCCTGTATCTAGGATCATATACGCCATACATCAACGTGAAAATCAAGATATCAGGAACACCTGCAAAGGTCTATTTCGTTCTACCAATAGACGAGAAACACGCGGGCAACTGGAAACAAGCCATCGCACAATACAGCGATGAAACCCTTAACGTCGATATAACGGGGCCGGAGATGATACTTCTAACAGGGAAACTCCACTCGGCCGCCCTAATCGGGACTCCAGAGAATAATACTATACCGAGTCTGGTTGCAGGATACGTGGAACCGCCCGAGGCAGAAGCCGGGCCGGATCAAGTGGGCGTGCTCGATCCAGCGTCGCTTCCCGCTAACCCATTAGCCGGGTTCGGCAACGAAACTGGGCTACTATATTCTATTGTCTTCAGCAGCAGGGATATGATCTCGTTTAGGCTGGCCGTAGCAGGGTATGAGCCCTATGCGTTGCTGGCTAGTGGTCTGGAAACCGTGGTTACAGCAGTATATTCGGGGGCCTCGAACGACTTCAAGGAGGTGATATATGGGAGAGAGATTATAGCTAAGTTGAATGAAACGGTGGTGATCCTACAAGATAAATTAAATAATATTAATAAAAAATATAAAAATATTAGTAAGACCCTTGAAGAATACAAAGGATGCGAATCCTACTGGAAAAATGAAATCAAGGTAAGAGAATATCAAATAGCCAAACTCAGAGAAAAAGTGAAGCGCGAGGGCACAATAGCTGTAACTGTATTCGTAATAGGCATCATACTTGGAACCATTGGCGGCTACTATGCTATCGGAATAGAGAAAAAGACGAAAGGATTAAGGAGGAGACGCTAGTCCTCTACTGCAAGGAGTCTAATCAACCCACCTATATTCTCAACCCTCTCCAGGTTCCACGCACGCAGCAGGAACTCCTTAGCCCTATCCTCGTCCACATACATAGTTACGAGTTTCAAGAACTTGTTCTCGACACCGCCTCGGTCCAAGGGGTTCATGAAGTGGCCTGGCGGATAGACGTTCTCTTCCGACACGGTTCTACCATCCTTAAACTTGATCGTGATTCTATTCAGTATCCCATCGGGATATAGTTCGTCGGCCTTCGGATCCACTTCGACCTTCATCTTCCTCATTAGCTTCCGCACGTCCTCGGCGAGATACCTCTCTGGTTTAAAGGTTTCAAGCCATATCTTTCCGTCGATGAGGGCCGCCGCGACTATGTATGGGAGGCTGTGGTCCGCTGTCTCCCTAGTCTTTGGATCCCATTTCTCCGGGTCCTTTACAATTATCTTGTAGCTAACAGTAAAGGTGTCTATCTTGACCTCCTCAACATCATCTGGGTTGATCTTGCCTACCTTCTCGACTATCTTCAAAGCAGCATCTACTGCAGACATGGAGTGGTACTCGACAGGCCAGTACTTTATACTAGTCTTTAGAAGCCTGAACTTTGGTTTGCCGAGTTCTGGGAGCTCAAATTTATCGCCGCACAGCGCGACATTGAAGAAGCCGAACTCTCCCTCGAATACCGGAGAGGGGCCCGTCATGCCTTTCCAAGCTAGTAGAGCGGAGAAGAGGCCATTCCTAGAGGCATGAGCGGCAGCACAGCCTTTCCACATGGAGAGCTCTCCGGCCCTAGTCTGCCTTAATGCTAGACTCGTGTTTGTTGCTATATTGATAGCATGCTCCATCTTAGCTACGTCTAGGCCTAGGACTTTAGCCGCACCTACAGCGCTGCCTATATTTATATATACTGTGTGGTCAAGCCCCCTAGACCTTACACTATAGGCGTCGGCTAATGCTCCTATCACTTCATAGGCAGCTACTATGCCTTCAATAACCTTCTCAGCCGGCGCATCAACTATCTCTGCTGCAGCGACAACCGCGGGGATCGAATCGCTAGGATGAAGGGCTTCCTTGGAGAGGTATGTATCGTTGAAGTCGAAGTAGCGTGCTGCACACCCGTTCGCGAAATCAGCTTGATCAGCCGACGCCTCCGAACGCGTACCCCACAGTGTGGCTCGTATCCTTGATCCCGCTGTGCCCCTAGCTATGTGTCTCGCTATAGAGACGGGCTCCTCCCTGTAGGCCCCTACGGCGACTCCTAGCGTGTCGATAAACCTCTTCTTCACCTCTTCTATAACCTCGCTTGGAAGTTGGTCGTAGGATAGGGAGTTAGCCCACTCTGCTATCCTCCTAGCTATAGTCGTCAAAACGCATCACCACGTCGTAGAGTATCGATACCGAGTAAATATAATGTGCCCTCCCCCATAAACCTGAGATAACATGGCGGATCGAAAACTCTCCAGGCTCTAACAAGGCGTCGGTACGCGAGGGTCCCGGTTTGCTGTGGCAGGCTAAGTATCCCTACCTGGTTAATCTAGGAGAATACGCTAGGAGAGAACACGACTACTACGGGCCAATAGAAGAGCTCCTAGAGGACGATGAGGCCCTGAGACTCTCGGCTAAGAGACTCGCTATTGTGTTAGAGAGCGGCGAGCTCCCCGACAGTATCGGGGGCGATACCTGGGAGGAGGTGCTATCCTTCCATTCCGCGCTAGCCGCAGTAGCTAAGTCGGGGTCGCTACGTTTGTTGAAAAGGTTCTCTGAGGCCGAGGCCCGTAGGGCTCGTAGGTTTATCTCTAGGGAAACTAGGGAGGGTGTGGTGAGGCTGGCTCGTAGCCTGGGCTTAAGGGTGTATGAGAGGCGTGTTGCGTTGAACTGGCTGTATAGTCCGGCTAAAGGTGTTATACCCCGGTTGCTCCAGTATGCTGTGAATTTGCCTGATTATCTATCTGTTGCAAGCCAGGTAGACGAGCCCAGGTTGAAGCTGGTCAATTCCTTTTTACTGGAGGGGCTAGTGTACATGGATAGAACACTACTAGAAGAATTATTATTATTAAAAATAAAAATATATATCGAGGATCTAGCCGGAGCATACAGCGAACTAACCCTTCCAAGACTAGAAGAACTCGGAAAGAAGACGGCCTCCCGAATCGACTGGAGAACCATGGGGAAGTTCGATCCAGCCAAGATACCCCCATGTATTAGAGAGATAGTGAATGATATGAAAAACGGTGTAACACCGACACAAGGCCAATTCTACATGCTAGTAACATTCCTAGCAAACACCGGTGCACCCCCGGAATACTTAGAAGAACTCCTCTACTCCTCAAAAATCGCTCCAAGAGCACTAACAAGTCTAATGGCGGATATCCTACTAGACGAGGCCCGCAACTACAAGCCCTATACGTGCGATGTCGCCCTCAGAGAAAAGATATGCTCGGAATGCAGGGGTAAAGGACCGCTGTCTGAATACATAGCCTCTACCCGCAGACACCGGGATTAGCAGATAACTCGCCCGCAAGCGAAGACAGCCTACGCCTACCCTCTTCAACAGCGCTATTGGCTCTCCTAACAAGCGCTTCTAAATGCCTCCTACCCAGTTTCACCACAATCACCCCATCCACCACCATGGGCGTCGAGATTTGACTTGCACTCATGAGCTCAACGACTACCCCGCTAGAGCCACCGTTATAGGATATAATCCCGCTGTGCTTGAAGCCGTGCTCCCTGGCCTTTTCCAATAGATAACGCGCGCATTCCATGCTATTCGTTCTCACATGCATTATAGGACCCGTTGCCTTCAGCCATAGATTCTGGTAGCCTCTCGAAAGAACCCTGATAAGTTCTTCCGGGGTAAGGCGGTTGTGCGTCTTATAGACTATCCTAGACTCTCCATCCCGGCCCCAGTGGACCTTCCCCTCCACTAGGGCTATTCTACCTATACAGCTGCTTGTAGTGGCTAGTCTCCCCATTCTATTAAATACGTCTAGTAAACCGCCTATCCCCGGGTCCAGGTACCCCACGTCTCTCTCGGTAACGGCGACTCTCATAGCCTCGTCCTTGACCCGGCTCCACTGTCTCCTCCTAGTCACTCCTCGATCACCACGTCAACAGCCATCTGCAGCGTCCTCGGACCCACAGGCCGGACCCTGCGTACGCCCACCACCTTATATCTAACCCCTAACTCCTCCAGCCTCTCCCCCACGAGAATAGCGGCCTTCTTAAAGGGATCGCTCCCCTTAGGGGATCTAACGTGGAGGTAAACGTGAATAAACCCCCTGCCTCCACGCAGGGCCTTCACTGCGTAAGGCAGATACTCCAGTGCCAGCTCTGGGAGGGGCATCAGCACCCTATCCGCTACGTTCGATAGGCTAGACTCGATTACCTCGGCCGCGTCCCCCAGTAACGGTTCAACGAGGCCTTGAACCCTGTTTAGCTCTACATTCTCCACCATATACTTGTATGCGTCCGGGTTGATGTCTATGCTATAGACCTTGCGAGGCGTGGATTTACAGGCTATGATTACAGAGAATATTCCAACGCCAGCGAACATATTGACCACGATCTCTCCAGGTCTCACCAGCCCAGCCACACGCAAGTGCTCGTAGTTTAGCCTAGGAGTGACGAAGGCCCTCCTTATGTCTACCTTGAACCTGCATCCATGCTCAGAGTATACAGTCTCGCTCCTAGGCTCGCCTGCCAGGTGTATGTACTCCCTAGTCTTGTAGGGACCCTCCACCGGCGTAGCCGCCATCCACACGCTCTTAATATAGGGTAGCTCTTCGATCAGCCTCTCAGCTATCTTGACCATATCGCTAAGGGACACATTGCCGTCAAACGGCTTCTTGATTATAGCTATATCCCCGACTATATCGAGCCTCGACCATATACTACTGGCCCTGTCCCCTCCCAGCACCTCAGCGGCTATCCTCTTCAACAGCCTGCCAGCCAAGCCCTGCGAACCCCTTGCAGATTTCAACCCTGGCCTGGCTCCAAGTAAATAACCGGGGAGATGTAATGGTAATAGATGATACCATGGCTAGAGCCATGGAGTTGCTAGAGAAGTCACGTAGGCTGCCCAGAGATCTGAAAATAGTATTCGAGTACTTCTACAAGAATCTATCAGTAGGAGACCTGAGGGCGGTCAAAGAGTTGACTAGGATGGGCGTGAGGGATCCCCAGGACAAGATAGATAAGCTAGTGGAGGAGGGGCTGATTGAGAAGGGCCTAGACTGCTATAACCTGGCCAAGCCCCTCAGGGAGTATATCTATAGGAGGGGGCGATTGTAGAGCCGCTATATGGATATGTCCTCGGCTATGAGCCGGGTTTCTCCAAGCCTCCTCCAGATAAGCCTAAGGCTAGCCCTGGAGGGCCTAACAGGGAGCCTTGATACATCGAATTCCACGTCAAAATCCACTCGCGAACCCGGTTTGAGGGGAGGTAGAGTCCTGCGGGCGAGCCTAGCCCCCAGAGCCAGTACCACTAGCATCGTAGACCCCAGAGTATCGTCACCAACATTCTCGACGTAACCCTTAACCCTAACTCTATCCCCCACGGTCTCTACCTTGTCAACCACGAGCTTAGGCTCCGGTGCAGGAGCCCTCAGCTCTCTTACGACAACCTCAGAGACTAAGCCGATCCTCGGGAAAAACCTATACCCCGGGTTAACGTATCGGACGGAAACCGGTATCGGCGACCCTCTATAAGGGATTCCTACCTCTACGTAATGAACTCCCTGACCCATAACCCTCTCAACACGTGACCCGCCGGCAATAACCTCGAACTGGGAGTCGTGGTAGGGCGCGTGAACCACTACGCCTGCAACGCGCTTACCTCCAAAGCCCCTACCTATGTTGGCGTCTACCTTGTATAGATCCCCTGGTTCTAGTGCCACGGCTCCAGTCCAGTAGGAGACAGAGTAGCTAGCCTTCTCGCTGGCAAACCTGGAATAAAGAAAGACGTCGGCAATCCTTATGGGGTGCACGGCGTCACGGAAGACTAGGATTTTGTGGCTTTCTTGTCTAACAACCTTTGTAGCTAGAATCGGCTTTACATCGTACACCGCCTTCAGGTAGACCCCGCTATCGGTCTCAGCGACGAACTGGGGTCTAAACTCCCTGGACACTGATACACCGTCTACAACCAGCTTCCATGAGAGGGGAGGTTTAACGTCGGGATCAACGAAGACGCCGACAGACAGGACTAGAGTCTCCACGCGCTCACCGGCTCTGGGTAGACTAACCCATAGAGCCCCCTTGACAGAAGCCCCAGGCCCAGATCCGACCTTGGGGCCTCCCAGAGCGTAACCCCACACCGGTATCCCTTTGCCGGAGGACTCCTCAACCCTATCCAGCTCGCCCGACGCCATTACCCTTCACTCCAATGCCATAACTATAGAATAGAAGAAAATAATCTAGACCCTAGTCCCACCAGGCTCCTGCGGGAGGTAGAGGGTCCCTAACTCTTAGCAGGGGCCTCTCAGAGGCGAGACACTCCTCAGCCATTTCGTGGGGGCTACAATACCTCTCGTAAATATAACGTAGAACTCTCGTAGCGCTAAATGGATCTAGACCCGCCTCGATGGACGCGGCCCTAAAGGCATAGGCGGTCGTAGTCCTCAAAACCACGTCCTCTCTAGGATCCAGAGGGACCCCCGCACTGATCCTCTCAAGCATCTCCCCGTCAAGTTCAAGGACGCCCGACCTGATGGCGAGCCCCAGCATACTTGAATCGACGACTACATCGGCATTCCATAAATCATGGGAGGGTAGCACGCCTAGGCTATACAGCTCCATGGCCAGGCGTAAAGGCTTCGATCTAGCCGGGGATCTGTACGCCTTGAAGTCCTCGGCGAGTTCCAGGAAACCATAACCCTTATACACGAGCTGGCCGCGGGACTCAACCACTAGCCTGTAAAACTCTCCGCCGTAGATCCTAGAAACTTTAATCCCTATATCCCTCAACAGCATGACGCGCCTGTCAACGTCTGGAACCCTGATCCCAGCGCTCCTAAATATGTCGTCTCCAAGCTTCTCCCTCTTGATATTGGACAGTTCTAAGGCCGTTAATCCACCGCTCCTGGCGTGCTCCAATATGATAGAATGGAGGCGCTGCCGTTTACTACCTAGGCCGTAGTCGATCGCATGAGCCACTACAGCATATCGCACTATATCCTCTCTTGAGAGATCGGTTACTGGAGCCGGAGAGGGAGACCCTTGGGTCGTATAGTGCATGGCCATAAACCTAGCCAGCCACTCTAGGCGGTCTCTATTGATGCTTAAACCCGCCAACAATGAGGGCTACACCATGATAACCCTTCTAATACCGTCCTCCATGACATAAACGTGGCGCCTGGATAGCGTTGTTATAGCGATCCCATCGTCGTAGACTACAGCGTTCTCGTATAGGGCTCCGGGGGGTGGGTATATGGTTAGGTAGAAGCCTATCCCCTCTACAGCGGTATAGCTTACCCCGTAGGATCCTACATAGGTGTCGACATGTCTCGAAAATACTATGTCGACGGGCTTTCCTGTACCTTTAAGGGGGAAGGCAAAGTCTATGTAGACGATCTTCCTTTCGCCCCGTCTACCCTCGACGTGCTCTCTGATACCCTGGAAGAGGCCCTTCACACCAACCTCCCGGATGCTAAACCTTATAACAGAGTTGGAGCCCTCGACAACGAGATCGCCACCGTCGTCGCGTAAGATTACATACCCGTCGCGCCACTTAAACGAAACCCTCTTCATCCGATACCTCCTCTCCAGAGTAGTAGTTGAGAGGAGGTTAATCAATGCGCGAACCCCAGATATACCATGGGGGCACTATGGAGCCCGTGGCACTAGTCAGGTACTCCGAGATAGCCGTGAAAGGTAGACACACCAGGCCCCGGCTAGAGAAGATGCTGGCTAGCCACATAAAGGAGGCCCTCGAAAGGAAGGGGTTAGAAGGGCTGGTAGAAAGACTACAGGGTAGAATCATAGTTAGGAGGCCCACGGACGTGGCAGCCGCATCCAAGGCGGCGGCTAGAGTCTTCGGCGTCAAATCGACCTCGCCAGCAGTAGCAGTAAAATTCTCAAACCTGGAGGATTTAGCTAGTAAGGCCAGCGACTACTTCGCAGAAAGGATTAGAGGAAAGAGGTTCAGGGTCACGGCAAGGCGAAGCGGTACCCATGACTTTACGAGCCTAGATGTAGAGAGGCTAGTCGGCTCTAGACTCCTAGCTTCAACAAACGCCTCGGTGGACCTAAGAGACCCGGAATACATAGCCTATGTAGAGATTAGAGACCATACTGCGTACTTCTACGACACCATAATCAAGGGACCCGGGGGACTGCCTCTTGGTAGCGAGGAGCCTACACTGGTACTCTATAGCGGGGGGTTCGATTCAACGGCTGCCGCCTGGCTCGTCATGCGTAGAGGGTCCCCCGCTGACCTAGTATACTTCGATGCCGGGGTGAAGGAGGCTCTGGATAACGCTGTGGAGACGGCGAGGCTCATGGCTAGAGAGTGGGTCTATGGTAGGAGGCTGAAGATGTATGTAGTTGACTTCAGGGATGCTATGAGGGTTGTCGCTTCCAGTGTGAGGCCTAAGTATAGGGTTCTCGTGCTGAGGAGGCTAATGTTGATAGAGGCCCAGAAGCTAGCCCTGAATAATGGGTACGAGGCTCTGGTTACTGGGGAAAGCATAGGGCAGGTGGCCACACAGACGGTTAGGAACATGAGGTTAATTGGCTCGTCCATGGAGCTCCCCGTTATCAGGCCGGTGTCTGGTATGGACAAGGATGACGTAATGAGGCTTGTAAGGGATATAGGCCTGTATGAGAGTGTCAGCAGGCAGGTGGAGACCTGTAGTCTGGGCGTTGATCCTACCCCGAGGGGGGACCCCGCTATATTCGGGGAGGAGCTGGATAAAGCCGTTGGGAAATATAGGGTTACGGCTAGTATAGTTGAGATAGGCGGATGAGCGCAGCGTTCACTCTGACCGTGGGGATGGAGACGCCCTCGATCAGCGACGCTCCAAGAGCCTCGTTCCCCTCCTCCTAGCCTCGGAGAAGTGTTTCTCGACTATGTAGAGGTGCTCTCCCTGGTCTACTAGTATAGAGTCTCCGACCAGTAGCGTCTCAAGGCGGGCACCCGAGACGTATATCTTCTCTATGATATCTACATTAGCATAGTCGAGGAACATGCCCGGGGGCCTGGAGACGTCGTAAACCGTTATCTCGGCCCTGGCACCCTTCTCTATCCGGGCGGGGCCCAATCCTATAGCGCGCCTCAAC
Organism: Candidatus Thermodiscus eudorianus; assembly: GCA_015521085.1. NCBI lineage: Archaea > Thermoproteati > Thermoproteota > Thermoprotei > Acidilobales > Acidilobaceae > Thermodiscus > Thermodiscus eudorianus (SeqCode). The sequence continues at coordinate 60,132 of WAOW01000005.1, forward strand.
CTGTTGGACTCCTCTAGAGGATCCCCCTCAAGCCTGGAATACGTAAGCCTCCTGAATAACGCGAGAACCTTCTCTCCCCCTATACTCCCTGAGGGACCCTCTACGTGTACTAGACCTTCGCCAGTACATCCCTCGCCCTCAAGGGGTACAACTACCTGAGCCTCGCTAGCGATAGATTCTCCTTTACACGCGGGATATGCTAAACCATACCTGCCTCCGACCTCGGCCAGCAACCTGTTGGGCAACTCTAGGCTCGTATACTCTATTATAACGTGGCCTATCCCGGCCATGTGGGCTTCGTATACCGCTGGTAGTGCGAGGGTTACGGCCTCTGAGACGCCCAGTTTCTCATAGAATGCTAGTCTCTCCGGAAGGCTTGGTTGCTTCATCCTTATGGGGTATGATACCGCATCTATTATCGCGGTGAGGCTTGGCGCGATTATCCTGCCAGTCCCGCCGAGGACTAAATTCACGAACGTATACTCCTCGGGTACCGGGGCCTTGCCGAAGTCGATCACTTTACCATTTTTTATGTAGACATAGCCGTCTCGGATGATATCTTGCCCAGTGTACAGTATAGAGCCCGTAACCAATACGTCGAACAACGCCGACACCCGATAGATCGACTCCAATCGAGTTAATGATAAGCTTATACGGCCTACATAATGCCATTTGTTAATGCTGGGAATAAATGAAGTAACACGGCTTAACCGGGGATTGCGCGTGGAAGAGAAGAAACTCTACGTAGCCGATATAGACTCCGTGATAGACGGTTCCCTGCTGAGGCTTATCCAGCGCGGCGAAGTGGCTGGTAGGATAATTATCCACAAGGCTATCGTAGAATTCCTATATTCTGAGGCTAGAAGAGGCCTATCTCATGGATTCACTGGTCTAAGCGAGCTCTCTAGGCTCTTAGCACAGGCTACCGATACGGTAGAAGTGATGGTTGTGGACGATGAAACTAGGTACCCGAGGGAATTGACGATAGATTCCGTGAAGAAGATTGTCAGGGACTACGCGTGGAAGTCGGGAGCGGTGCTCGTGACTAGTGATAGAATACAGGTGAGTGCAGCAAAAGCTATGGGAACCCCCGTGCTCTTTGCAGCCGACACGGGGAGGAGGAGGCTTAGGATAGAGGACTACTTCACAGACAAGACCATGAGCGTTCACTTGAAAGAAGGAGCCCCTCCGCTAGCTAAGATAGGCAGGCCCGGTAAATGGGCGTTCGTAGCGATCTCCAGCGAGCCGATGACACGCAAGGATATAGAGGAAATAGCTAGGGAGGTGGTCGAGGCCGCATCCCGGATGGAAGACGGGTTCGTAGAGATAGATAGGCCCGGATCGACCATAGTACAGTTACACGACTATAGAATAGTCATAACGAGGCCCCCGCTAAGCGAGGGCTGGGAAATAACCGCTGTTAGGCCAATAGCCAAGCTCAGCCTCGACGACTATAACATCCCGGAGAAACTGCTTAATAGGCTCATAGAACGAGCCGAGGGAATATTGATAGCGGGAGCCCCCGGAATGGGTAAGACCACGTTCGCCCAAGCGCTAGCCGAGTTCTACGCTAGTAAGGGTAAAATAGTGAAGACCATAGAATCGCCTAGAGACATGCGGTTACCCCCGACGGTGACCCAGTACTCTAAGAACTATGCAGACCTGGGAGAGCTACATGATATACTCCTCCTATCCAGGCCCGATTATACCTTCTACGACGAATTAAGGAGCGATGAGGACTTCCAGCTGTACGTCGACCTAAGGCTAGCCGGGATTGGAATGGTCGGGGTAGTCCACGCTACAACGCCGATAGACGCTGTACAAAGGTTCATACGAAGGGTGGAACTAGGCATGATCCCGAGTATAATAGACACTGTGATATTCATCAACGAAGGCCAAGTGGAGAAGGTATACGAGCTCTCAATGACGGTAAAGCTGCCTACAGGCCTCAGGGAGGCAGAACTCTCCAGGCCAGTGGTCGAGGTGAAAGACTTCCTCACAGGAGAGCTTGAGTACGAGATATACACCTTCGGAGAGCAGACTATGGTGGTCCCGGTAAAGGAGAAGGGGAAGAAGCAGGCAGAGTCCCTGGAAAAGCACATCCTGAAGATGTTGCCTGACGCTGCGGTCGAGATACGAGACAGGGTCATCCTAGTAAGGGTGCCACGCTACAGTCCAAAGCTCACCGCCAGGAGAATCAAGAGGCTGAGGAAGCTGGCTGAGAAGGCTGGATACGAGCTTAGAATTATACCCTTTTAGAGGCCTTAGCCGGTGAACTCCGTTAACCTCCTATGTCTAGGAAACATGAGTTCATCGAAGACCTCCAGGCGAAGGCCATCTTCGGGGACGGCGATCTTAGCGCTACCACCTGGGGTAAGTGGTAAGTCCTCTAGCCTGTGAATCCGCCACTCCACCGATCCAGGCAGCCTAACCGCTACAAGGGCTATCGCACCCGCCCTTACAGCGAACTCCCTCAAACCCTTGACCTGGCGGGCTGGCACGTATACAGGCTTTCCACGACGGCCCTTCTTGGCTTCAATAACCAGTACGACTCCCTTCTTCACCGCGACTAGGTCCGGCTGGTATCTCCTCTTAGTTCCCGAACCACTTGAGGGACCCCGTACGACTGCATAGCCCATGTCCCAGAGTATGTTTGCCAGCTCGTTTTCTAGGCGCGACGCTATGGCTTTTCCAAATCTACTACCCATCCTCTACTACCAGTCTAGGGGCTGAGATCCACTGGTATATCGATATATCCTAGTCTAACTATAAAAGGTGTAACTGGGGGAATGATCACCGAGGTGCCTGGCTTGCTGGAGAGATTCTTCACCCTATTGCAGGCTGCCGGCGTGCCCGAGGTCTCTTCCTCGATAATAGAGCTACTGGTAGTTCTATTCATACTCCTGATATTCCTATCCATGAGCATAAAAGTCGTTAAGGAGTATGAGAGGGCTGTCATATTCAGGCTTGGCAGGCTTCTAGGGGCAAAGGGGCCTGGCTTATTCTTCATAATACCCTTTGTAGACAACTTCATAAAAGTCGACCTTAGGATCGTGACGGCAGACGTGCCAGAGCAGAGGACTATAACCAAGGATAACGTCACGGTCGGAGTCGACGCCGTCGTCTACTACAAAGTGTTCGACCCAGTCAAAGCCGTGACCAAGATAGAAAACTACCACTACGGAGTCCTCATGCTGGCCCAGACAACCCTGAGAGACGTGATAGGCCAGGTGGAACTAGACGACCTACTCACGAAGAGAGAGGAGATAAATAAGAAGCTCCAAGAGATCCTCGACATCCTAACAGACCCGTGGGGCATAAAGGTAACAGCTGTGACGCTAAAAGAAGTCAAGCTACCAGAAACGATGCTAAGAGCCATGGCAAAACAGGCCGAGGCAGAGAGGTGGAGAAGGGCCAGGATAATCGAGGCCGAGGGAGAGAGGCAAGCGGCGAAGATAATGGCGGAAGCCGCCGAATTCTACGAGAAGCACCCTGCCGCGCTGAGGCTCAGAGAGCTGCAGACCCTGGTCGAGATAGCTAAGGAGAAGAACCTGATAGTAGTCAGTTCCGGGGCAGGGCTTCAGACTACGATGAGTGAGATGATTGGCGTGGCCTCCGCCGTGGAGAAGCAGAAGAGCAAAAGGGAGTAGACGCTATGACGCGCCAATACTCTAGGCTGGTAATCACTGTTTTTTTCATGGCGCTCCTAGCGGCGTCTATCATAGTTGCTAGCGCAGAATCCGGGAACACAACCGCGACTACTATGAAGAGCGAAAAGATAGACCTGGGCAGGAAGTACTGTGGGAACGTGGAGAAGAAGTATGGAATACTTCCAAGGGGGTCGAAATACGATAGGATAGTAGGCCCTAAAACCATCTACATAGACGTCACTGGCGTGATCGATACCGCAATGATGGACTACGTGAACTCGGCTATAAGAACCGCCGAGCGGGAAAACGCGGTCCTGGTCTTAAGGCTAAACACTCCTGGTGGTTACCTAGACGCGGCGCTGAACATTGTAACCAATATAAGTAGAGCTAGGGTCCCTGTTATAGGATACGTCACGGATCGATGGGCTGAAAGCGCGGGCACACTGATACTTGTGTCGACACATATAGCTGCTATGCAGCCAGGGACGATTATAGGGTCCCTCCAGCCTGTAGCGTATAATCCCTCGACGGGAGGCTATGAGCCTATAAACGAGTCGAAGATAATAAATCCGATAATCAAAGTACTCTGTGAGCATGGTGCGACTAGGGGTAGAAACGCGACCGCCCTTGTAAGATTCGTCTTAAAAAACGATAATTACGGGGCCGAGGAGGCTCTACGCTATCATATAATCGACCTCGTTGCTGGGAGCCTTAGCGATTTGATTAGTAAGGTGAACGGGAGTGTTGTAGCCCTCCCCTCGGGAGATAGGGTTCTGATATCACTCGACGGATCTATAGAGAGGGTCCCTCCGGGCCCCAGGGTGACACTCCTGCACACGCTCTCCGACCCCCTGCTCTCAGGCCTTCTAGTGTCTCTAGGCATGCTGATCGTCCTCTTCGGGCTGGCATCGGGGCATTATGCCTCGGCGGCTATAGGGGCGCTGCTCTTGATAATGGGCCTGGTGGGGACCGGGTTTAACCCGAATACCGCTAGCCTAGTCCTGCTTGGACTAGGAGCGCTACTACTGTTGATAGAGTTCTATACGCCTGGATTCGGGATAATCGGCGGGACTGGCATAGCAATGATAGTCCTTGGCATAGCCCTGTTGCCCCTCAGTAGCACGGGCTTCGCTATTTCTCCCGAATACGCTAGCTCTCTCATAAAAGCCGTGTACGCGATCGGGGCGAGTTTCGCTGTAATAACCGCCTTCACCGTGTATAAGATCTTGCAGGTTAGAAGGAGGAAGCCGATAGTCTGGAGTATAATAGGGGAGACCGGGAAGGCTATAGACAGGATAACCCCGGAGGAACCGGGCTTCGTGCTCGTGGATGGAGAGTACTGGAAGGCTGTATCGAGAGACCAAGTCATAGAGCCGGGAGACACTGTAAGGGTTATAGCTAAAGATGGCCCTCTGCTTATTGTCGAGAAGGCCGAGAGCTCTCAGAGGCGTGCTTCAACTCTATAAGCAGGTCGTGTATATCGTCCATCCAGTCCCGGATCCTGGCTATTCTACCCTTATACCTTATATCCCTGGAGAAAGAGTAGAGTTCTCGCTCAAGCATCTCAAGCCTAACCATAATGTCATCAATTATATCCCTGGCCTCTCTTTCGGCCTTCAACACGCGGCCCCCCAGCCTCCTAGCCCTCTTCTTCACGCGACGAGAGCGTCTCCAACGCAACGGTGTATAGTATGCTCTGTATCTTGGACTCCCGCTCTAAGAGCCTAGTATATGTTTCGGCCGGAGACTCAAGCGGCGTCAGGACCCTACTGTATTGCCGGAACGCGGTTACGAATGCAAGGGCCTCTAGGTTCGTGTACTCGTATTGAAGCGCGTAGAGCGGCGCAACCATGGATTCCAATGTGAAGACTCCTCTTGTCCCCACGAACTCCTCGGCCTCGGGCAACGTCCATTTCATCCTAGCCGAGTCCAATGTAACTGTTAACCCGTAAATCCACTCCAGATCGGGGAAGCGGACCATTGATACAGACCTAGCCCTGGAGTATAGGGCCTGCGCTGCCAAGAGAGGCAGGCCGCTGGGCGCGATCCTCCTTGAAACGGAATCACGCGGAACCGCACCAAGCGCTATTAAAACCGAGCCAGGCGTTACCCTTCTGGAGAGCCTATATCCCCTGCCTATCAGTATAACCCTCCTAGCGCCGAGGAGGTATAGCTCGGCCACGACCTCGGCTATAGCCTGTGGATATGAAGGCGTATATACTAGTGCAAGGCGGGTGTCGCCATAGCTCCCCACCACTGACCGGACCCCACTATAGCCCTCCCTCTCCGACGATACCGCCTCTAGGCTCTTCTTCACATTATCGTACACGCTCTTATTATCAATCAGGATCGCCGATTGGAACGAATAGGTAGAGTAAAGGCCTGTTACCGCGCCCATGCCGACCGAGGCCAAGTCTCTAACCCTCGCCAACCACCGTTACCAACTGCTTGTTAGAGGCTAATACACTATACACTACATAAACGGAGGGCCTCCCTCATTAGTGCGAACCGGAATCCGCTGGAAATAGCGTCTTTTACTATACGAGCTAGCATGCGCCTAGCATGGTTGCCTGTTCCGAGCCATATATCGGGCCTATATATCGGTCTTCTCCTTATCCTGACGAACTCCCATGGATGATAGAATAGTGAATAAAAGTCCCTCTTCCCCGGCAGTGTCGCCCTTATAGCTAGGGGCCCGGGTAAGCGTATCGTGCTACTTGTAGACGTCACTGGGACTCGTAGGAGTCTACCACTATACCAGAAGGGCTCCGTTACCCTCCCCGACTTATAGGATGCGATGCTTGAATCTACCCTAACACCCTCCTCTACGAGCACGTGTAGAAGTTGCTCTGGTAGCTGGAGGTTAGGAGCTCTAAAGCTATGTATTTCACTGTAACTCGATAGTATCCTTATGCTCTCCCGGATATGCCTCGCCGCCTCTCTCAGGGGAAGCTTATCCAGTCTAGAATGGTCCAGCCCGTGGCTACCAATCTCGTGTCCCTCATCAACTATATCGTTAACGAGTTCCTCGAACCAGCTTAAAGCCCTTACCAAGCCGGCAGTCACGAAGAATGTAGCCTTAACCCCGGTCTCGCGTAGGAAGTCTAGAATCCAGGGTAGGCCCTCCCTAATACCGAGATTGCTCTGAGACTGGTATGGTGGAGCGTCCGGCTCTACGTCGAATGTAAGGAATACCACCCTTCTCAGCTTGCAACCCCTCATAGCACTCCCGCCTGTATTCACACCATTCACCGGGTTTTACCGGATCCATTCTAACTAGCCTATAGAGTCTATAGAGGAGGAATCTCTTCTCCCTGGAGCACTTCTCCAGGGCACTCCTGTACACCTCTAAATACCTTGGATACACGTTATTACAGTCGTATCTCTCAGAGGCCAATAGTGATCTCCGGGAGAACATAAGGCGGAGATCGTCGTCCAGGCTAAGAATGCGGGCCTTCTCTATAAACTCGGTCTCCGTAGAGGCTAGGAACCCGTTAAAACCGTCAGTTACAAGATCCTCAACGCCAGTACCGCTAAAGCCAACCACAGGTAGCCCCAGCGCCATAGCCTCTAGGCTTGCTAGCGAGAAGGCCTCCCTACGCCCCGTGGCTAGGAAAAGATCCGAACCAGCCATATACCCTCCAACCATGCGGCGGTCGACCGGGCCGACGAGAACCGCTCTACGCAACCCCTTCCTCTCAACGTACTCTTTTATCTCACGCTCCAGAGACCCCCCACCAACTATATAGAGCGAGGCCGAAGGCTTCTCCTTTACAACACCCTCATAAGCCTTTAGGGCTAGGAAGGGATTCTTCCTAGGTATAAGCCTCGCTACGTATAGAAGCACAGGGTCTCCTTCCAGCTCTAGCGCCTCAACACTCCTCCACCCCCTTATATCCATGCAATTGGGTGTTACACGGACCTTCCTCGCAGGGACTATCTCTTCCAGGTCCCTGCCAGCGGCTTTCGATACCGCTGTTAGCTCGTCGGCCCTGTAAACACCGTATTTGAGGAGGATGCTATGCCAAACCCTAAGTTCGCTGCTAATGAGGCTATGGTGTGTCAGCACCGTTGGTATACCTAGTATTCCCTTGCCGACATGCACCGCCATGTTCGCGAATGGAGATAAAACACTGTGGCCATGGACTAGATCGACACCGTTGTACTTTAGGAACTTGTAGAGGAGTTTAGCTGCTTTAGGGGATATAGTATAATCGTCACCCCTTAGGGGGAGCTTGAACCTAACGACCGGTATACCATCGTCGTATGAAACCAAGGGAGGGTCCCTTAATACCCTGTTCTGGTGAGTTACTACGATTGGATCATGTCCATGATCCCTTAGCGTCTTGGCTAGATTATAGATAGCCGTCTCGACGCCTCCTCTTCTAGGCATATACCAGTCCGATACTAGTGCTATCCTCAGCGTCTCCAACTACTATCTTCCTCTCCCTCGCGATCCTAGAGGCCTCCCTGAATAATTTAATCCCGCCCCTCAGGAGTACAAGGATCACTCCGAGTAGACTAGCTAATACTGTGGAGATAAGTCTCTCGCCCAAGACTATGAGGCCAGCTTTATTCAGCGGCACGCCCATGGCCGCAAGGATCGATACAAGGCCGCCTTCAACGAATCCTATACCTCCAGGCGTGGGCCCCATTCCAAATAACAGATAACCCAACGAGAGGACCGCGGCGTTGCCTAACGATAAATGGACTCCTAGACTCGACGCGATGAGGTAGAATCTGGCGATGTCTTGCAGCCATATGGCTATACCTATAGAGGACGCCGTGAGTGTTAGGCTCCAATCCCGGAGTAGGAACCTCACGTCCCCTCCTAGTCTTCTCTTGACAGAGGATATCTTATCCCGGATCATAGTCGGCATGTGTGCTAATCCCACTATAGCGGGCAGGCTCGCCGCTAGGGTAGATAATCTATCCGTGCCCGAGAATAATGCTAGCACAAGAACAGTCGCGACCCCCGGGATCTCCGTGACTCTCTCGTAGATTATGGTGATAAATGACCTCTCTACGGGCACGTCTTCCGTGGCCCTTAGCCAGCCCGCTCTGAAACCCTCCCCGCCGAATTTGAGGCTCGGTGTTATGTTGTTGAATAGTATGCCTCCCATTATCGCTGTATAGACGTTTAGGAAAGTGACTCTGCTTCCCAGCCTCTTTAGGGAAAGGTACCATCTTAGAGCCCAGAGCAGCGTACTGGCTACGTATATGATCACCGCTAGCATGTATGTTGCTACTCCACTGCCAACAGCACTACCAAAAATCCTTATATTATATATTACATTAGTTGTATTGATGCTCACCTGAGACACCGCTCTATAGACATCAGCTCCTCCAAGGCCTATTAGACCAGGTGCCAGGGGGTCAAGCTTTAATTTCTTCATATACCCCCCTCCTCTACTGCTGGGGGTTAATAAGGGGGGATTACTCATGGAGATGCAATACGCGAGATATGAGGAGGCAAAAGTCATAGGAAAACACGTATACGGTAACCTCATAAACTGCAATAACGTGGAAGCCCTACGCGACCCCCATACATTAGAGGAGATCGTCAGGAAATCAGCGGAAGCCGGCAACATGACAATCCTAGACATCAAGTCGTGGAAAATAGGGGAAGGCGTGAGCGTAGTCGCCGTTATCTTAGAGAGCCACATAACGATACATACATGGCCCGAGTACAGGTTCGCAACAGTCGATGTATACAGCTGCGGTAGCCACACGGACCCCGAGACAGCATTCGAATACATAGTAGACGTGTTAAAGCCGGAAAAGGTAGAGAGCGGCTTCACCGATAGGAGCCTGGAATAGGAAACGCCCCCGGGGGAGGCTATAGTCTCCCGGGGGATTGTCGCCACTACAGGAGCCGCAGCCTCAAGCCAACCCGATATTTTTACCCACACGCCATCACCCTAGCATGCCAGCCGGTAGACGTTATATCCACGATACGACATCCTGTATACTACTCGATGAGGACGAATTGAGTAGACCCGCACACATTCGAGAGGGATACGAGTACGCAGTAGATATACTCAAAAGACTCATCTCCATCCCAAGCGTATCTCCACGCGGCGAACATTATGGCGAAATCGCGTCACTCCTCGAAGAAGAACTGTCAAGAATCGCGGATCATGTGACTACAATCAAGGTTCCGGGAGAATACCAGGAGAGACACTGCACCGGAGCCGGTAAGAATCCCCGCTACATAGTTCTTGCAAGGATCAACGGATCCTCCAATAAAACTCTTCATTTTAATGGGCACTATGACGTAGTCCCCGGTGGACAGGGATGGAGAGTCACCAGCCCGTTCAACCCGGTCATAGTCAACGGGAAACTGTATGGAAGAGGAGCTATAGATATGAAGGGAGGCATCGCAGCCGTCCTAGGTGCCGTTAAAGCATTGCAGGCATCAAACGGTAAAGCATTTCACAACGTTGAGATAGCACTAGTCCCCGATGAGGAAATCGGTGGCGACTGTGGCACCAAGTACCTAGTGGACGAGGTCCTAAAAGAAAAACTCCCAGACTACGTAATTATCCCCGAGCCAAGCGGGCTCCAACACCCATGGAACGGTCATAAGGGCCTCCTATGGACGCGCCTAACAGTCATAGGCAAAAACGCCCACGGAAGCACCCCGTGGAGGGGGAAGAACGCCTTCCTACTCGCATCCCAGCTGGCTATAGACTTACAGAAAACTTATACACCCATCCTATCGACCAGGAAAAGCAGGTACAAGACGATACCCGAAGAGTCCATGTACCCCACGGTCATGATAGGAGGCGAGGCCGGCGTAAAAGGCGGGGGTAAGACTAACCAGGTGCCGGGAGAATTCTATTTCACCCTAGATAGAAGACTGATACCTGAAGAGAAGGTTAGCGATGTCAAAGCCGAGATAGAGGCTATCACCAGGTGGTTGTCCACGCTCCACGGCCTAGAGTATAGAATCGAATACATTAGTGAAATGGAGCCTGCCATAAACGAGCCTAAAGAATTGTATAACGCTCTAAAGACAGCTGCGCAGAGAGTCGGAGTGAGCCTCGGAGAGCCTGTAGTTTGCCCCGGAGGACTCGATCTACGGTACTATACTATGAAGGGGATAGAGACTCTGGCCTATGGACCCAGCGGGGAGACGGCTCACGCGCCGGACGAGTTCATCGATCTACGCGAACTAGAGAAGCTCGTTGGAATCTACTATTATCTAATAGTGGATGGATCGCTGTGGAGCTAGACGACTGCAACCTTAAGCACCGAGACGATCAGGATCGCCAGGAGACCCATCCCGAGGGCTCTGAGTATAGAGTGAAGGGGGTTCTCGCCGCTCACCCTTGAAAGGTACCAGCCCAAAACACCCATCGACGCAAGCCCTACACCGAGAGAGGCGAGGTAAGCCGGGTATGGCAGGACTAGGCCCATGCTAGCCAGTATAAGCGGGAGGGCTATAAGAGAGGGAAATATCAGAGCTCCAAAACCGCTCCATAGGGCTACATATAATGGTATAAGCCTAGCTGCCTTCCAATGAATACTCCCTTTAAGAGTATGGGCCAGTTTGCGTTCGAGATCCTTGTACTCCTTGAGCCTCTCAGCCCTCTCAGACAGGTAGACTCCCAGCATGGCGCTTATAGCGCCCATGGCTACGCCGCCGCCTATGATCCCCATGGCTAGTAGCTTCATATTGGCTTCTGGCCCGTATCCTCCTACGCTCACTCCCAGTGCCGCCACTATGCTATCTATGCTGTTGGTTATGAACATCCTCCTCGCTATCGATTTAACGTCGCTGTAGATTCTGGTCACGGTTCTTAGATCCTGTATAAGCCCTTTCAACTTCAACCTGGTCGATCTCACCCCCTGACACCGGGGCCGTGGCTCTCTAGATTACCGGTCTAAGAAATAATATGGGGTTGGCGTTTTGGTTATTTGACGCGTCTTCTCTGTTGTTTTTTAACTTTGGCTGGCAGAGGCCTTCCATATACTATCTCCCGGCTCCCATTCATTAGATCGTAGATCCTTAGCTTCCCGTTAACAGGCTTGATCAGTAGCTTCTCTACTATTATCTTAGTCCCACATACTGGGCATCGGTAGTATCTTGTAATCCTCCTGCCAGTAGAGTTTTTCTCGGCCTCCATCATGTATACCATTGGGACCTTGCATTTCGGGCAGAGCACCGATTCTTTCCCGTTCTTTGGCTCCATCTCCCTTGCCACCTCTCTTCACTGTTGCCGGATCTTCCCTGTCCCCAAGTCAGCCTTCTAGCGTGGTCTCTGGGGCCTTACTACCTCTACTTAGAATACTAATACCCAGACCTTTATTATGTGTTGGGTTAAACAGACTCCTTTAGTAGGAGGTACTAGTATTACGTGAAGGCAGGTAAGGGAGGTGTATAATGCTTGAAGATATGGGAGGTAGCGCGGGAGGCTGCAGCCAAGGTACTGCCGAACGCGCCCCTCGCAAGAATACGCGCTATCTTCAGAGATACAGAGGAAAGGATAATACCAGTAATAAAAGATGAAAAAACTAATAAATACTATGGCTTTTTAACACGAATCGAAGCAATCATACCAACAAGCACTAGAACGAATCTACGCGTCTCCGACGTCGCCCGCGAGTTCCCACAACTAAACGTTGACATGAGTATCGACGAGGCCTTCAAAACCATGGAGGAGTTCAAAGTAGACGCGGCACCCGTAGTCGACCGCGATGGCAAACTCGTCGGCGTAGTTACACTAAGAGATATACTAGCTGCTTTCCTATCCAGAGAGTTCAAGCCGCTAGCAGAAACAGTCGCCGAGGCGATGACTGTAAAGGACCTAGACGACTACATTGTCACCTCGGATACGCCGATTAACAAGGTATGGTCGAAGTTCGTGTTCAAAGGCATACCCGGCGTTGTAGTGGTGAGGAGTAAGGAGGAGCCTGTCCCTATCGGTGTTATAACGCCCTTCGACTTGATTAGGAAGGGTAGATGGAGGTTCCACAGAGAGATTAGAGCCGGGAAGATAGTAACCCCGGCCAAGGTTAGGAGGATCATGACCAGGGGAGTAGTCGTAGCCACGCCCGACACACCAATCGAGCAGGCAGCCAAGGTCATGGCGGATAATGACTTCTCCATAATACCGGTGGTAGACGAGGAGGGGAAGATAGTCGGTATACTAACTCAGGCCGATGTAGTAAAGGTGTACATAGAAGGTGCAAAGCCCGGTAGAGTGCCTCGCAAGCCTCTACCACTACCGAAACCCGTTGCACCCGAAGAGAAGGTCTACTATAGGAGTGAGCAGAGCTTGATCCAGGAGGCTGTAACAAAGGCGCCCAAGGGAGTATACAAGGAGTTGGGAGTAGTAGCCGGCGACATAGCCAGGGAAGAGCTTCCATCCATAACTATAAACGATACCGTCGAGCACGCGAGGAAAGAAATGCTCAGGAGGAAGACAGACTATCTCTTGGTCGTAGACGAAGCTGGGAGGATAGTTGGAGTCGTCTCCAAGTGGAACATGTTGAAGGCCATCGCGCTGAAGGGACCGATATGGCGTAGGAGGATCTACGACAAGTTCTTCATAGACTTTGTCATGACAAAGGTGGTCCCACGGGTCAAAGCCAATGAGCCTGTTGAGAATGTCGCCCTGAAGATGTTGTCTAACAACGCGGAGGTCGCAATAGTAGAAGACGATGATGGAAACATAGTTGGATTCATTACAAAGGACGACTTGATAGAGGCCTATGCGAAGCACCAGGTAGGCAAGCTCTACGTAGAGAATGTAATGGTTCCCATAAAAACCGCGAGAGTACATCCACACCATAGCCTAGCGCATGCCATCAACAAAATGACTACATTCATGCTCGACGCGCTAGTAGTCTCAGAAGGAGACAGAGTCTACGGTGTAATAAGCTCTAACAGACTCCCATTCATGGCATACGAAGACTCACTCATAGCAAGGAAGAGTAGGCGGCTAATATGGGTCAGGAGGCTCATAAAAGCTGGACCCAAGAAGGCCAGGTACGTCAAGGTCATGCCGCTAATGGCCGCAGACGTTATGGTCCCAGTCAAGACACGGCTAACGCCAAAGGACACGGTGCTAAAGGCCATACAGGCGTTCAAAGAGGAAAACGTGGACGGGCTTCCTGTAGTAGACGAGGAAGGTCGGCTAGTAGGAATGGTGTCAAAGAACACGATCCTGAGAGAGATGGCACGCCACGCAAGAGTAGAAGCACTACCCGCGCCGACCATGGAGGAGAGGAGAGAAGCCCCGAAGCAAGGCTAAAAATAACACCTCTACCCGGGAACCCTCTACCCGGCTATGAAGATGGTGGAGCGACGCGGACCCAGTCCGGGATGAAGACCGACTTTCCTCAGAGCCCTCCAAACCTCACTCCAACTTCCAAATAGCCCGATACTCATAGACCTACCCCCCTCAGAGATGCCAAAGCGTGCTGAGGCTTCCAGAGCCCGAATACCGATCGATCTCGACTACGCTACCCGGATGGTTAGCCGTGCACAGAATAGTTCGTTGCGTGGAGAACTCATGTGTAGGTAGCTTTCATTGGATTGGTGGGCCCGGGGGGATTTGAACCCCCGACCACCCGGTTATGAGCCGGGCGCTCTACCTGGCTGAGCTACGGGCCCAGGTGCCAAGCGCCCGTCCCGTCATGGGTATTACTACGGGATGGGGATTTATCTTCTACGCTTTCCCATGGAGGTACTCTATTTGCTCGGGGGTAAGCTTATCTATATCAATGCCCATCGTCTCTAGTTTCAGCCTCGCGACCAGCTCATCCTGGTCCCTAGATACATTATAGACCCTCCTCTCAAGCCTCGACGCGTTTTCCTTCAGGTACAATAGCGAGAGTGCTTGATTCGCGAAGCTCATGTCCATGACCTCGCTCGGGTGGCCCTCGGCAGCGACTAGATTGACGAGCCTGCCCTCGGCCAACAGGTAAAGCCTCCTACCATCAGCTAGTCTATACTCGGTGACATACCTCCTAAGATCTCGCTTAGACACCGCCACCTCCTCCAGCTCCCTCACATTTATCTCGACGTTGAAGTGGCCCGCATTGGCTAATACCGCGCCATCCCTCATCTTGAGGAAATGCCCTCGCCTAATCACGTCCCTGTTACTCGTGGCTGTGACGAAGATCTCACCTATCTCTGCCGCCTTATCCATGGGCATGACCTCGAATCCATCCATGACGGCTTCTAACGCCCTGATGGGATCGACCTCTGTCACAATGACCCTTGCACCCATTCCCTTGAGCCTCATTGCTATGCCACGGCCAACCCATCCATAGCCTGCAACTACCGCCTTCCTTCCCGCTAGCAATATGTTGGTGGCCCGGAGGATCCCGTCTATCGTGCTCTGCCCGGTACCATACCTGTTATCGAAGAGATACTTTGTCATCGCATTATTCACGGCTATAATCGGGTATAGGAGCTTACCCTCCCTCTCAAGGGCCCTCTCCCTCAACACCCCAGTAGTTGTCTCTTCCGTGCCCCCGAGGACCCCCTCAGCCACATCCCTCCTCTTCTCGTGTAGATAGACATGTAGATCTCCCCCGTCATCCACTGCCAGGTGAGGACGTACTCCCGCGACCTTGTCGATAGCCCAGAAGTACTCCTCCGTCGACATGCCCCTCCACGCGAACACGTTTATCCCGTCCTCGACAAGCGCCGCCGCGACATCGTCCTGCGTGGACAAGGGGTTGCTCGCAGCTAGGTAAACCTCTGCCCCCCAGGCCTTTAGGGTACGCGCTAGGACCGCTGTCTCCTTGGTCACATGCAGTACCATCGACACCTTATAGCCCGACAGAGGCCTCTCTCCCTCGTACCTTCTCCTCAACTCTACTACAACCGGCATATGGGCCTCTGCCCACTCGATCTTCCTCCAACCCTCACCAGACAATGAGGGGTCACGAATCCTATACTCCACCACGCTACGACACCTTCAGATACGCTGATACCCGGGATTAATCAAAATAAATAACACGCTGGCTAGGCACTCGATGAGCCCGGACTGGTGCTTTGGAATGGGTAGGAGGAGGAAGAGGAGGAAGAGGATAGTAAAGAAGCGTACACTGCCGCCGAGATACTTCCAGTGCCCCCGATGCGGTAGCATGACCCTCACGGTGGACTTTAAGAAGAGTGGAGAGCCCAGGACCAAGCTAGCCATAGTCCGCTGTGGCACATGTGGCCTCTACTGCGAGCTCAAGGTTCCTGACGTGTTTGATAGGGTTGATGTTTACAACAAGATCGTTGACATGGTATACGAGGACCGGCTAGAGGAGTGCTCGCAGGGAGAGTCTGGAGGAGAGGAAGTGGTAGAGTATGAAGGGGAAGCTTCTGAACTGGCTGAAGGAGAAGAGGAGGAAGAGTAGACTACACTTCACACTAATCGACCCAGACAAGGACTCCCCCGCGTCGGCCCTGGAGAGGGCTAAGAGGGCCAGGGATGCGGGTACCGATGCCATACTAGTAGGGGGCTCCACGGGAGTCCACGAGCCTGCCCTGTCAAAGACCGTCGAGGCGGTGAAGAACGCGGGGCTACCAGTCATATTATTCCCAGGCAACCTCAATGGGCTGACGCCGAAAGCCGATGCAGTCCTATTCATGACCCTCCTGAACAGCGAAGACGTATACTATCTCTCAGGCGTGCAGGTCCAGGCCGCGCCACTAGTGCTCAAGATGGAGCTCGAACCCATACCCACGGCATACATTATAGTCGGATACGGGGGCGCCGCCGGATACATAGGGAGGGCCAGGCCAATACCCTACGAGCACCCAGAACTCGTCGCCATCCACGCCCTCGCTGGAGCCATGATGGGTGCAGAAGTGATATACCTGGAGGCTGGAAGCGGTGCGCCCAACCCGGTCCCCCCAGAAGCCGTATCCTACACTAAGAGTCTACTAGTCCAGGCTGGGCTAGGCCCCCTGCTCCTAGTCGGGGGCGGGGTGAGGGACCCCCAGACGGCTAGGGAACTCGCATCCGCCGGGGCAGACGGGCTCGTAACAGGGACCCTTGCAGAGAAGAGGCCGGAGATGCTAGAGGAGGTAATAGGAGCTTTCAAGAAGGGCTAGGAGGGTCCCTCGCGGCATCCAGCTAATTTAATGTCGAGACCGTACTTCGAGAGCACGGCGTCCTCAACGTCCACGCCCACCAGGTTCGCTATGCTGATAGTCCAGGCCAACACGTCTGCCACCTCCTCCCTAATCCTCTCGGGCCTCCCACTCCTAAGGGCCTCGGCGAGCTCGCCGACCTCCTCCACGAGCCACGAAAACGTCTCGAAGAGACCCCTCTCCCTATCCCTCTCAAGGTACGAAGCCCTCATAGCCTCCGCAAAGCATCTCAGGGTCAGGGCCAATACGTCGACACCCAGCAACGGTATGCCCGGTTAAGTTAATTTAGCCTCCTCAACCAACCCTTGGAAACCCGGGGTGTACAGGCTATGGCAAAGAAGAGGAAGAGGGAAGGCGGCCCCATGAGCGCCGCGGGACTAATAGCCTTCTACGATGAATACGAGGGCAAGATAAAGATGAGCCCCACGACCCTCGTCCTGGCATCAACCATCTTCGCCGCCATAGTAGTCATCGCCCACATGATCTTCTAGAGCCAACATCCTCCTAACCATAACAGCCAGGCCCCCAGTCAACACCTCCCACACAATAGCCGCCACGTCCCCTGGACTCAGAGACCCCGAGAGGTCCCTGAAACGCCCCTCCCTCAACGCTATCCTAACCGCATAGACATGCGTGCAGCCAGCGACCCCCCTCCTACTAGTCCTCATCGTGAACCCGGGGCAACTACAGTAATGGCCGTCGACTAGCAGGTAATCCCCGTGATCGCCCAGGTACACCATCAAGGGAGGGTCCCTCCACAAGCGGACGAACCTGTTAGAGTAGGCCAGGGCCCTCACCTTCTCGGCCCACTGGCCTGGGGGGTCCGAGGACAGGAGCTCTTCTACGGACTCATAGGGTGTGGGGTCGCTCGAACCTTAACACCTCCCATCCACAATCGTCCCGGCCGACCACGACGTAATCAGTATAGCCTATGAAGAGGCCCGTCTCGACCACACCCGGTATACTGCGTAGGAACCCCTCAACCTCCAGAGGGTCCCTCAGGGGACCCGTGTGGACATCCACGATGACCCCTCCCCAGTCGCTGATCACAGGACCATCCTTGCCGCCACCAGTCCGTGGAGCGGTATCGGGGAACCTCCTACGTATAGCCTCGACCACGGGGGTTAACGCGTCCCTCACGACCTCGACCGGGATCGGCCTCCTGGAGCCCAGCCTGGGGACGAGCTTCTCCCCCGTGACTATGAATATGTTCAGCCTACTCCTACTAGCCAGTATCTTCTCCCCGAGGAGCGCCGCCCCCCGGCCCTTGACCAGGTTGCCCCTCGGATCCACCTCGTCGGCTCCATCGATATAGACGTCTAGTACCGGGGCTACGCTGGGATGCACCGGGGCATAACCCCTATCAGCCAGCATCAACGCCGAGGCCAGGCTCGACGAGGCTACCACGGAGGGTTTTATGCCCGTAGAGGGGAGCACCTCTATCAGCTGGGCGACAGTGGACCCCGTGCCCACGCCGATTCTCTCGACTTCTACGCCTAGATCACTGACAAGCTGCAGAGCTCCTAGCGCGGCCGCCCTCTTAGCGTTGCAACCCTCCAGGACAACGCACCCACGTCTACCACGTATTCCCCCCGGGATATTATTGTGGGCGTCTACACGGCTCCAGTGGAAACGGAGGGGTCCTTTTATATCCCACGCTCCAGGCTAATGCCACCCCCTCGCCCCACCAGTTCCACTGGATCCTACTCCCCCTTGTTGCGAGGACCGGACACCACATATAAATAATTATTTTTCATATCATATATTCATTTATACTCATTATGCAAACATCATAAACAACAGCCACGAAAAGCATCGGTCAACGCAATCAATCTCAACAATTCTCCACTTGAAGGCAGGGGGTCCCCCCGCTAATACCCTCATGCTCCACTTGAAACAGGGGGGTTGTAAACCAATGGTTTACAATACTCCCACCCATAGGAGAGTGGAGGAGGCTCAGCTTCCTGGCTGACAACACACTCCACAGGCATCGAGGCGGGGGTCCCTCCTCCCACGGCTGGCTCCCACCAGTTGTACTTGGTGAGATGCCTAGCCGACGAGACGGGAGGGGTGTACCGGCCTGGTGTGAGTGGTCGAGGGACCCTCACCCTGACTGGCCTGGCACGGGGATCCCTATACCCGCATCTCTCGCACCGGTACCCCTTCCCTTTCCCCATACTCTTCATGCGGGACCCGCACCTAGGACACCTAGGGGCCAGGTATACTTCCTCGCTGGCTAGCCTATAGACGACCAATACGTCGACTGCTATAGTGTTCCCCCTGCTCCTGGGCACGACCCCGCCCTCGACCCCGATGAGGTCGCCCTCCACCAGCATCCGGGCCACTTCCCGCAGAGGGCCTGTTTCCCTGTAGAAGGCTAGAGGGACCCTCCCCCACTGGGCGTCGAGCTCTACGATCACGTGGCCTCCGGGGAGCTCTCTAGGCCTCTTAGCTACTACACCCCTGAGCTTGACGTAGTTGTAGGGTCTGAGGGGGACCCTCAGGGGACCCGCCCCCGTGTGTTGGTTCGTCCTGTAGAGCACCCAGCCAGCGGGCTCCTCGCATAACAGCCTCGAAGCCTTTCCAAGGCATGTAGGCTCGGCCCCCCGGAAGCCTATGAGCACGGGGTCGGGCCCCCCGGGGGCGGCTACTAGCTTGCCAGTGACCAGGTCGTAGTTGGCATATTCGCACGGGGGCAGTTTGGCCTCGTCCATGGGATCGCCTCTCACGCATCGATCCTCTCCAAGCTTCTCTACGCGCCTGTATGCTATGAGCTCGAACGTGTAGGGGTCCCAGGGCGCCAGAGCCGCCAGCGAGAGGATGGCGCCGACGAGCCCGCTACCTCTCCTCGCTGTTATGCCTAGTCTAGCCGCTGCTTCCTCGGCCAGCTCTACAGGTATGAATTCCCTCCTACCCCTGTGGTAGAGGATTCTGAGTAGAGGGACCCTCCAGGGCTCTGTTCCCCTGTAGAGCGCGAGCCCGGGCGACTTGCCGGGGGCTTTTACAGGCATGTAGCCGTCGATTACCCCGTTGATCATCTCGTAGAGATCCTCATAGTCTAGCCTCGTGTATCCTCTTATGACTACTGCCGCGTTGCCCCGGGTCTTCCTGGGGACCACGGGGTTGAGCCTCACGAGTAGGGGATAGTCTGCCAGTACCACGTGGTCCCGCAGCCTTGAGAGGATGATCCATGCTAGGTGCGTGGTGCACCCGCCCCAGGGGGTGTCGGAGTCGTCAATGGCTATGGTGAAGGGGTGTGGGAAAGAATCCGGGTTTGCCGTGGGAGTCGTCAATCCCGGCGACCGGGGGATCTACTAGGAGGCTATTCCTTCTTCTTATGCATTACCACGATGCTGGTCATGCTACTCTTTACTCCGTCCATCCGCCTTATCTTCTCTGTTATCAGGGTCCTCAGGGAGTCCATGGTGTCGGCCTCTATGACTGCTATGACGTCGTGGACCCCGTAGACCATGTATACCTCCTTGACCTCTGGTAGCTCGAAGAGCTTCTCGAAGATCTCGTTCTCCTTCCCGACCTCGACGTTTATCATCACGATAGCGAGCGCCATGGCGTACACCTCGATTCCTACACTTAAAATATACTAGCCCCGGGCTACTATAAAGGTTTCCAGGACTCTATCGCCGCTATGATCGATTCCCTCACCCCGGCGTCCATGGAGGCGAACTTCTCTAGGAGTGTGAACCGCTCCTCCACTCCCTTAGAGGAGATGTAAGCCTCTACCCCTCCATCACCACCCACGAGGACCTCGACGGGGAGCCACAGAGTCTCCGGGTATACCCTCACCCTATCCCCGGGCTCTAGGCCGAGAGCACGGGATGCATAGTATAGTATGAGCCGGGCTTCGAGCTCGGGCCCGCTCTTGACAGAAACCTTCGACCTGAAACCAGTCACCATAGCCTTCAGCAGACCCCTTACTCCCCCTATCTTGAACGTCGGCTTTGTCCTGGAAACTTCGCTAGCCCTCTCCAGGGCCTCAGTAATCTTCCTACCGTACTCGTCCGGCTTTGCCAGTGGTTCAAGGCGTGTGCCTCCCAGGGGCATCTTTATGAATCCGAGGTCTCTTGGCGTGGCCAATACTAGTATCCTAGTCCACAGGGCTCTTAGGGATAGATGTGTCTCGCCATAGAAGCGCTTTCCTCTACCCGTCTCGACGATATAATAGGGCAGGTATATTCTCGCCTTCATGGTCGACGCCGCGGAGGGCTTTCCGGCTCCAGGGCTAATAATTTTAGAGTCGAGGAGGGTATGGTTGTTAGGGGATGTAATACTGGCCGGGCGATGTTGTCCGGCCGCGATGACAGTATTGGTGGTTGGGTGTGCGCTGGCTTGCGGTGAAGCTGGTTAACTTCGTCATAGTACTAGTAATTGTAACATTCATTGTCGCCGCGATATTCGCCGGGCCACTGACCGAGAGACAGAAGCAGGCTCTCAGGCAAGAGATACAGCAGGAGGTTATCGCGCAACTCAGGTTGCCCGGGGGGCAGGAGCTCAAGAAGGAGATAATAAAGGAGTACATGGAGTATGCTAAGTCCCATGGACTCCCCATAAACAATGAAACCCTCGATAAGGACGCGTTGCGGTGGTATATAGACCAGTTGACTCAAGAGGAGATACACAACCGCGGGCTAGACAAGCCGTGGTACATAATAGCGACTAGGTATACCAAGACCATGCTTACCTTCGAACCAGTAAATTCCAGTGCCACACTGGAGACGAGGGGCTTCTTCTTCTACAAGCAGGGGGACAAGAACGCGTATCATATAATACTTGAGAGGGTCCCCTTCAGCGTCCTCCTATTCACGACATCGTCAACAATAGTGATCCTACTAGCAACACCACTAGCCCTCTACGCCGCCAGGAGACCCGGAGGTATACTCGACAACACGATAGTGGGGTGGAGCGTGTTCAGCGTCAGCATGCCCTGGTGGTGGCTCGCCATGGTCTTCATATTCTTCTTCACACAACGATACCACATCTTCCCAAAGGTGACGGAGAACTTCAATCCACACGACATAGGAAACCTACTCTCAAAGGCAGCACTCCCAGTGCTGACAGTCACCGTGCTCAGCGTAGGCGATACGGCGTACAGGATGAGGAACATCTTGTTGGACGTCTTCAACGAGGACTTCGTAATGGTAGCTAGGGCAAAAGGCCTGCCGGAGCCAACAGTCCTGAGGAAGCACGTGCTACGGGCAGCCGCACCGCCAATAGTAACAATAGTACTCTTCTCAATCGTCCTAAGCGTCTTCGCTGGAGCAATAATCACGGAGTTGATATTCGAGTGGCCGGGCCTAGGGAAGCTCTACTGGGACGCCATCTCCGCCAATGACGTGGCAGTCCTAACGGTCCTAACGTATGTGACGACGCTCCTCTACCTAGTGACCAGGCTAGTCCTGGACATACTGTACACACTACTAGATCCGAGGATCAAGAGGGCGTGAGGGGGTGATGTGATTGTTCGAGAACTTCAAGTCTAACATGAAGATCGTGCTCCGAACCTGGAGCGGTAAAGTAGGGGTCGCCCTCCTGCTAATCCAGGTAATCCTGGCATTCTACGCGGTGGCGGCATATTACCCCGACGGGATGAAGCTGTATGAACAGGGTAAGCAGGCATACTACCCCTACAAGTATCCTGCAACAGTCCCTCCGTGCTGGGTCGTCAAAGACAAGTTCAATACCATAACCCAGGCTAAGGAGGACTTAAAGGTCCATCAAGAAGTCATGAGCAAGATTCCCGAGGACCTACGTATAGTAGCGCCAGACCTCTACGATATACTAGACAAGCAACTAACACCAATACTCCAAACCGGCTTCTACAAAGTAGTCTACTACGACTATGAGGGAACAATCAACATAACTAGCCACTCACTGCCAAGCGATGTAAGACTACTCCTGACACTAAAGATCCCCACAGACCTCCAAGCCTCAGGCCAGGTAGTAGTCACCTCCGCCTGGATGTACATAGAGAGGCCTGATAGCGAAGCAATCAATTTCATCCCAGTAATATTCTTCCAGGGACAACTCTACAGTCAAGGACAAAACGCGACCAACGTGCTAACCATATACGGCTCGGTTATAAAGAAGACGGTGGAGGGCAACGTTACCTACAATGCAAGAGCCGAGACCCTATCCAACTACAAGAATTCACCCTACCTCGCATCTACACTAGACAAGACCCTCTCCAGACTATACGAGATACTAGGGATACAAGCATCTAACCAAACCCTCCTCGACCCTAGAATGCTATTCGCAACAGTAGACAATGGCAAGATCACAGGCCTCAGCGGTACATACAAGGTGCACATAGGCATGTATGCAGTCGTCTTGGCCAACGCCGCCGATGCCGCCAAGAACGGTATGGGTATAGTACACTACAAGTTCAGGTTAATGGGTAACTGCTACGGGTTCTTCGGGACTGACGTCTACTCTAGGCCCATCGGCCTAGGCCTCCTACTAGGGCTCCCATACGCCTTCCTACTAGGCTTTACTGTAACCTTCGTCTCAACATTCATCGGCGCGATATATGGGACCCTGGCAGGGTACTGGAAGGATATAAAGGGAGAGATCCTAATGAGGATCGCCGACGTCATGTTATCCCTGCCATTCCTCCCAATACTAATTGCTATATCCTATGCCTTCGGCACCATCACCTTGAAGTCCCTGGCTCTAATCATGATCGCCCTTTCATGGGCAGGCCCCGTTATAGTAGTCAGGAGTATGGCCCTACAGATCTCGGAACAGTTATATATCGAGGCAGCCAAGGCCGTTGGAGTGTCGACGAAGAAGATAATATTCAAGCATATCTTCCCACAGATATACCCGTACACCATGGCTATAGCCGTACTATCAATCCCCGGGATTATAGTAGCAGAGGCAAGCCTAGCACTACTCGGCTTCGGCGATCCATCAGCCCCCACATGGGGTAAGATGCTGCAGTTGGCGTATAACGTCAAGGCTGTGACGACGGGATGGTGGTGGATGTACATATTCCCAGGCCTCGCATTAGTGATATTCTCGGCCACGTTCCTGTTAATTGGGAGAGCAATCGAGCCGATAGTGGCCCCGAAGCTGCAGAAGTAGTGTAGGATAGACAATTATTTATATCAAATTTCTTTTAATGATTGGTGGTATTCCAAATACTTTATAAAGCCCTTCCCACGATAATGTTACTATGACCGAATAATCATAGGGTGAGATGTGTTTGAAGAAGGCGGTAGCACTAATAATGATAGCATTATTCGTAATACCAGTCGCAGCCGGGCTAGTTAGCAGCGCGCAATACGTGCAAACGATCATAACGAAGAGGATAGAGGAGGACACCAACGCTATAGGGAGCCTACTAACGGGCGATACACAGGCAAGACTATTCCCGATAGGCGACCCAGACGCCGCAATGAGGCTAAAGGACGCTGGATTCGACCTAATAACACCATACAGCGGAATGGACAACCTACTACTCAACCCCAACCACTGCAGTGACGGGAGCCTAAACATTTTCGTAAACAGAAAGGCCAGGTTCGCACTACAGTTCCTAGTGCCGAGAAGCGACATCGTAGCAAACATATTCAAGGGCTTCGGAATACCACAGTACATACCATGGATACCCAATGATCCAGACTACCCATACCTAGTAGGAACAGCCCTAAAGATACAGTTCCTAATCGAGAACAAGGGCGAGGAGTACGGTAAGCAACTATTAGCAGAAGCACTACAAGAACTAGGAGCAACCAAGGGCAACGACGGTAAGTGGTACTACAATGGACAGCCGGTTACCGTGAAGTTCGTCATCAGGGTCGAGGACCAGAGAAAGGACATAGGAGAACTCGTGGCACACAAGCTAGAAGAGGTAGGACTAACCGTAGACTACCTCTACAAGGACTTCAGCGGAGCAATCCAGCTAGTCTACTACGGAGACCCGAGCGCCTGTGAGTGGCAGATCTACACTGAGGGCTGGGGAATCACCGGAATGACCAAGTACGACTACGGTAACTTCGTGTGGTTCTACACCGGATACTGGGGTGGCGTCCCAGACGTATCCTGGGGCGGCGACTACCAGAACAAGACCCTGGACAAGCTCGGAGAGTGGCTAGACACTGGCAACTACACGAGCGAAGACCAGTTCTGGCAGATGATAAACGAGGGCGTATGGATGGGCTTCCAGGAGTCCATAAGGATATTCATAGTACAGACAGCTGACATCCTAGTCGTCTCAAAGGACCTAGGCGGCATAGTCCAGAGCCCCAAGGCCACACCATGGAACGAGTTCACCTATGTCAGCCTACAATACTCCAAGGGCGACACCGTCAAGTTCAGCAACAGGTACGTCTACAAGGAAGGATGGGTATGGAACCCAGTAGGCGGATTCGCCGACATGTATAGCGCAATAGCAGTCAGGGCAGCGGTATACTTCCCATTCGGAGTACAGTCAAGGATAACCGACGGACAGCCAGGCTGGAGCCCACTTGGCAGCACAACGTGGAAGGTAGAGAAGAACGCGACAATCCCCGACGACGCAATACTCTATGACCCAGCCCAGCACAAGTTCGTGACAGCCGCTGAGGCAGGAGTAGCCGGAGAGAAGGTGGCCAACGAAGTCATACTAAACTACAAGATACTACCACAAGTCACATTCCACGACAACACCCAAATGACCCTAGCAGACTTGATAGCACCACTAGCCGTGATATTCGAGTGGGGTACGGACACCAGCACCAACACAACGCAAGACCCGTGGTTCGAGAAGAGAGTCGCTAGGAACTACGCCACAACACTCTCAACGCTCAAAGCCGTGAAGATAATCAACGAGACTGCAATAGCTGTCTACACAGACTACGACCACATAGACCCAGGAATCGTAGCTGCCACAGCCGACAGATGGAGCGTCACTCCACTAGAGCTACTAGCTGCCATGGACCTACTAGTAAGGAGCAGCCCCAACTACGTATGGGACTACAGGAGCCAGAACCCAGACCAGGGCATCTACGCAGTGCACCTGATAGACCCGACACAGGTAGAGAAGATGGTCCAGCTAATACAGAACGCGACCGACAACCCACAGCCATCATGGGTCCAGGACCTAATCAACATGGGCCTACTAACACTAGACGAATGGAGGCAGAGAGTCAACAACCTAATAGCATTCGCTAACGAGTACAACCACCTACTGATCGGAGAGGGACCCTACTATCTAGAGAGCTATGATAGCGTGAACGACCAGGTAACACTCAAGAGGTGGAGCGCGTTCCCACTCGACCCAGCAAAGCTCTACCAGGAGCTACAGCCCAAGAGCGTGTCAATATCAACAACCGTATTACCGGTGACGCCTAACACTGCAGGCAGTATAGTTGCGACGATAACCGTAGAGGTCAACGGACAGCCAGCTACAATGGATGATGTAGAGCCATTCGCAGTACTGATAAACCTTGACACGTTCGACTCCATATTCCTGAAGTTCACCCAGACAGCACCTGGCCAGTTCCAGGTGGTACTACCACAGGACATGCCTGAGGGCTACTACCAGCTAAGCGTGATGATCTACCCGAAGGGATACTCCAACCCTGGACTCGACAGTCAGGTAGTCCATCTAGTAAAGCCGCAGCCGACCACTACTACGACTACAACCACCACAACCACTACAACAACGACCACCAGTACAACCACTACTACGACTACAACCACCACGACCGCTGCACCGCAGCCGACCACTACTACGACTACAACCACCACAACCACGGCTGCTGGAGGAGTCAGTGGAACCACGATAGCAGCAATAATAATAGTAATAATAATACTAGCTGCAGCGTATTATTATCTGAGAAAGTAGACCAAATAATATTTCTTTTATTATAAACTTATTTTTTCTAAACCCCTCACACATTTATCCCTATCCAGTAAACTTACATTACCCCGGTTAAACCCTCTACCGGTGAGAGCTAGGATGTCAACAGTGCTGGAGGTGAACAACCTAAGAACATACTTCTTCACGCTCAGAGGAGTAGTACGAGCAGTAGATGGCGTCTCGCTGAAACTCAACAAAGGAGAAACCCTCGGAATAGTCGGTGAAAGCGGATGTGGAAAGAGCACCCTAGCATGGAGTCTAATGAAGCTAGTACCACCACCAGGTAAAATCATGAGCGGGTCGATAAAGATCGACGGAATGGACATCACGAAAATGAGCGAGTCGGAGGTTAGGAGGAAGATAAGGTGGAGGAAGATAAGCATGATATTCCAGGGGGCTATGAACGCGCTAAACCCCGTATACAAGGTCGGAGACCAGATAATAGAGCCGCTAACACACCACCTAAACCTGGAGAGAGAGGAAGCACTGGAGAAGGCTAAGGAGCTGGTCGAGGCAGTTGGGCTTCCCCCCGAAATCCTAGACAGGTACCCCCACGAGTTATCCGGGGGCCAGAAGCAGAGGATAGTTATTGCCATGGCCATAGCCATGGAGCCCGACATAGTGATAGCAGACGAGCCTACAACCGCTCTCGACGTAGTCGTCCAAGCACAGATACTAAATCTGATGAAGAAGCTGCATAGGGAGAAGGGGATAAGCATAATCCTGATAACACACGACCTTGGGGTAGTAACTGAGTTATCGGAGAAAATAGCGGTAATGTACGCGGGTAAGATAGTCGAGTACGGTAAAGCCGAGGAGATATTCGAGAAACCGCTACACCCCTATACACAGGCCCTAATAAGAGCCGTGCCTAGACTCAAAGGTGATATTCACAAGCTAGAGTATATACCTGGCACCCCACCCGATCTCCGGAGACCTCCGCAAGGATGCAGGTTCCACCCCCGGTGCCCGAGGAAGTTCGAGCCCTGTGACAAGGACGAGCCCCCATTCGAGGAGGTAGAGAAGGGCCACTGGGTTGCATGCTGGCTTCACTCTAGGAGGTGAGTGTAGTTGAGCTTCTATCGTATAGAGCTGGGAGAGGAGATACTAAGGGTACATGACCTACACGTGTGGTTCCCGGTTAGGCGTGGGATAATCGATGTAATAACAGGAAAATCAAAGCTGTTCGTGAGGGCAGTTGATGGCGTATCCTTCAATTTAAGGGAGAGGGAGATCTTCTGCCTAGTAGGCGAGAGCGGGTGTGGGAAGACAACCACCGGTAAGGCTCTGATGAAACTGGTTCCTATAACAAAGGGAAAGGCGTTCTTCAAGCCGAGAGAGGTAACCCTAGAGAGGCTTGAGAAGCTGGGCGTAAGACCCAGCGATGGAGGCTGGGTCGAGATATTATCCCTGCCGGAGAAGAGATACAAGCCCATCAGGAGAGATATACAGATGATATACCAGGACCCCTATGGGAGCCTGAATCCCAGGTTCAGGGTCAAAGACATCCTAGAGGAACCGCTCCTAGTCCACGGAATAGGGGGTTCGAAGGAGGAGAGACTAGAGCTGATAGCTAAAACACTTGAAGGCGTAAAGCTAACCCCCGCATCAGACTTCATAGACAGGTATCCCCACCAGCTGAGCGGAGGACAAAGGCAGAGAGTAGCGATAGCCAGGGCCATAATATCAAATCCAAGGCTAATAGTAGCTGATGAACCGGTGTCGATGCTCGACGTATCCATAAGGGCAGAGATCCTGGAGGTCCTGCTAGACCTCAGGAAAACCACCGGGGTATCATACATATTCATTACACACGACCTAGCAGTCGCCCGCTACATATGCGATAGAATCGCCGTAATGTACCTAGGCAAGATAGTGGAGCTAGGCGATGCAAGAGAGGTCATCGCAGACCCCCTACACCCCTACACAAGGGCGCTAATAGCGGCTATACCAGATCCGGACCCCTCAAACAGGATAGGCTACAGAGAGCTCCCCGTGAAAGGAGAAGTACCAAACGCGATAAACATACCACCCGGCTGCAGGTTCCATCCACGCTGCCTAAGCTATGATGCGGAGGCAGAGAAGAAGAGTGAGATCGCCAAGCTATGCCCAGTCAAGGAGCCTCCACTAGCTGAGGTTAAGAAAGACCACTATGTTGCATGCTGGCTACATGAAGCCGTTAGACGGGCTGCCACGGGATCGGGCCTCAGTTAAAGGAATTATCCCCACTAGCCGGTCGGGCTGGGGAGTATACTTCATCAGCCCCCAACAGTATTTCTATAGAAAGCCCATGTAAATGTTTCCCTGGGGGTCGAGAGGGTGAAGATAAACAGGGAAGCATCGTATATACCACACATCGTAATAGAGAACCTGATGGAGATCCACGCAGCCTTAGACCCCGATACAGGGCACATTATATGCCATTACAGGCCTATCGGGCTAACAACAATAGAATTAGCCGGAGAAAAATACCCAGGCCTGAGAATAGGCGACTGCACAACCCTAGTCACAGACAAAGAAGCGGTCGAAAAGATAATAGACGAGTCGCAGCCATACCCTCTAACCACAATGCAGTCCAGAGAGCGCAAGGATAAGCATGCATTCCCGCTCCACGAAATCGGAAGTGTCCTATCGCTGCTCAAAGAATCCGTTAGCATTGAGGTCAGGAAGACGAACGACGACAGATATATTATATTTATAATAAATTATAATAATTATAATTATGTG
The DNA here is from genome assembly GCA_015521085.1 of Candidatus Thermodiscus eudorianus. Classification (NCBI taxonomy): domain Archaea; kingdom Thermoproteati; phylum Thermoproteota; class Thermoprotei; order Acidilobales; family Acidilobaceae; genus Thermodiscus; species Thermodiscus eudorianus (SeqCode). Next base: position 89,476 of record WAOW01000005.1, read on the forward strand.
ATTATTGTGGGGAAGTGCGAGAGCCACGATGAAGAACAAGACCTCCTACGAGTATAGGCAAAACCTAGAACAACCACTATCAGATCCCATACTCAAGTATTACAAATGCAACTCCCTATTCTCTTTTCTACTACCATATTTAATTTAATTTCAAAACCGGCCTTAGTTCAGAGCCCAGTAACTCCGAGAGGATCCAGAAGGAGGGAGTTGCAGGACTACAATAGCTACTATTTCTGGCTCGCTAACAATAAACAATAACCTCTTTAGAATACCGTTCTCATCGAAACCATCTCTCCTATACTTCCTAGCTATTTTAGCTAGAGACAATTAAAGGAGTATATCCTTCCTGGGAATCCAGGAGCTACCTCACGACGGATGTAGATATGTGCCCCGCTCTTTTGCGATTCTAACTAGAATCTCGTAGAGACTCTTCTTCGCCTTAATAGTCTCTGACAATTCCACATCTCAAAGCTCCTGTACGAAACACCTCCTCACATCCTTTACCAGGCCCAGGGATTTGCACCCCGGACCTCCGCCGTGTGAGAACACATAGATATGTATAAAGTTCACATTTTAGCATTATGGATATCCAGATTGATATTAACAACCATGCGTTATGAATGATTGCTAGATAGAGTCCTCCGCCCCAAGAGTTAGAGGATTCTTTACTTTAAGTCAAAAATATTTCTTAATTCCTCCTTAACCTTAAGTAGAGACTCTTCAGCAAGCCTGCCAGCGGCCTTCACAACTAATTTCTTCTCCGCCGTAAAGATGCTTGAACAGTCTATATAGCTTGGCTCCTTCTTTAAACGACCAATAGCTAAGTCTAATTGCGTTATCGGTATTCTATGCAGGCCAGAGGAGCCGGTTATCTTCGCCACTATCATATCATCGTCTAAGTCTACTGCATTTAATACTAAGACCGGTCTCAGTTTAGAGCCTAGTAAGTCTGTGAAGGGAAGCTCTAGGACAACAATATCTCCTTAGCCTATATTTCGAAGAGTTCTTCGACATCTTCACCCTCCCTTAAAAGCCTAAGATAGGAGTAGAGCTTCTCTGCATCGACGCCCTCAACTTCGACTATCTTTATCTTGACCTTCTTACCTTCAAGCTCCGTTAAGGGCTTAAGCGGAATAATCACACCGCCCTTAACAATACCCTCTACCTCAGACATCTTCGAAGACCCACATGTTACTGCTGCTATAGGAGGGTAATCAAGTTAGCCTAAACTATTCTCTAATTTTGATAATGATGCGGGAGCTAATGCGATATTTATGTCTGATAGTGTGTCTGTGGGTTTGAACCCCCGCAGCCTCTACCGTGCGGGAGCTCATAGATATGCAACAAATTCATATAACAGATATGCATGGAGTCTAAAAATAATAGCAGCAATGATATCATTTTAGATATCATTTACCATCAGATATGCATAAACTAGTTACAGTAATAAAGCTAGGTTTAAGTTAGCTGAGTTTACCAGGTACAACATGGGTAGGAGCCGATGGCTGGTGCTGAAGAGAGAATAGTTGTTAACCCGAAAATTATGGGTGGCAAGCCTGTTATAAAAGGGTCAAGAATCCCCGTCTACTTTATACTAGAGCTTATCGCTAGCGGATGGTCAATTGACGATATACTAAAGGAGTACCCACACCTCACGCGGGAGGATGTGTTAGCGGCAGTGAGATACGCTGCTAGAGTGCTGAGGGAGGAAGTTGTCGTCAAAGCCTAAAATCCTGGCCGACGAAACATTCCAAGAACTACCATACAGTCCCTCAGAAGCCTAAACTACGACGTGGTATCCGTCTGGGAAGTAAATCCTGGTATTAGTGATGAGCAGGTAGTACAACTCTCAATAAAAGAAAAGAGAATAATTATAACATTTGACAAGGACTTCGGAAGAATGGCCCTCACTAATCCTAACGTGCCAGGCGTCATGCTAATGCGAATTCGACCTGTGAATCCAGAGTATATCACAAATCGAATAATCTCCGCTCTCAAGTCAGTGGAGAATCCTTATGACAAACTAATTGTAGTTCGTAGGAACACTGTAAGGATAATTCCGTTAAGATAGGTAATGATAAAGTTTGGTGGACCCGGGGGGATTTGAATCCCGAAATCTCTCTGCCGTGTGAGAACACATAGATATGTAAAGGTTCATATCCAGAGTATGCATGTAATCCAAACATAATAGCAGGAGGAATATCCAAGCCGATATCATCTATCATCAGATATGCATGGCTCTCGTAAGTCCAACTAATTTATACGAGGAACAAGTTGCTTCTATTTCTAATCTCCAATATAAATAACATTTTCCATATTTCTAAATAATTTATCTCCAGTAACTAGTTTGTCCTGCTTTAGCATTGCAATAGAATATACTATAGCATCAGCTAGGCTAGGTGTCCTTAACCTCAGCTTTTTAGATAGCTCTAATAGTTCCAGATATATTTCGGAGGCTTTTAGTGATATCTCTATATCGATTGTTACTACTTCCGTCTTGCCAACAATAAACAGTAACCTCTTTAGAATATCGTCCTCATTGAAACCTTCTCTTCTATATTTCCTAGCTACTTCCGCTAGTACTATCGATGGAGTAGATCCTTCCTGGGACTCCAGAAGCCGCTTCACGATAGCGCCCTTCTCACTACCTCTAAAATACTCAATCCACGCATATGTATCATATACAGGCAAATCGCTTATCCCCTATCTTCCATCCTATCCTTCTCCGTGTATGGCTTAACCTTGCCCCTGTCGATACCAAACATGTCCCTGGGAACACCAGCTTTTTCGAGAACTAACTCTTCTAACACTTTCTCTGGTGTAGACATGCCCTGCTCTCTTGCAATTCTAACCAGGATATCATATATACTCTTCTTCACCTTAATAGTCTCCGACAACTCCGCATCCCAAGCTTATGATAGGGAATGCCTCCTCATATCCTTTACTCGAAGCTCAGATATTTGAAGTACATGGAAAGTTCCCAAAGTGGTGGGCCCGCGGGGATTTGAACCCCGGACCTCCGCCGTGTGAGGGCGGCGTCCTAACCAGGCTAGACGACGGGCCCTCACGCCCCTGTTCGTGGTGGGCGTGCCCGGTTGAATGATTATAGGGTTGGTCGATTTATAGGCTTAGCCTTGTCTTTCTTCGCTACAAGCGGCTTTAACGATTATAATTGGATTTCTTATTTTTATTCCTTGCCTGTTTGCTTCTTGTATGGTTGCTTGGATTATTTCATTGGTGTACTCATTGTTTTCCAGGTCTTTTATCTCGCCGGTATCTTGGCACACGATGTTTATATGGGGGTGTGGGCTGTCTATGTGGGTTTCTCCGTTTGCTTCGAAGGTCGTTATTACTCCTGCCTCTTCTAGCATTTTCATGATCATGTAGGTTGTTGATACTCCTAGCCTGGGTAACTGTTTTGTGGCTAGCTGGTGTATTTCCTTGAAGGATGGATGATCCTTTACGTTGTCAAGGATTATTTTAGCTACTATTATTCTCTGTGGTGTCAACCTGTGCCCGAGCTTCTCTAGTATGCCCACTATGTTTTCTACACTGGTCTCGTCGTGATACCTGCTCATTAGGTCACTGCACCATTTGGAGAATGTTATGCTAGTAGATATATAGTTTGTGTAATTGTTTCTACATAGTAGAGAATTCTCGCTACCACTCGGCATGACCACAATAGTAACTGTCAAAAACACCTACTGGGATGGTCTATAACAGAGGATGATACATTGAAGATCTGGGGCATGGTGCTCGGAGGCTACCCCAGGGGCCGTTACGCCAGGTACGCCCTGAGAGATAAGGAGAGGGGATCCAAGAGACTATCCGAGGCAAATATCGACCTAGTAAAGGCGCACAGTGAAATTATAGGTGTCCAGAAAGCCGCTGGATTCCACTATGTAGTGGATGGAATGATAGACTGGCACGACATATTCCGTCCATTCGTTGAGTCCTGGAGGAACGTTGCGGTCGATGGTTTGCTACGCTACTTCGACAACAACTTCTTCTACAGGATCCCGGTATTCACGGGGGAACCTGATATAATCGAGCCTGTCTTAGCCAGGAGAGTTCTGGAATACGCTCTCCTGGCAGATCCCTCGAAGCTAAAGATAGTTGTCCCGGGGCCAGTCACCTTCACAAAGCTATCCAAGAACAGGAGTGGGTATTCCGATGCAGAGCTGGCTGAGAAGATAGCTTACGTGTTGAGGAGGGAGGTGGAATTAGCCCTGGAGGCCGGGGCTGGCATGGTCCAGATAGATGAGCCCTTCCTAGCCTCTATAGATGCAGATGTAGATGATGCTGCCCTGGCGGTCGACCTAGTCAACATGATCGTAGATGGCTTCGAGGACACATCGATACTCGCATTATACTTCGACGCGCCTCAACCCAGAGTCTATGAGAGGTTACTGGATGTACGGGCTAAGTATTTGATGATTGACGTCGCGGACGTTGGAGAGAGGGCTCTGAGCCTCTTAGAATCCAAGGGTCTCGGAGACCATACTCCTGTACTGGGCTTGATAGATGCCCGCAGGATCTATGATGATGACCCGGACAAGATTGTGTCTAGCGGAGAACGGGTCAAAAGGAGTTGTGATCCGGAGGAACTCGTTATAACAACTACCACTTGGATGGACCTCATACCATATAGATACAGTTTGAGGAAGACCTTCCTACTGGCCCATATCCTAGAGGAATACAGTAGGAGACTCGGCCACGAGCTGGTAAACATGTGGAGGTGACAAGGATGGAGTATAGGGTACCCGAGAAGTTCCCGACCACGGTCGTGGGTAGCTATCCTAAGCTGCCCCCGGCATCGAAGGCGTTGAAGTTGAAGAAGAAGGGTGAGGTTGGAAAGGAGGAGTTTAGAAGGCTTATTGAAGAGGCTATTAAGACCGTTGTGGAGGACCAGATATGGGCAGGCGTCGATATAATAAGTGACGGGGAGCAGAGCAGAGAAGACATGGTAGTCTACTTCGCAGAGATAATGGATGGTTATAAGACGGGTGAATGGGTCAAGATTTTCGACAACGTGTACTTCAGGAAACCCATCATAACGGGAAGGGTCCAGTGGACTAAGCCCATGACCCTCGACGACTGGGAAACAGCTTCTAAGTATGCGCAGGGACGCCCGGTAAAGGGTATCCTAACGGGTCCCTACACAATGCTTGAGTGGAGCTTCGACCTGTACTACGGTGACAGGTACAAAGCACTCATAGAACTCGCAAAGGCGCTCAGAAAGGAAATAGAAGCGTTAGTCAATGCCGGCGCCAAGTATATCCAAGTAGACGAACCAGCCCTCTCAACAAGACCCTGGAAAGAGGAAGCAGAGCTTTTAGGAGAAGCCCTGAGAGTCATGCTCAAAGGTATAGAGGCTAAGAAGATAGTACACATATGTTTCGGACGAATAGAGAAGGTGCTACCCTACATACTAGACTATCCCGTCGACCAGTTCGACCTCGAATTCAAAAACAGCGACTTCCGCCTACTACCCTATCTAAAGGAATACGGATTCGACAAGGAACTAGGCTATGGAGTGATAGACGTTCATACAACGCAGATAGAGACCGTCGAGGAAATAGTTGACTCTATAAACCAGCTAATGAAGTTGGGGATACTACCCCCAGAGAAGATCTACATAGACCCCGACTGTGGACTGAAAAGACTGCCCCGGGAGATAGCGAGGATGAAGCTCAAAAACATGGTAGAGGCTGCTAGGATTGCCAGGAGAGAGTGGTAACCAGATAGGAAAGCTACCCTACCCAGCACTAGCCAAGCTAGTCGCTTCGATAAGAGGCGTTAGATGGCCCTCCACAGTCATAGGACCAGGTCCCGGCGAAGACGCAGGCGTGGTAGACCTAGGGAACTGCTTCCTAGTATCACACGTAGACCCGATAACAGAGGCTGGATCCGGTATAGGTAGACTAGCAGTCGTTGTGTCTTCAAACGATGTTGCAGTAACCGGGGCTAGACCTCGATGGGCCCAGGTCCTCCTACTACTCCCAAAGGGATATTCTCTGAGTCTAGTCGAGGATCTAGCAGAAGAAATAGGTAGGGCGGCGGAGGAGCTAGGGATCGAGGTAATCGGGGGGCACACAGAATACACTCCCGGGTTAATGAAGCCGATAGTAGCGGTTTACGTGATGGGCTGCGCGTGTAAGAGATGCCTGGTGCCCACTGGTAATGCGCGGGATGGTGATTATGTGGTCCAGATCGGCTCTGCTGCTAGGGAGGGCGCTTCCATACTCGTCAGGGATTTCAGGGATCTACTGTTGCAGAGGGGGGTCAGCGAGGAAACTATAGAGAAGGCAGTCAGTCTGGGCGAGAGGCTTTCTATTATCAACGTAGCATTGAGCCTAGCTGAGAAGGGCCTGGTAAACTCCATGCATGATGCTACGGAGGGAGGGATACTTGGTAGTCTCGTGGAGCTTGCCCTGGCTTCCGGTAAATTGGTCGAGGTGTGGCGTAGCGAGATAATAGTCGAAGACGCAGTTAGATCGGTAACCTCTGCTCTTTCACTTGACCCCCTGAGACTCATAAGTAGTGGGACCCTCATAGCGGCGACCTCCAAGGGTAATCTAGACGATGTTATTGAGGAGGCCAGAACACACGGCTTCGAGGCTAGCGTGATAGGTCGCGTTAAGGAGGGTCCTCCCCGGGTCAGGCTAGTGGAAGACGGTCGGGTCGTAGAATTAAAGGAGCCGCCAGTCGACGAGATATCGAGGTTCTGGGTGTAGCAAGTTGAAGAAAAAGCGTGGAAGTGAACCGAGGAGAACACTCCAATGCGATAACCCACCATGTATACACGTGGTTTACGACGAGAGAAGACGTATCTATGCGATATTCATCGAGTTCGACGAGGAAAATATATTTCCTATCGAGGCGGAGATGCTAGAAGCCGCCTGTAGGGACTTGGCTAAGGCTAGGGGTATGGGGTTACGCGAGGCCAATCCCCAGGAGACAGATTTCTTGGCCGTAAAATACCTAAACGCTAGGCCGGTTGAGTAAAAAAGGTAGTGTTTATGTTTATTTAAACTCCTCGGGTAACGCGTCGATGAGCTTTTTAACGGCGGCGGCACTCTCTGCAAGCCCTTTCTTCTCCTCGTCGGTCAATGGTAGTTCTAGGATCCTCTCTATCCCGGACTTGCCCAGGACCAAGGGTACCTCAAGGACTATGTCGTTGAAGCCGTACTCGCCCTTCAGGTAGGCGCTCGCGATGAACGCCTTCTTTTGGTCCCTCTTTATGGACTCTACCATTACTGCTAGTCCTGCCCCGGGCCCGTAGTTGCTACTGTATCCTCTTAGCTCGGTTATGGTTGCTCCTGCTTTGACGGTCTGAGTCCTGATGTCCTCTATCTCCTCATCGGAGAGGAGCTCTGTTAACGGGACGCCCAGCACTGTTGAGAGACGTGGCACTGGGAACATGGCTTGGCCGTGCATTCCCAGCACGACTGGGACTATGCTGGCGGGGCTAACCTTGAGCTTCTTTGAAGCGTAGTATGCTAGCCGGCCAGCGTCTAGTACGCCGCTGAATCCAATAACTCTCTCCCTCGGGAAGCCTAGCTTCTTGTACATTACATAAGTCATCGCGTCGAGCGGGTTTGTTGTGAGCAGCACGATGCTGTTTGGCGCGTACTCTTTTATCTTCTCGGCTATGTCTGCTATCACTCCCGCGTTCTTGCTTAGCAACTCTTCTCTAGTCATTCCAGGCTTCCTTGGGAATCCAGCTGTTACGACGACCACGTCGCTGCCAGCCATGTCTTTGAAGTCGTTGGAACCACTTATGTCAACGCTTATGCCTAGGATCGATGCGGCGTGGCCTAGGTCTAGGGCTTCGCCCTGCGGCTTGTTTGGTATTATATCGATGAGGAGTATGTCATCGAGTTCCTTGAGCATCATGAAGGCAGCGGCGCTAGTACCGACTTTCCCGGCGCCTATAATGGTTATCACAGCAGTACACCTCGCGTCTCGTATAGAATGATGTAGTCGTCTGGGATAATACACGTTGCCACTAATCGTATATAATCCTTGATAGGGCCGAGGAAATATAGTGCGCTAGCCGGAGTGGAATAGGCTTCCTATCCCTGCCCTGGGCCTCTACTACAATCCTCCGTGCATCCTCGATAGAAGCCCGCCAGGCCACTATAAACAACTCGCCCAACGGGGTACAAATCCGCGTATAGTCGTCGACTAACCGAAGGATCCTCGATCTAACACTCCTTAGAGGAAGGCCGCTCGCCTCCAGACCCCTAGAGAGCCTACGATAGCTGGGCCTGTACGTATACACTACCACCACAGGGACCCGCCTAGCCCTATATAGGGTATCAGGAGATACCACGTTGAACCCGGCGATCGTAAGGCTATCCAAGAGTATAGCGTCAGCCATCCTCCCAGGAGAGACGACCGTCACGAGGTAAGATAATATAGCAGAAGCGTCAAGTCCATCCACGTGCACAGGTAGAAACGCCAGATCCTCTAACCCATCCTCGCTCGACCACGAGAGGCAAGTGGCAATCGTCACGCCCTCGCCAAGCTTCTTCACCACACCGTCATCGCAGGCTATCACCCTTACCAACTATCCGCTCCCTCAGCAATCCCCGGAGTTCCTCCAGGTCAAGGTCGTTCGAGAGGACGCCTATTATCGCCTGGGGATCGGCTGCTAATTCAATTATCCTAGTCTTCCCGTATCTACCCCTGCTAATGGTCCGCGTCCTCAGGATACCCAGCATATCCAACTCTGCTATAATTCCTGAGACCCTCCTAAAAGTCACCTCCTCTAACTGAGCCTCAGCCACAAGCCGTCTATACCCGTCGTAGACATCGCCGGTTGTGGCCCTCCTCCTCCCGCCTAGGGTCGCTATAGCTGCGGCAGCTAGCACTAGTTTCCCATGGAGGGGCAGGGTTTTAACAACCTCTGCAACCCTATCCTTCTCAATTTCCATCCGGGCGGTCATTACGTGTCTCTTCGTGACGATCTTATCTCCGCTCCTCTCGGCTATCTCTCCTGCAACCCTAAGTAGGTCTAGGGCTCTCCTCGCGTCTCCATGCTCTCTTGCGGCAAGCGCTGCGCATAGTGGGATGACATCGTCGTCGAGGACGCCTGGATAGAAGGCATCCCTGCTTCTATCTCTCAGTATATCCTCTAGTTGCTCGGCATTGTACGGTGGGAAGACTATCTCTTCCTCTCCCAGGCTACTCTTGACCCGTGGGTCTAAATTATCGATGAGTGTCGTGCTATTAGTTATCCCGATTAACGAGACCCTGGACCGGGATAGGTCCTCGTTGATCCTAGTCAGTTTATAAAGGAGGTCGTCTCCGTGTCTCCTAACCAGGAAGTCGATCTCGTCGAGGACGACTATGTAGACGCCCGGCCTTCTATTAAGCCTGTTAACCACACGCCGATAAACCTCTCCCACCGAGAGCCCTGTAAAGGGCACCCTCAGGCCTATCCCCTCGGCTATGTCAGCGATCACTCTATAGGGAGTGTCGCGGTGCCTCACGTTAACATACACGGGGATGACCCGGCTATCAGCTCTAGCGGATTTCTCCACTAGCTTCCTCAACACGAGCCTGGTAACAGCGGTCTTACCGGTCCCAGTTAGCCCGTAAATGAACACGTTGTTGGGCTTCTCCCCTCGCAGGCTAGGGGCGAGGACCATCGCTAAACGCTTGATCTCCTCGTCTCTATGAGGGAGGACGTCGGGGACGTAATCGGGCAGTAGCTTTTCCCTGTTCCTAAAGATCCTCGACTTCACCGCGGCTTCGAAGATATCGTCTATAACTCTACTCATCCCCTGGACCCCACGGCTCCACATGATCCATAGGAAGTAATGCCTATAGAGGGTATAATGGGGGTTAACCCGGTATTATAGTCCAGCGGGTAGCATAGCGGTAATCCAGAGACTTTAAAACCCCGGGCCGATAGATAGGTATTCACCGGACCCTAGAGGGGTTGGGCCGGTAGCTCAGCCTGGAAGAGCGCCCGGTTGGCATCCGGGAGGCCCCGGGTTCAAATCCCGGCCGGTCCACCATTCCCTCTTTCTCAGCCCAGGAGTGTATCCAGGATCAGCATCACGATGAATCCAGCAAAGAACGAGAGCGTAGCCTTATCCTCATGTCCACTCCTGTGGGTCTCGGGTAGTGCCTCGTGGCTGACAACATAGATCATTGCTCCTGCCCCGAACCCCATCATGTATGGGAGAAGTATTATCGAGTACTTGGAAAGTGCAGCCGCCGGGAGAGCTGTGAGGACCTCTGAGAAGCCGCTGAGCCATGCATAGAATATCCCCTTCCACGTGCTACCCGTCGATGCATAGACGGGGATACTAACGGCCAACCCCTCTGGTATGTCTTGGATTGCAATGGCCAGCCCGATGGTTACACCGTTTACTCCAGAGTAGCTGCTTGCGGCTCCGATCGAGAGCCCTTCCGGCAGGTTGTGTATTATTATAGCGAAGGCTACGAGCCATGCGGCCTTAAGCTTCCTAATCCCGGCTGCGGGTCCCTCATATCCCTTAACGAAGTGCTCGTGTGGAACGACCATGTTTATAACATGGATTACTAGAGCCCCGAGGGCCAAGCCCAAGAGCGGAGCCGTGACGCCGTAGGACTCGATAGAGGGAAGCAGGAGGCTTGTAAAGCTCGCTACAAGCATAACCCCCGAGCTGAATCCCAGTCCGAGGTCGATCAACAGAGAGAACCTGCGAGGGTCCCTCAAGTCGCCCGCAAACAATACTCCTAGGCCCCCCAAGGTGGTTAGCGCCATGGCTACAGATGACATATAAAGCGACAATCTTAGAGGGTCGCCTCCGCTTGCCGCTATAACCTGTTCTACCAGCGGACTAGCCACGCCCTACCGACACCCCCTCAACAGTATCAAGCTAGAGACCTAACACTTCAACCGTCTTATCCAACAATCTATAGTCAAGCAAGCAAATAGCCCTAACGCTCTCCGTAATAGCTCTTCCCAAATAGTAAAAGGCGCATCGTGCCCCGCACAGGAGGGGACCCTCTAGGAATCGACGAAGCGCCCGTTAGGTACACGGTAACACCTATTTCCCCACTCAGAGAAATATCTAGAGAATACGGTGCGGGGGTGCCCGAGCCTGGCCAAAGGGGGCGGGCTTAAGACCCGTTGGCGTAGGCCTGCGTGGGTTCGAATCCCACCCCCCGCACCATAGGAGTTCCTCTTCTCGTCCTGGCCCCATCGGGATCCTTGGATAGATCCTATCCCAGGCCTAACATAGCCGGTTATTCCCTGCGGGCTTATGATGAGGCCCAGCAAGTATAGCGTATAGAATCAAGAATCAAGAGCCAAGACCGGTTTCCATCTCTCGGGGGACGTGTTATTTCGCAAAGCGCCGCCGAACGGCGTGAAATATAGGGTCAACATTTAACCTGGTACCTAGCTATCCACTCCCCCAGCTTCGAGAAGGCTTTGAAGCGGTGTGAAACCCTGTTCTTCTCCTCAGGGCTCATCTCTGCATAGGTTTTCTCGTAGCCGTCCGGAATAAAGATCGGGTCGAACCCGAATCCATGGCTTCCACGGGCTTCCCAGGTTATAACGCCGCAGGCCTCCCCGGTAAATATCTTCTCTATGGGCGGGAGTATCAGGGTTGCTACTGTCTTAAAGCAGGCCCTCCGGTTACCCATCCCTTCTAAGAGCCTCAGTAGCCCCCAGTAGCCGATCTTCTTGTAGACGTAGCTACTATAGGGACCTGGGAACCCGTTTAGTGCATCTACGAAGAGACCGGAGTCGTCGACAACTAGGGGGACCCTCATTAGCTTGTAGGCGTGTCTCGCGGCGTATATCGCGATCTCTTCCAGGCTATTCGTCTGTATCTCCAGCTTCTCCCTCACAGGTGCCTGTTCTAGCCTAACCCCGTAACTCTTCAGTATGTCGTTTGCCTCCTCAAGCTTGTGTCTATTCCCAGTGACTAAGTATAGCTTACACGCCCCAGACACTCTTCCTCCTCTCCTCCACGTATCTGCCCCTCAAGCTAATCTCCCCGACTCTCTCCATGACCGGATCAGCAAGGCTCCCCATGACCTCTCGATAGCCCTCTAGGAAGGCCGTATAGACGCTTTCAGCGATCCTAGCGTGCGTGGCCTCTACCGCCCTCCTGAAAAGATGTAAGTCTACCGCCCTATCCTCTACGGCCTTGGAGAACTCGGACAATCCATAGTCTATCAACACTAGTTCGTCTCCTCTAACAATGTAGTTTGAGGTAGTGGGATCCCCATGGACTATGCCCGCAAGGTGTAGCCTCGCAAGCACCCTACCAGCCCGCACACCAGCCCAGGCCGGATCGACCGCACCCGCCCATAGAGCCTCCTTAAGCCTCGGCCCCTCTATATACTCCATCGCTATGAGGCCTATTGAAGGCAAGACCATGTAGAGACGTGGAGCCGATACCCCCGAGTCCAGGGCTACGGCTATAACCTTTGCCTCTCTAGCAGTCCTCACCCGCCTCAGCTTGTAGTCGAGCCTCGGATCCATGTAGGGTTTCTCGACTCTTATCTTGTAAACCGTCTTGAGGCCTGCGAGGGTCCCCCTACGTAACTCGGACTCGGCGCCTCTAGCCAGTAATACTGTGCTTCTGCGGACGTGGTCTAATACCCTCCTAGGGTCATAGGGTACCAAGGCACATCCACCCTATCAAGCCTCCACCGCTGTCTTACTACCGCGTCGACCGGCCTGAGCGGCCTAATCCCTGACTTGTAGGCTAGAAGCCCTGTTAACGCTATCATGACGCCATTATCGCCCGCATAGCGTGGAGGGATCCGGCGGAACTTGACCTCGTGGAGGATGGTCATCTTACTGGCTTTCTCGTTTAGCAATGCACTAGCGGCTACACCGCCTGTTAGAACGAACTCGCCCTTACCGGTATGAGCCAGGCCCCGTTCGGCCACTTCAATGACGCTTGAATACGAGATCTCCCGTAGAGTATAGCATACATCGGCTTTGTCTAACCCCCTCTCAACGGCTCTTATGGCAGCGGTGAGAAGTCCAGAAAAAGACACGTCCTGTCCCTTCACAACGTATGGAAGATCCTCTATGAAGCCGCCTTTTTCTGCGCATACATCGACCGCGTGCCGTCCCTGGACCACGTATGGCGGGGCAATGCCTATCTCCCGGGCAAAGGTGTCAAGGAGGTTTCCCAGCGCGATGTCGAGCGTTTCACCGAACACCCTGTATCTCCCATCAAGGTAGCTTACCACCATAGTGGTTCCTCCCGATACATAGAGGGCTAGGGGGTCCCTCAACCCGGTCAGGAAGCGTGCTATCTCGATATGAGCGACCCCGTGGTTGACCGGCACCAAGGGCTTCGAGTATTTAGAGGCGAGTGCTCTGGCCACGGTAGCTCCCACACGTAGAGCGGGCCCCATTCCGGGGCCCAGGGCTACGGCTATGGCATCGACGTCTCTCATTGTCACCCCAGCCTCTTCCAGAGCTGTTCTAACAGCTTCGCCGGCTACTGTAGAGAAGAACTGAGCTACCTCTCGGGGCAGGATGCCCCCCGACTTGGGTTTATAGTTCCTCCGTACATCCGAGAGGATGTATGGGGGCTTGCTGGCTACAATACCTACGCCGAAGGTGTGGGCGGTTGATTCGATCCCTAGAACTATAGCGTCGTCATCTCTTCCTTCCAACGAATTCCGTGTAGCCACAGTTGCCACAGTGCCACCTCTCCACAGGCTTGGTATGGTGTGCCATGAAGCTGCCACACCTGGGGCACTTCTTATTCTTCCTCTTTATGGTCCAGTTGTCATAGTCGACTTCATAGAGCTTCCATACCTGTACCTTCCTCTTGCCCATCTACATCACCTCGGCTGTTTACTCCTCCTCAAAGGGATTCACACCGCCATTCCGGTCTATAATGTATTGCGGCTCGAACTGGAGTGCTCGTTCAAGGGAGTCATATATGTGGACCTCGGCTTTCGACAAGCCAATGCCGTACTCGGATTCAATACTTCTAACGTAGACTCTCTGTATATCGACTCCCAGCTTCTCGGCGATCGACAACCGTACGTTTATCCTCATGGGAGTCGACTGGTGTTCATGGTGTACCAGGAGTTTGAGCTCCCTCCTCTTGATTAGAGGATTGTATTTATCCTCAAGTATCTCAGCCCACACCCCGTCGCCCAGGTCGATGCGCGTCAGTTGCCCACTCATATCCAACACCCAGGTTGTCGTTCCCCGGTTATGGAGGGGATAGACGGGTTAAAAGGATATATTCTCTCTATTAGATGAGGCTCGGCTTTAGCTCCAGGAACCTAGCCTGGGCTTCGCGGCCGATGGGGAGTGTCACGTTTATTATGGTGGCGCCTATGCCGGGAACGCCATAGACTACTGTGCCCTCCTTTTGTAGACAGGCGAGGGCGGGCAACGCCAGCATATCCTCCTCTCCGTCCACATTGATTACCCACTTGCCGGGATTCCTGGCTAGTCTACATATGGTTTGGATCGACTTTAAGGTGACGGTTCCCGGCGGATTCGATATACGGATTTGCGTATATCCCTCATACATGACGTCACGTACTTCCACCATTCTCCTTGTCTTTCCATCGACTACAAGCACAACGTGTTTTTTCCGTGTCACAGCGCAGTAACGCGATACAACGTCTCCGATACAGTATAAGGGTTCGTGGGCATCCTCAAGCAGCTCGACCAGGTCCCCCCTATATACTAATCCCCTGGGCCTAGAGAAGTCTCGCCTCGCGTCAGCCGGCAGTATAAACGCGGGTTCGGGCAATTATGCCTCCCTTCTCTTGACAACTCTCCCTGCAACCCTTATAGCGAAGATCCCAGGACTGTTTATATCTAGTTCTTTAGCTAGCTCGGAGGTTTCAGGGTTTATAATCACGATCATCCCCTCCCAGTTTGTCGTGAACTCGGTCGAGCCGCATACAGGACATACATTCGTCTCTCCCGTGACCAGCGCACCACATTTTTTGCAAGCCTTGAGTTTTGGCTTCTTGCTGGGAGCCCTACCCCTGGCCACTATGCTCCACCCTTTATCCACTCTTCCTTCCCGAGATAGGGTTGTCTCATGGTTAGACCAATCCTGATACCGTATCCTCGCCTGTCCTTGCCTATCTGTGTTATACGTGCCCTAACTATGTCGTTGATCTCTACTATACGGTGGGACTGCACGCCCCTGAAAGCCCTTCTCTCGGGGAGGAACTCGACTGGTTCATCCATGATCTGATTCCTAAAGACGAACCCGTCTAGGGGCCCGAGGTCGACGAATATGCCTATCTCCCTCGCCTCTCTAACAATGCCACGAACCACTTCCAGTAGAATAGGCTTAAAGACCAGCATCCGATACCTAACGACATAGTACACTTGGGCGTCACCTGGCAGAGGCAGGAGAACGCCTTCGCTCACAACCCGCGCATCCAAGACGGCTATTATAATTCCCCCAAGCTCTTGATCCAGTTTACCTTCGAGCTGCTCTCTCAGATGCGCCAATGCCGCCTTGTCGACGTCCTCGTCTGGACTGGTAAGCAGTCCTATCCACTCTTCGGCTTCCACTTCAACGTACAAGCCGCCCACCCATCAATTCCATGCGTATACCCGTCTAGCTCGTGTCTTGCATGATTCTTGGGCTGTAGGAAGTTGTATTTAAGGAGTTCTGAACAGAGGCGATAACTCTTGTCTAATACAGAGGAGCATTTTACGGGGGTAGCCATTCGACCTCCATTAGACCCTCGGTCTCTCTATAATAGAGCGTTGGTATGCCATGGCTCCTAAGCCTCTTCCTCAAGCCCTTATCGTTAGTTGCGACTACTATCCTATAGCCCTTATTCTTTAATTCGACGGCTGTTAGTAGGATCTCGTCGTCAACGTCACCTGCGTCCATGGTTTCCAAGACTATATGTTGTAACTTGTTGCTTGCCAATATGTCTAGAGCCCTCCTAGCTAGCTTCCTAGTCTTTAGCGACGGAGAGGATTCGGCCAGGCGCTCCAACTCCCTTACAACAGAACCAGGCACACCTAGAATGTAGAGGGTTTCAAGCGCCTCTCCTATAAGGTATTGTGTAATTAGGCCCGAGGCGAGACCGATTAGGATGTTCGTATCTACCATTACAATTACTCTCTGGCGAATCCCCAGCCTATCAGCCTCCATCTCCCATGGATCCTCCTACTGAATGCTACCCTAGCTCCATCCCAGGCTACAACGGGCCTCCGAAGCTTTGCTTCAAAGTAGTCCTTCGTCACGGATTGAAGCACACCCAACGTTATAGCTGTCCCCACGGTTATCATGAGCATCTCACCCTTCCTGAGGGGTTCGACTTTAACCTCCTCCTTCAGTCCAACGACCCTGTCAAGGAGCCTGTACTCCACGCGTATGGTATCTAGAACCGGCGGAAGCTTCCCTGGCTTGCCGACCGCGTTGCCAACGAGGTTATCCGCTTTGGTTACTGAGGGATCGAGCTCCGTTCCAATAGCAACTAACCCTCCAGGTTTGGCCTCCTCGACACTCACTCTGCCGAACTTCAGGCTTGTTATAGTAGAGTAGAGCGGTTCATAGACCATTCTGCCGCCGGGTTTCCTAACTGGGATACCCGGCAGTATCTCGATCTCGTCGCCGACCTTGAAGACACCGTGCGTTATCCCTCCACCTATGACACCGCCGACCAGTTGTTCTGGAGGGGTTCCAGGCTTATTCACGTCGAAGCTCCTGGCTATGAACATCAGTGGCGGCTTATCGAGCTCCCTCTCTGGCGTCGGTATATACGTCTCTATCGCCGCTAGCACCGCGTCTATGTTAGCCCTCTTCAACGCACTCACAGGTATAATAGGAGCTCCCTCGGCTATCGTGCCGTCTATAAAGCGTTTTATCTCGTTATAGCTCTCTCTCGCGCGCTCGGGGCTTACAACATCGACCTTATTCTGTACTATAATTATCTTGTCAACGCCTATGATTTCGAGAGCCACTAGATGCTCCCTAGTCTGTGGCTGCGGGCATGGCTCATTAGCCGCTACAACTAGTATAGCGCCGTCCATCAGGGCGGCTCCCGATAACATGGTAGCCATGAGTATCTCGTGGCCTGGAGCGTCTACATAGGACACCCGGCGCTTCAGCACGGGATTAGCGTTTGGATCGCACTCGCAGACTGGCTCCGGAGAGTATTTATCCGGGAAACTACACCCACTGCACTCCCATATCTCGCCGTCGGCATATCCCAGTTTAATCGTCATACCCCTTCGAATCTCCTCGCTATGCCTCATGGTCCATATACCGGTAAGCGCTTGAACTAGCGTGGTCTTGCCGTGATCCACATGGCCGACTACTCCTATGTTTACCTCAGGCTGTCTCTCGTTCTCTGTGCTCATAGCTTTTACCTCCCTTAGAGGGGTGTGATAGTATAGGAGGTATTAGGGGTTTAGCTGCTAGTCTCGTAATGTATGGCGACGTTTAACTGCGCCAGCACGGTCTTCCTCCTTTCTCCCCTCGGGTCCGGGATCATCCTGCCCCTGACGGTCTTCCTCCTCCTCTCCCCCTTCTCCCTGGGCTTAAAGCCTGGGGGCCCCGATAGTAGTATTTTCCTCTTGGCAGAGCCTGGGACTCCAGGATGCATGGGGAACCCGGTTGCGTCGCTTCCTCCCCTAATCTTTAGTCTTACACCAGGTAGGCCCACGATAGTGCCCTCGAAGATGTCGCCTATTTCGAGCCCGGCTAGTTTCTCGACTTGCTTCTGGGGGATGGCGATCTGCCATGCCTTAGCCCTGAAGGCCTCTGCATCGGCTTCCATGTTTCCTGCAAGCTCCCCCAGGAGCTCCAGATTGACGTGTACTTCGCCGTCGGGCACGTTATCGTCTATTATAACCTTGAAGGTTTCGTTGACTCTTCCATCCTCGGTCTTGAATCTAAGCGTTAACACGCCTATCTCGTCTAGCTCAAGCTCCTTAGCTAGCTTGGAATTGAGCTTTGCAGGAGGGAGTACTAGCCTCTCCTTTCTAACCCTGCCCTTCTCCTTCTCCCTTCTCATCTCTGGTTTAAGTTCGAGTTGTTCGTCCTCTATACCCTTCACCTTAACCTTGAGTATCTTCCTCCCACCTTTCGGGTCCGAGATCACTACTCTAAGTGGGGGTGCCTCTTCAGCCATACCCTATACACCTCCACGCCGGTCTACCCGGGGGAACCCGCTAACCCCCCGGGCGCCGACCAGCTCATCGCTGGTAAACGCCTCCACCACACACCTAATAACGTTTATCCAAGAGCTAGAATCCCGGGTGCCGCTGGAAATGGAGGCTAGAAGCGAGACAACGAAGGGGCCTAGGCTGAGGCAGCCAATAGTAACGGTGCTAGGCCATGTGGACCACGGCAAGACTAGTTTACTCGACAAGATCAGGAAGACGGCTGTAGCTGCGAGGGAGGCTGGCGGGATAACACAGCATATTGGGGCTAGCTTCGTCCCAGCCGAGGTCATCGAGAAGATAGCCGAGCCCCTGAAAAAAGTCATCCCAGTTAAACTAATCATACCAGGGCTCCTATTCATCGACACGCCAGGCCACGAACTCTTCTCAAACCTGAGACGCCGTGGAGGCAGCGTCGCCGACTTTGCAATAGTAGTCATAGACATAATGGAGGGCTTCCAACCTCAGACTTATGAGGCGGTCGAGCTTCTCAAGGAGAGAAGGGTGCCCTTCCTGGTAGCAGCCAACAAGATAGACCGCATACCAGGGTGGGAACCCCACCCAGGCGAGCCCTTCATATTCACTATCAAGAAGCAGAAGCCAGAGGTTCAGAGCCTGCTGGAGGAGAAGGTCTACGAGATCGTGGGTAAGCTCTACGAGCTCGGGTTGCCGGCGGAGCTCTTCACACGGATAAAAGACTTCACCAAGGCTATAGCCGTAGTCCCAGTGTCGGCCAGGACGGGAGAGGGGATACCAGAGCTCCTGGCAGTCCTCGCTGGACTGACACAGCAATACCTGCAGAGGAAGCTTAGATACGCTGAGGGACCCGCTAAGGGGGTTGTTCTTGAGGTAAAGGATCACCCGGGCCTTGGAAAGACCCTCGATGCAGTGATTTACGAGGGAGTTATTCGTGTGGGCGATACAATCGTGCTGGGTGGAAGGAATGGCCCGATCAAGACTACGGTTAGAGCGTTGCTCATGCCAAAGCCTCTCCAGGACATACGCGCTAGGGAAGCAAGGTTCACGAATGTCAACGAGGTCTACGCAGCGGCTGGCGTGAGAATTGCCGCTCCAGGACTCGATGAAGCTCTAGCCGGTTCACCCTTGTACGTTGCTGCTTCGGAGTCTGATGTAGAGAAGCTGATGAATGAGGTGAGACGGGAGCTTGAGGAGATCCGGATAAGGACCGATAAAGTGGGCGTGGTGGTTAAAGCCGACACGCTCGGGACGTTGGAGGCCCTTGTAGCTGCCCTCAAGAGGAGGAATATACCCGTTAGGATAGCTGATATAGGCCCAGTATCTAAGATCGACGTCATTGATGCCTCGATAACCAGGAAGGAGGACCCCTATCTAGGAGTCATACTGGCTTTCAACGTAAAGATTCTCCCTGAAGCGCTGGAAGAGGCTAAGAGGCTAGAGGTCAAGATCTTCCAGGACAATGTAATCTACAGGCTACTAGAGGAATACGAGAAGTGGGTCGTGGAGGAGAAGGAGAGGGAGCGGGCAAGGAAGCTGGCAGAACTAGTCAGGCCTGGAAGGTTTAGGATCCTGCCTGGATTCGTGTTTAGAAGGAGCGATCCAGCCATTGTGGGGGTAAAGGTGGAGGCCGGCATAATAAAGCCTGGCTATCCGGTTATGGATGAGAAAGGTAGACCCCTAGGCAGGATACTTGCTATCAGGGATCGCGATAGGAGCCTGCCAGAGGCTAGGTTGGGAATGGAGGTGGCTGTTTCGATCCAGGGGAGGATATTGATCGGCCGTCACGTCGATGAAGGGGATATATTGTATACTAACATTCCCGCGGAGCATGCAAGGAGGCTGGTAACCGAGTTTAGGGATCTACTCTCTAAGGACGAGCTTAGTGTATTGAAGGAGATCGCCGAGATTAAGAAGAAAGCGGGAGATACCGCATATGCTGGGGTGTTGATGAAGCTGAAGGCCATGAAGGCCTAGTACTCGGGGACTACTTCCTCACTCTTGAAAACGACTGGAAACTCCCTGTCGAAGCTCTCCTTGCTATCGCTGGCATGGACTATGTTGTTCTGGATCGATAGAGCGTAGTCGCCTCTAATTGTGCCTGGAGAGGCTTTTCTACCGTCAGTCGCTCCTATCATTAGCCTGACGACGCTGATAGCTTCATCGCCTTCGAGCACCATGGCAACGATAGGGCCGCTGGTTATGAAGTCCACGAGATCGTTGTAGAACGGCTTGTCTCTGTGTACGCTGTAGAACTCCTGTGCTTGTTCCCGGGTCATCCACAGCATTTTCAGAGCCCTTATCTTTAACCCCTTACGCTCGAATCTAGAAATCACTTCACCGATTAGCCCCCTCTTCACGCCGTCGGGCTTAACTAGCACTAGAGTCTTCTCGACAGCCATGGGTTCGCACCGAGTAATGCGCAGGTGGAATTACTTGGGTATAAAGGGGTTTCTCGGCGTCGGGGAGGTATTGTCTAGGCTAGTTTCTTCTTCATCTTCCTAATCCATTCGAGCCTGTCGGGTCTTCGTCTCAGCTTTAGGAAGCTCTTGTAACACTTGCTGCTGCAGAACCATAATACCTGCCCTCTCTTGGTAACGAACATTATCCCTGTGCCTGGCTCGATGGGCCTGCCGCAGTAATCGCAGGTTCTCAGTTTCGGCATCTTATCCACTCCCCGGATCCACAAGCGGTGGGAGAGGGAATTAATACCTTTAAGTCTCAACGATGGGTGCCTGATAGCAGGGTGTGTACGAATGTCGGCGGAGGAGAAGTCTAGCATAATAGAGGAGATCGGTTATCCAGCCGAGGTCATCCAGATTATTGGCAGGACTGGTGTTGCGGGCGAAGTTACCCAGGTGCGCGTTAGGATCCTTGAAGGTAGGGATAAGGGCAGGATTATAACCAGGAACGTGATGGGCGCTGTGAGACTAGGCGACATCCTGATCCTGAGGGAGACAGAGAGAGAGGCTAGAAGGCTGAGTAGGCGCAGGCGATAAGCCGCGGCTCAGCCTAGGAAGGTTATTTGTAGAGGGGAACTCTCCCATCGGATCTCAGCTAGTCTATAGTGTTCTAGGAGTCTCAGGTATCCGATCAGCGTCCTAGCGGGTACGTAGGCTTGGGGTTCGGGTTTTAACCCGTATACGTCTTTGAGCAGGTCGTTGAAGTTGGTTGTCCCCTTTGCTAGAGAAGCCACGACGCGGGCCATCCTCTTATTCTTCCTGTCGATAACAGTCGAGAAGTACTTTATCGTCTCTCCTCTATCAAGTAGGTTTCCGTGGCCCGGTGCCAGTGTTTCCCATTTCCCAGCATGTATCCTGTGTACTGTATGCATGTAGTCCCTGTAGTTTATGGTTGTAGGCGATTCGCCTAGAGTTGCGTTGTCTCCAACGAAAATGGTGCCGCCAATTACTATACAGTTGTGGTCGTCTGTATGCCCTGGGCATGGGAGGACTTCGAATTCTACTAGTTTCCTCAAAGGACACTCACTATATTCGAATACTATATTATTTTTTAATCCATCGATGATCTTTGAATACATGTCTAGTATAGATCTAAAGAATCCTGAGATGGGATCGGAACCCTCTCTAACAGATATGCCCATGGCCCTTAGGGGCCGTAAAACGCTTCTCTCAACGTTTCTTATCGAGGACAACATATCAATTGTTTCACGGCCAGCGCAGACGATCTTCTCCCTGAGACTTACAAGGCCTCTACTATGATCCCAGTGCCAATGAGTCAATAAAACACCTACAGCGTCATCTCCGGCCTCTAGGACTTCATGCGCTCCTGCGTCCACCAAGATCCTCGTGCCAGCGACATCTACTATGTAGTAGTTTGACGGTTTTGTCAAGGGAAACTCGTAGGTCTCTACTCTCTCTACAGAGTATCTCTCGGCCGTGCCAGGCTGCATAACCGCCACCAATAGCTACGGTAATTGTGTGTAGGATCTATAGATATTCTCCCGAAATATGTATAGCCGTGTTACACAGTACTTTATACCCGGCATAACTATCGGGATAACACGGGTGCACCGAGTGAATTTTGAATTCAGCGAAGACCAGAAACTGTTCCGCGAGGCTGTCAGGGAATTCCTCTCCAAGGAACTCCAACCCCTCTGGGACAAGATAGACGAAGATCATTGGATCCCGACCGAGCTGATCCATAAGATGGGCGAGCAAGGACTCTTCGCTATCCCGGTTCCCGAGGAATACGGGGGCCAGGGAGGCGACTTCACGACAGCAGCCATAGCCGTCGAGGAAATAGCGTATCACGACCCGTCAGTTGCGGTAGCAGTCTTCACCCTGCTAAACAACGCATGGCCCTTTATACTATACAGGTACGGCGATGATGAGATTAAACAAGAGATACTCCCCCTCGTGGGCCGTGGTAGGGGGTTCTTCGGCATAGCCTCCACAGAGCCACACGGCGGGAGCGACGTAGCTGGAACCAGGACTAGAGCTGATAGAAAAGGGGACAAGTACGTCGTCAACGGAGAGAAGATATTCATCAGTGGCGTCAGAGAGTCGATGAAGCAGCTCGATCTAGGCTCTTGGTTCCTTATAGCCAGAACGGGCCCCCAAGAAGCAGGGCATAAGGCGATATCGGCCCTAGCCTTCATAGGTAACAAGAATGGTAGTGTCCCCGAGGGCTTCGAGTACTCTATCCTAAACACGATCGGGAGGCATGGCATCTCAACGGGAATGTTAACTTTCAGGGACGTGGAGGTCCCAGCAAGATACCTGATCGGCGAAGAAAATAAGGGATTCTACTATGCGATGGAGGGCTTCACACTAGCTAGAATCCTAGTTGCGGCTGCAAACATAGGAGCCGGTAGGTGGGCTCTGGAGAGGATGGTTGAGTGGGCCAGGACTAGAGAATTATTCGGTGGTAGATCAATAGCCTCGTTCCAGGGAGTTAGCTTCCCTATAGCAGAGGTTGCAATGGAGCTTGAATCAGCTAGATTACTAGTCTACGAGGCAGCGTGGATGGCCGACAGGATATACATAAGGCGGGAGCCCGGGCTGAAGCCTAAGGATCTAAACTTCTACTCGGCTTCGGCGAAGCTCAAGGCGGTTCAAACGGGGTTCAAGGCCTTTGAGACTCTCATGACAGTTTATGGAGCCAACAGCTATGTGAAGGAGACGAATGTTGCTAGAGGTTTCCTAGGGCAGCTCTCATATGTGGTTGGAGCCGAGGGAGCACAGAACATCATGAGGTATATCATAGCAAGAGAGATTATCGGGAGGGAATACGTTAAGGGCTAGCATTGCCTGGCGAGCTCGTCTACTAGCTTTCTACATCTATTTAATTTCTCTCTGGCGACCTCGGACCCGTTTTCTGCAGCGTCGACCAGGGCTCTGGCCGCAATGCATGGTAGCTTATCCTTTGGGATCTTTATTATTACTCTCTCTAGGAACTCCGGGCCGACCTTTCGTGTCACTGTCCTTGTAAACGGTAGCGTGTCTTCCAAGACGGTTTGCTTGACATGTATTCCTTCACTGTTGACGACTATGCTATATTTCGGTGATATCTCTATTTCCACGTCGTAGTCTCCGGGGGGTGGTGCTATGCAGATAGCGAGTTCTATACCGTCTTTATTGTCACATGGGCAAGGCATCATATTATCTCCCGATCCTCTCGACGTATAACGTCAAGCCTTTTCTACTAATAACACGTACTTTCTCGCCCCTCTTGATCACGTCTCCACGGGCAGAGACCGCGGTCCAGATCTCTCCCTCTATGAGGACTTTTCCCTGGGGATCTAGATCCTCTAATACCTCGCCTGTGAGCCCGATTAGCGCCTCTGGCCCTATCTTCGCCCTGGAAGCCTGTAGTTGCGCGACCCTATAGGTTATGTAGCCTATGATTCCCGCGTAGACTACTGTGATAATTATAATGTGCTCAGCCGTGATTATGTCTTCCCTCTCTAGGAAGTAGAGGAATATGTAGACTAGGAATGTAGCTATTATTATCTCGTCTAGTAGAGCTATGACCGCTTCAACATACCGGCTAGCCATGTAGAGCACACCCGAGTCGTTGCAGGCTTATTTGCCCGCTGCGCCGATACTACCACCTCGTGGTGTTAACGAGCAGGGTTTATTTCCGGAGTGGTGCGTGAGGGTGACCGCGAAGAAACAGTGGCTTGAAAGTACTAAGGCCTCAAGCCTACTGGCTGTGTACTACGGGATAATAGACCTCCTGGAGAGGCTCTCCCTCGATGCAGAGTCGCCGCCTCAAGCCCTTGAGGTCGACGAGAGGCTCTTGGATAAAGAGTGGCTTGAAACCCGTATATCTGAGGGCCTAGTCACTGTTAGGGTCAGGCCCCCCTCTTCTGGGGTTTCGGAGAGATTAGATGATAGGGTTGAGCTAGCTAGCGGTGGGCCCGTGTCTATCGAGATCGTTCCCGATGAGGAAGTCTGGGGTGTAAGGCTGGGCTCTCTCTACGAGGCTCTCCCCAGCTTAGTTCTACGGACGGATGCTTCTCTCTATAAGAAGCTAGCCTTCGAGACTACTCGGAGCGGAATAGAATACATGGGAATCTATACTGTGAACGGCCTCTTAGCCGTGTTCGAGGGAGAGCATTATAGGGTCACCCTCCCTTTCGTCAAGTCCGTCGCCTCGGTGCACACCCATCCCGAGGGCTCGTGCTTGTTATCGCTGAAGGATGTCGAGTCGGGCCTGGATCTCCTCGTTGAAGGCGGGTTGTTTATCGCAGCTGTAACGACCTCTTGTGCGTTTGTAATGTATCGTCACGGTTTAGTCCTGGAGGACGACTTTTTCAGGGTTAAGGAGGCCTTGCTGAAAGCTAGAGGAAGAGGGTCCCTAGACTCTCTTAGGCTAGACAGTATTAGATTCTATAGCGTGGCCTATTAAAGGGGTGTGGATTATGGGTGTTGGCTCTATGTATGAAGTGATCGAGGCTCTCTCCAGCCTGAGCCGCACAGGCTGGATGTTGCGGGGAGTCCCAAGCGCCTTGGCGGAATCCGTTGCGGAGCATTCCTTTGCTTCCGCCGTTATAGCGTTTGAGCTCGCTGTTAGGCTCAGGGATAGGGGCGTCGAGATCGACCCCTATAGGGCTGCTCTAGTTGCATTAGTTCATGACGTGGGAGAGAGTGTTATAGGCGATATCGCTAAGACCGCTGGGATTGGCGATGCTAAAAGGGAGGCTGAGTTGAGGGCTGTGAAGACGCTGCCCTTCAGCAACGCTCTGAAGGAGCTTGTGATAGAGTTCGAGGAGAGTTCTAGTGTGGAGGCTCTCGTGGCACGTGTGAGCGAGTCCCTTGCCACTATTCTGAAGGCTAGGAGTTACGTTTCACTCGGATATACTAGGGTTAAGGAGATCGAGGATAATTTGAAGCGTTACGTGTCTAGTTTGCTACGGGATAGACTTGAGCTCAGGGATTTGATTAGGGAGGTTATTGCCGAGGCTCTCGGCTTAACCCTCTAGCCTCTTCATATACTCGATGGCTCTCGGCACTATCATATACCCCTTCTCTAGTATACCGAGCTCTCCCTTCTCACACTCCTTCTCGTTGAACCCCTTGTGTCCGGTTTCTATCCCGGGGTTGGAGAACATCAGCGGCACTGGGTCGTCACTATGCGCTTTCATGTACCATGGTGTTGCGTGGTCGCTGGTTACTATGATTAGCGTCTCCTCAGGGTTTATGCGGTTTAAGAAGCTCCTGAAGAAGAACCTGTCTATGTCCTCTATAGCCCTGACCTTCTCCTCTAGATCCCCATCGTGGCCTGGTTCGTCGGGCCCCTTAAGGTGTACATAGACCCCGCTATATTCCTCCAAGGCTTTAGCCGCTAGCTCAGCTTCTCTAGCGAGTAACTCGTTCCTCGGGATCTCTTGGGGGTCGACGCCCAGGTCCAGGTCCTTGAGCCCTAGGGCCCTTGCGATGCCGCGTTCCACGACCATCTCAACTATACTGGCCATTTCTATGCCATGTTTTTCTTTGAAGGGCTCAGCCGCTGGGAGACGGTCTCCAGCGTCTCGTAGTAGTATAGCGTTTGCCGGGGGTAATCCCCTCTCCCGCCTTCCCTGGTTTACTGGGTGTGTGTCTAGGATCTCTATCGCCCTCCTGGTGAACTCGTTGACCAGCTTAGCAGCCAGCACCGCTCCTGGATTGCTTGTGAGGGGCTTTGCCTCTTGAATGTAGGGTTCGAATTGCTTCCTTGCATGGCTTATCGGGCCCCTCCTCTCGTAGGCTGGATCGGTGTTTGTTATATCCGCCGAGAGCTTCATGGTCTCGTGTTTGATCACCAGGACCCCTCTGTGCCCTATGGTGGCCTTGAACAGCGCCTTAGCTCTACCCCCATCGAGATCCATACCGTCGACTGCCTCGGCCAGCAGTCTCGCCTCCCACGTGGTCAAGCTCCTACCAGTCCTCCTATCAATGATCCGGAGGGTCCTTGGATCTACCGTCGCAAAATTCGCTCTCAGGGCGAGCCAGCCCTCCCTAAAAGGTATACCGGCCCCAAGGGCCTCCAAAGGCCCCCTCCCAGTATAGTACCTCACAGGATCATAGCCCAACAAGCTCAAGACAGCAACATCACTCTCAGGAGCAACACCACGACCCACAGTATAAACCAACCCACAAACACTATGCCCCGCCAACCCATCAATCACAGGCTTAACAGCAACCTCCAAACTACAAGGCCCACCACCAAACCCATCACCAGCACCATCCAACACAACATAAGCCAACCTCACACCACAACACCAACCAACACAAAAGAAACAAACAACTACAAAAACACACACCAACAGGAGGAGAAGAGAAGAAACATGGCGGCGGGGCCCCCACTGGTAGCGGGGGGTGGATTTGAACCACCGACCTCGGGCTGGACCTTCCCGGGATACTCTCCCGGGAGTGTGTCTCCGAGGCGGGGCTGCCGGCCGCTATTCACTTGGTATTGAAAAAGGGCTTAATATTTTATCCTTGATTTTTCATTATATTTTATATTAGATTAAATAATTTATAGTTAAATATTTTATTTTTTATTCTAGTAAACATTTTCTAGGAGCCTTAAGCATTTCTCTGTCTTTACATAGGATTATCTCAGATATTTTTTATAAAAAATTATTTAATGTTGAATAATGTCCATCTGTTAGGATAAGTCTTATAGTTTTAAAAATTAAATATAATTTTATTATTAGTGTATCTCTATTTTTTGGCTTAATCCCTTTTAATTGTTTTGTCGATTTCGGGGTCTAGCATTAAACATTCACGTAGTAATACCTACACTTCTACATTTGCTAGTATTACCTGATTAATTTGATGTAGCGAAGAGTCATTCTTGATTATGTCAATATTAGTGATTAGTGATTTGGAAGGGAACCAGATGTGCGGAGGAATAGCGGCCGGCAGCCCCAGGCTCATATGAGCCCCGCGGGCTGCCAGGCTACCCTACCCCGCTGTTTTACCCCGCCGTTTGTCGTGTTGGGGGTTGTTGGGGGTTTTATTGTTTGCTCTGACCATGTATTCTTGTTATTGTTTTTATCTTTATTTCTAGTGATTTCTTTAGTTCTTCCTCGTTGCCTATGTGGACTACGTATAAGGCGTTTGGCGTATATAGAGCGTGTATGCAGTCTTGCGGCGTCGGGGTTATCCGTATTATTGTCCTCCCACTATACCGGCCCTGGTATATGTATAGGAAGAATGGCTGATCGTCTCTCGTAATCCCTGTTAGCTCCCTGCATTGGGGCCACTCGTTTCCTTTGGCCGTCTTTCTCGCTATTCCGGTCTCCCTCAGGAGGGCTATTATGTCGTCCTCTACACTGCTGTGGCTAGCCCTTGCCAACCTTCTCACACCTTATATCCTCGTTGACGATGATTATGTTGTGGTTTATTACCAGGTCGCATAGAGTATCTACGGGCACTACAGCCCTCTGACCGTACTCGGTCTCAATGATAGCCAGCTTACCGACCCTCCTTATCGTGGCCTTTGGCATATCGCTAGAACCCCCAGGTACCCGGTGTCCTCCGTGCTGCAGTATAAAGGGCTGCTTACGCCTCTACGGTGCGTTAAAGTGTTTATTGTATCTTAGATCGAGATAACACCTTCGAAAGCACTCGTGGATTCTTGACTTTACTCAACTCGCTGACTGGAACGTACTCCGGGAGACTGTAGCGAGTCCTGGTTAGTTCCACTATGACGTCGCGCGCCTTCAAGTTAGAGAGTATTCTCCTAAGCCTGTCCTCGCCGACGACGCCTGTGAATATCTGTTTGAACTCTCTCCAGGAGATTGGTCGCCTAGCCTCAGCTAGTGCTAAGAGTACGAGCTTCTCTACCTCCTCATCTGACAACGCGAGTGAGATCTCGATACCGACCTCGCCCGTGTCCAGCATTTGCCTCATTTGCTCGAATTCTTTCATTATCTTTTTTCTCACTCTCTCAACTAGTCTCACATCGATCGTCGTCTTAACTGGTACCATCTGTGCACACCCCGTATACTCCATATACTAGAGTATCGGAAAAGTATATAAAGCCTACGATACCTACTCCAGGTTTATAAACTATTCAGTAGTGGCTGTATAGTATAACTTAAGGAATTATATGACATAACAAATTATTTAAATATATCTAAAATATATAGAGTCTACTACGAGTATCCCAACGCGTCCTCCCTACCATCAACTCCAACACTGCTAATAGAGGGAACCTTCTCCCACTCAAGCCCACCACTAAAGCCGCCCAACTCCTTCAGATCACTAACTAGGTGGTCACGGAGAGTCCTCAACAATATGACCTCGACCCTAGCCTCCTCACTCTCATCACCATCTAACTCGTACAGCCTCCTATCAACCCATGCAATCTCGTCGACAAGCCTCTGGATTTCCCTGGAAAAAACCATAGAGATCCTCTCGTCGACAAGCCTCTGCTCCACACTACAACACCGCTATAAGTATACTGCAGGGGGCTCACATGGAGTGGAATAGACAGTAATCACACGGGATTACCTGCAAAGTACGAGGATAATACCGCCCGAGTCAGATGTAATAGGCCGGAAATAATAGGGCTACCATAAACACCGAGTGACACGCTGGAAGGTGTTGCAAGCGGTGGGGAAGGAAATAGACATTCCAGAGGATGTGCTTGAAGACCTAATAGAATCCATAAGCGAGATAAAGGGAGAAGCCTCTGGGCGCTCCAAGAGAAAACAAAAACTCCCCTCAACGAGGGATCTAGCTCAAATAGTAGCCGAAGCAGCCCTTAGCGCCAGAGGCATAAACCCAGACGAGTTCCCCGACATAGTAAGAAGACTCCTAGAGGAAAACGGGTTTACGACTAGATACGTCACCGATAAGAGGATATGGAGAACCTATGAGCTACTAGTCAGGAGGGGAGTTATACCAGATACACTCGGTGTAGTGGTTTGGTGACACTATGCGAGATATGCAATAGGAACCCATCAACAATGAAATGTCCAGGGTGTGGAAGGGAAGTCTGTGTAGAGCACCAAGTGAATGGCCTATGCCTGGTGTGTAGTCAGACACAGTGTGCTATATGCGGTGAAAAACCAGCTATAGGTTACTGTGTACTCTGTGGCAGGCTTGGATGCGATGAATGCCTGGTTCAGATTGACAACGTGAGAAGGGTTTGCATAGAGTGTATACGCGGTTTCGGGGGCATAGAACCTGTAAGGAGACGCTTAGCCTTAGCAAGGAAAATAGTCAGGCCTGGCATACCTGAACCAGCCTCGGGGAACTAATTTTAAGTCCTCTAGCTAATGCCCCATACCCCGGGCGTATAGGAGGGTTCGAGGATGAGTATGCAAAGGCAACTAGGCCAGCAACTCGTCAACAGACTCGAAGCCATTATAGATGCTCTGCCGAAAGAGGGGTATAAAGCGGCAGTCGCTGTCGGAGTTGCTGATAGCATCCTCACACTGGTAAACGGGGCAAGAGAACTCGCTGGCAAGATAGAATGCTTGGGCTCCCATAAGGGTAAATGCACTCAAGAGTTCTGCGACTCGGATTGCGGCGGTCTCTTCATAAGAAGCGCAGGAGAATTTACAATTATAGCTAAATATAATTCAAATCCATTCGCAGTGAAACTGGGGAACAGCGTATTTGAAGCTGATGTGCAAGGGGCAAAGCTCATTCTAGAGGGTTCAACGGTTAAAGCAGGTATCATAGGCGAGAAAGGGTACATATGGGAGACCGTTGATTTATCAAACATGGATGAGGTATACGAGAAGAGCTATACTCTAAAATACGTCCTCCGCAGGGTGGGCAAGCCGGTACTCCTAGCCAAGACTGCTCTACGCTATTGTATGATCCAATCAGCTGTATCGTGCTAATTAATCAACTAATCAATTCCTTAAGAGGTACCAACGTTATCTTAAAGGATTCCTTTAAAGATACCTTTAAAGATACTTGGCGTGCCATGGAGAAAATGGCTAAAACTCTTCAATAACATATATTAACGTAAACTACTATCGAGGTTAATTGACAAGAACCAACTTTGTAGAGGTGGACTTGTATGGCCAGGAGAAAGACGGCAAAGAAGGCCCCGGTGAAGGTAAGAGACCCCTACACTGGAAAGGAAGTAGAACTAGTCCCGAAGAAGGTCTGGGAGCTGAAGCCTAAGAACAGGAAGGGAGTGAAGATAGGTCTATTCCAGAGCCCGGAGACAGGCAAATACTTCCGGGCGAAGGTGCCAGACAACTACCCAGTGGGATAACCAACCAACTACCTAAACATTTTTAATTTTTGATATTTGTATTATGGGTCATGACCGGTGGAGGCCGGTCATCAGCCTTCTCTACGGAAGGCTTCCCAGACGTGCTAAAAAATCATCCCCGGATCTATAGGTATAGCAAGGAGTACAAGTTATCTAGGCCTATTCCTCGATCGATAACCGCCAAATCCGCCCTTATAGAATCCTCCTCTCCCAGAGTAGCCCCGAGTCGCCTTTGGAGTCTCCTCTGGTATCTCCTCCTCGCTGGCAACATCTTCGTCGGAAACCTCCTTAATATCGCCTCTATATCCCACGTTTAACTGGACTTCGCCTCTATAGGAGGTCGTCCATGCACCACTAACCTCTACAGCCTGGCCCTCCTGCAGCGTTCCAGCGTGCTTCCCCCAGAGCGTCATCTTTATCCTACCAGTCTCATCGCCGACAATCGCTTCACTTATAGTCCTAGGCCCTTTACGCGTCTCTACAACCTTTGGATCCATAGTCTTGATAACTCTTACACGGACGTTGACGTCATTCTCTCCTTCACGGAGAGAGGAGATCTTCCTAACCTCTTCTCTTCCGCTCTCCAATACGATTCTCCCTGTTCCCGATACAGAGCCCCTATACGGGCCGGATAGGCTATCCCTAACTGGGGTTATTATAGTATTGGCTAGAGGACTTGAGATACAGGGCGGGATGAGAGGACTGGTTTCACCAGACCAGTATATGAAGACAGGTTACTCCATTGACCGCCCCTCCAGGGTGAAACCTAAGGGTAACAGCTCTCCGAGTCTCATTACACGGCACCTCCAGGTCCTTCCCGACACCATATAGACAATTGCATCACCACTAGAAAACTCCCTCAAAACCTGCAGGCAAGCTCCACACGGGGGAACGGGATAGTCGCTATCTAAGGCAAGAACCAACACATCTTTGATCTCCCTCGCTCCATGAGTAACCGCGTTAAAAACAGCTACCCTTTCGGCGCATACTGTCAGTCCGTAGCTAGAGTTCTCCACGTTGACACCGCTAAAAACACGGCCTCTTTCGTCCCTGACAGCCGCTGCTACGCGAAACCCCGAATATCGAGCGTAAGAGTTCCCCGACACGGAGAGCGCCGCTTCAAGTAACTCGCCTGGGACCTCGCAGTTCTCCACAACCAGGCACCCCATATTAACCGTGTAGCACGCCTAGATTAGGAGAAATAGATTAACACTCCGATTCCAATGAGCCATAGAGGGGAAGGCTAAGGGGCAGAAAGAGTTGCAGAAGCAGGAACATGAAATAATGGTCAAACGTGTGAGGACATTGTACGAAGAGCTGAAGAAGCCTTTCGTGGGCAGAGACGAGGAGGCCCGCCTCCTCGTAATGGCCCTGATAACCGGAGAGCACGTATTGCTTCTAGGCGAGCCCGGTACTGCGAAGAGCGCCCTAGCCAGGAGACTTGCTACCCTAGTCGAAGCAAGGTTCTTCAAGTACCTGTTGACCAGATATACCGAGCCCGGTGAGCTGCTCGGGCCTTTAGACATCAGGGCTCTTAAAGAAGGTGAGTATAGGAGGATAACACGGGGGAAGCTGCCTGAGGCAGAGATAGCGTTTTTAGACGAGATATTTAACGCTAGTAGTGCCGTGTTGAACAGCTTGCTCAGTATAATGCAGGAGAGGATTGTCTACGACGGTTATACAGAGTTGAGGACTAACCTCTGGACTATAATAGCCGCCTCAAACAACGTACCCGAGGAGCAAGAATTGCAGGCGCTCTATGATAGATTCCTTTTCAGGCACAGGGTAGAGCCTTTACCACCGGAACTATGGGACCCATTGTTGTCGGCGTCGTGGGAGATAGAGAGGAGAGGGTACGAGTCGTCCGAGCCTGTAATGAGCTTGGAGGAGGTCAGGCGGGCGCGCGAGTTCATACTCTATAACATAGACGTATACAATATAAAAGATAAATTAATAAGAATATATATGGTATTAGAGGATAAGAATCTACACATAACCGACAGAAGGAAAGGGAAGATACTGAAAGCTATAGCGGCGAACGCACTGCTAGAGGGGCGAACATATGCGACAGAGCAGGACCTAATAGTGCTCAAGTACACTGTGCCCAGAGACCCCGAGGATTTCACTAAAATAAACACAATACTAACAGAGGAACTGAAAACAAAGGAGAGAATCCTAAGGGAACTAGAAGCAATAAAGGTAAACCTAGAGAAGACAAGAGAGGTGATAGACAAGGTAGCCTCATTCGATCCACGCCTGATAGACTATTATAGAAGCCTAAAGGCGACGCGATCCAAGATTCAAGCTTTGGTCGAGGGAATAGACGATCAAGAAATAATTAAACGGGCGAGCGAGATAATGGAGGAGATAGATTACTTGATCGACAAGGTAATGTCGAAGCTAAATGTGTGATAAAGGGATGAAGCTGCTAGTTGAGACGGGAAACATATCGGACGTCGTAGTAGAATACCAAGGAAGCCTAGTCATTAGGCTAGTGCAAAAGCTACTCGGATCTCTGAGCCAGCCTGAATGGCTAGACGCCCAACTCGCTGCATCAATCTACTACTCGTTCTACCTACCCCTGCCTAGGGTAGCACATCCTGAGACCGAGGAGAATGATGAGGCTAGCAGAGTAAAGGCTATCATAGTGAGGTCCATACTCGACGATGCTGGCTTCTGGAGGGTGAAGCCGCAGACGGTAGTCGACAGGATGACTAGCCTAGTGGCCTCAGCATCCATCCTAGAGAGAGTAATCCGCAACATGCCGCGCTCGCTAACTTCCCAGGATCTCAACGGGGAGGACAAGAATAGTATTGACGGGCACATCAAAAGGGCAGTATCGCTAGCACTTCAACAAGCTGAAATCGATTCAAAGCTAGCAAAAAGCGTGGAATCGCTGGTAAACAGTGCTCTCGCGGGCAACACGTCGGAACTCGCCTTCGAAGACGTTCTCGAAGCAATACTATACCTTGTGAGGAGAACAGACGTAGCCAAGGTCTTGGAGAAGCTATCGGGAGTCAAGATTCCATCAAGGTTCGCTAGGAGAACCGAGAGGTTCCCTAAAGGATGGATTGAAGGCATAGAACTCGGTAGTGACGTGGAGAGACTTCACCCGACACAACTAGCCCTACCCGACGAGGTATTCTATACACTATACGCTGAGTCAAAGCTACTTCTCTATACGAGAGTGTTTAACCTCCAGGAGGGACCCATCTACGTGTTGCTAGACAAGAGCGGTAGCATGGCTGGTAGTAAAATCGACTGGGCCAGGGCCGTGGCGGTAGCTCTTTTTCAAGCAGCACTTAGGGAGAATAGGCCCTTCTATGTAAGATTCTTCGACGCGATCCCACATAGTTTGATGAGTATAAGTAGAAGGGCTAGGCCTAGGGATATCGTTAGGCTCCTGGAATATCTGGGGACTGTGAAGGCGAGTGGAGGGACTGATATAACTAGGGCTATCGCTGTCGCGGTAGACGATATCAGTGACCGAAAGGGGAGGAGGGCAGAAGACGTTGATGTCGTGTTAATTACTGACGGCGAGGATCGTCTATCGATATCGGTACTGAATAGTATAATACTTAGAAATAAAGTAAAAATACATACGATAATGATAGGCGGCGATAATCCGTCTCTAAAAGCGGTGTCAACCAGTTATATGAATGCTGTAAGACTGTCCAGCGAAGAAGTGCTTAAAGTAGTGGATTCGATAGAGAGATCCTCTAGGGAGGCGAAACCCTATAAACATTAACTATATTATCAATATTTATTCTATGAAGGTAATCGTCGCCGACACGTTTACGCAACCGGTTTACCTGGTCAGCCATGACCCAGGGATACACAACGGCGCCGGGACGCATCGGATCGTCGATATGATCGCTTTCAAGCATAAACACCGGAGGCGTCTTGCCTAACACGTTCTTGAGTAACTCCGGCGTGCCCGGTATGGTGGCTGGATATCCTAGCTTGGATGCATATACAGAGTGGCCTGGTTTCATATGATGGAATACTATCCGGTGCTTGACCTTGGAAGCGCCGATCCTCTCAACGTACCTGTCAACGAGATCTATAGTCACGGACCCCATGTTTTCGAGGTGCATGTGTACGATACAATCGTCATCATTGGCTATCTCTAGGGCCCTCTCCAGTATGATCTCGCTTATGATAACTCTTTCAGCAGTCGTCTTATAGTGCTGTCTACCAACTTCTCCTATGCCATCTAGGAACCCATCACGACAAGCATTGCCGTATTCCTCGACTACACGCAAGCCAAGCTCCAACACTTCTCTAGGATCCATTCTATACTTGTCTATCAGCTTGTCGACGTCGGCCGGATGAAACCCGGCTAGGCATGAGACTTTAAGGCCAGCCTCTTCGGCTGCCATACATTCTCTAGTCAGAATATCTAAGACCTCTCTGTAGGACTCTATCCCTGCAAAGTCTAGACCATACGCCCATGGAGGCAACGCAACGATAGCCATAAACCAGCCTCCACTCCTATGAAATCTATCCGCTATTTTAGCGGCGCCCAGACCCCTCGCCGGGTTTGTATGTGTATGTGCATCAGCCACGGGTATGCTCATAGAGCGTGCACCCCTCTCACTCTAATATGATCGCTGGCTTGGATGGCAGGGCTATCTTCTTACCTGGACTATACTCCTCCTCAACCTTGATAGAGACTTCGCTCAATTCGGTCTCTCTAGCGATGAACTCTCCTGCTTCCCTCAAAGACTTCAGCTCTAAGTGTCTCTCTACGTACAAACTCAGAATATCAGGGTTCTGCATTATAACCGGAACCAGCTTTCCAGCCTCTTTCTTGTATTCGCTCGGAAGAGCCTTTATCGCCTCTTTAATAGAAGACCGGAGGTCGAATCCCTTCTTCCTAGCTTCAATTATGCTTCGTACGAACTCGTATTTCCATGAAGCGGCTACAACCACGTTAGCCTTGTGCGGATCTCTAACGAATTTCTTGATTTCTTTGATGTCATCAATGACCCTTCTTATAATCTCCTCAGCCCTCTCCACTTCGTCGTTTATCTTTGTCTCGTCTGCTTCCGGCCATCTAGCTAGCGATACGAAGGGCTTCTTGCCAATTCTACTCCAAGTTTCCTCGGCGACGTGTGGCACGAAGGGTGCTATCATGAGTGTAACGCTTTCTATGTATTTCTTTAGTAATTCTTTATTGGGGGATCCAGCTCTCTTGAGATACCATTTATAGTGGGCTTGCATTCCATAGTAAGCCTTCACCAGAGCTGTTTTATAATTCATATCATCCATAGCTTTAGTGACTTCGAGAATAGTCTTGTTTAACACGCTCTCAAACCAATCATCAATAACTAATCTATAGGTTCGTCCTCTACCGTAATTCGACTCGGCGAACTTAATCCACCAAACGAGTTCCTCAACAGCTTTTTCGGCCACGCTAGGCTCGAAATTGGCGTCATCGAGTCCAGCGTCCGCGCCAGCGAGTACCTCTGCCCACCGGGTAGCATCGGCTCCCCACCAATCTAGAGCTTGTCTTAGGAGTATGAAGTTACCCTTCGCCTTGCTCATCTTCTCTCCTTCTACAAGTATCCAGCCGTTGACCCCTATTCCTCTAGGCCAGTGTTTCTCGTCAAATATGGCGACATGGTGAAATATGA
The DNA here is from genome assembly GCA_015521085.1 of Candidatus Thermodiscus eudorianus. Classification (NCBI taxonomy): domain Archaea; kingdom Thermoproteati; phylum Thermoproteota; class Thermoprotei; order Acidilobales; family Acidilobaceae; genus Thermodiscus; species Thermodiscus eudorianus (SeqCode). The sequence goes on from WAOW01000005.1 coordinate 125,935, forward strand.
AAAATGTCAAATGATTTGGAATTAAATCCTTACCGCTAATTCTGGCGTCGACGGGGTACCAGTAGAGGAACTCTCTCCTCATAGCCTCCAGAAGTTCCACAGAGATACCTGTAGCCTCCGAAACGCTTTCTGCATCACCCTTACCTAGGAATATATAGTCGAACAACTCTGGCTTTAGCTGTTCAGGCTTTATCCCATACGTCTCCGGGTTCTGCAGGTATTTCGCTATAGTGTAATACGCCATGTATATCGTTGAGTCGCTTAGACTCTCGATCACCCACTCCCTGTCCCAGGGCAGGGGAGTGCCCAGCTCCCGTTGATGCGTAAACGCCCAATCCCTAAGCCAGTCTATAGTACTGTGGAAAACCTCTCGTAGCCTCAAGGGGTAGAATCGCATCCTGTCAACAGCCCTATGGGCTAGTCTCTTCCACTCTGGGTTACTATAGAGCAAGAACCACTGATTGGATACAATCTTAACATGGGTTCGCGCGCCACAACGACAGTATACACGGGAGGGCAGTGTATATATCTGGATAGCAAAGCCCTGCTTCTCCATCCACTCTACGATCTCCTTCTTAGCGTCGATGACCCTTCTACCCGACCACTGTCCCGCCACGTCTAATAGAACGCCAGTATGGTACTCCTTAGAGTAGACCTCCTTGGTCGCGGCTTCAAGCTTCTCACGTTCTTCCTGACTCTTGATTCCCCGGGCTTCCACCGCATCCTTTGCTGGTATTGAAGAGTAACCCTCAACTTTGATTAGGGGTATCGGCTTTAGGCCTCTAACGATGTCAGGCGCTAGCCCGTATTTTTCGAGGAGTTCGGGCTTCTCCTGTAGCTCTTTTAGGGCTATATAGTCGTAGGGGGCATGGGCCGGCACGCTCATAACTATCCCGGTACCCAGTTCGGGGTCTACGAATGTGGCTGGCAGTATCGGGACCCAGTCTCCGTTAACGGGGTTTCTAGCGACCTTACCCAGTAGTTCCCGCCCTGATATAGTGTCGACCGTGTTGACTTCGAATTTTTGATCGGCCAGTTCATCTCTCATATAAGTGTTTAAAATCCATCTTTCACCATTGACGTCGACTATAAGATATGTATAGTCGGGTCTAACCCAGATGTTAGTCACACCATAGACAGTCTCGGGCCTGAATGTCAGTGCCGGCACGACCGTCCCATCGTCTAGTCTAAACTTAATTATAACGGCCTCGACAGGGCTAATGCCAGCATACTCGTCTAACCGGTCATGGTCTCCGACAACCTTCTTCTCCTTAGGACACCACACCACAGGATGCTCTCCCTTGCCAACGAGCCCTTTCTCGCGTAACTTCAAATACTGCCATTCAACGAACTTGCTGTAGTAAGGGTTCAAGCTGGTCGTGTAGAACTCCCTCCTCCAGTCGATACTCATGCCATACCTCTTCAAATCCCTCTTCCATCCCCTGGTAAAGTAGTAGACCCAGTAGGCCGGGTCCTTGAATTTATCCAGCTCTTCCTCCTCCACACCCATCATTTTTAGTGTTCTAATTATGCTGGGGTCGCCCTCCCTTAATCGTAGAGCAGAGGCTACGATTGGCCCTCCCGTAGCATGCCAACCCTGCGGAAATAGTACATTATAGCCTCTCAACCTCTTATAACGTGCAGTTATGTCCGCCCTAAGTATAGTGAATGCACCGCCTAGATGCGGATACGCGTTAACATAGGGGAAAGGAAACGTTACGAAGAACTTCGGTTTTGCCTCGTCAGGCTCCGGCTCGAATACGCCAGCTTTCTCCCACTCTTTCTGCCACTTCTCTTCGATCTTCTTCAAGGTCTCGACTAGGTCTGCGTGGCCGCGCTTGGCTGACAAGCAGCACACCCTCCTCTCTCCATAAGCCTCTGGGGAAGAAATCTCTTCCTCTGTCTATTAAAGGCAATAATACCCCGGACAATACTGACTGGCACGGTGTAATACGAGATGGAAGAGTCCGAGGTAAAGAAGGAGTACTATGGTAAGGCACGGATAGGGAAAGTGATGAGTGGAATGCAGAGCATAGTCCTAAAGCCCGAAGACCTATCTAGCCCGGTGGCGTTTCAGATGGCTCTCTCCAGGATAATGGAGGCCGCCATGAAGATAGCCGAGTCAGGAGGGCCGAGGCCCAGATATGTAGCGGAGGTTAGATTTACCGACGATCTAGGCAATAATGTGGTCTTTGCAGTGGATCTAGGCGAGAATGTCCCTCCTTTCTCCAGCGACAGGGTCCGGGCTAGGGTAGTGGTTGAACTCTACGATGTCGAGGAGGAATAAAACAATTAGGGTTTACCGCTTTCTCCTTCCCCCTTCCCTGCTTTCAACTACGTATACACCGAACCCGAACAGGTTGCGGAATACCTCATCAACGAATTTTATATAGATTCCTTTCTGGCCGATTACAGGCCCTAGGTTACCCTTGCTAACCAGAAGCCTCAGCTCCGGGCCAGCAAAGTCAAAGTCGATGACATGCTTGTGTACCCAAGCCACTGGGTGTATTGCCCTGATATACTCTTTAAAGTCCAGTGTAAGCTGTACCGCCCTGAGGCTTAAACCTGTTTCCTCCTCTATCCTGGCTATCCTCTCTCCTCCGTGTCCGATTAACCTTCCTAGATGGCCCTCCTTGACGAGTATTAATGCGTCGGGGACATGATCGCTCTCAATGCCCCACTTCTTCTTCAGATCAACAAGATACGCTACATTTATTATATCTGCGTCCGGCGAGATGTTCCTAGCCTCCTCGGCGATCCTCTCTTCTATCTCGCTCATGCGCCTCCTCCTAACCTGTAATTCCAAAAGTAAGCGGAGTCCGAGCCTGGCGCCCGGCCGGATTATATCCTTCACTCCGAGATCAATTATCTCGGCGTTCTCTTCACCCATAAGTATTTCTCTCGCGAGCACGATCCCCTCGCTGCGGGGACCCTTCTGGAATATAGGGTCTCCCGCTATTATGAGCCTAGAGTTATTGCCTAGTCTCGTGATTATCTCTACTATGGTCTCTGGAGCAGCGTTCTGGGCATCGTCTAGGATGATCAGTGAATCGTCAAAACTCCTACCCCGAAGCAGGTGAGGATCTACCAAGACAAGCTTCCTTGCCTCTACTAGTTTCCCGATGACGTCTTCTCCAGCCAGGGACGAGGCAATATCAGCTATGTACTCGCTCGCTAACTTAACATAGTGCTCTGGATCACTGGTAATGGTTACCTCTTGACCCGTTGTAACATCTATAATGGGCCTAGCTATCACTATCCTCTTATAGCGCTTCCTAGATAGAGACTGTAGCCCGTATGCTAGGGTCACATAACTTTTACCGGTCCCAGTGGGCCCAAACACACCAACGATATTAACGTCTTCGCTACGCAATACGGAGAAGAGTCTCTCCTGTCCCTTGCTTAAGGGTTCCAGCTTGTCAAATACGTTGGCCAGGCCCTCATCCATTTTCTCCACCCCCATAGATGGGTCTCTAGGAGGCGAATTAAGAGTTAGCGACCCGGCCTGGAGTAGATGCTAGAGAGTCTGCTAATTAAGTCTTCTCTGAATGCCCATCGTTTTCTGATATCATCGATAAACTCGGTCTCTATACGGTACACCCTAACGACGTCAATGCCCCTAAGAGCCTCTACTGGCTGGCCGTCTGGCTTGAATACAGCGCTACCCCCACCAGTAAACCTGCCATCGGGATATGTTACCCCAATGGTGTTAACTCCAGCAGTGAAGACTATGTTCTCAGCTGCGCGCGTAGATAGAATCCCCTGCCAGAGTCTAACTCTATCGCTAGGTATCGATGCAGGATTGTAGATTAAATCCACGCCTCTAACCACTAGATCCCGGGCCATCTCCGGGTAGAAGACGTCGACGCACGCCAAGCAACCAATCTTAACCCCGTTCACCTCTACGATCCTAGCTAAGCTACCGGGCGAAACCCAGCCTCTCTCCCCAACAGCCTTGCTAGGGAAATGTTTCTCACATATACCCGTAACTCCACGATCGCCAGCAAAGTATCCGCGGCTGACTATGCGTTCGCTATCCCTAATATAAGCTAGACCAGAAAATATCGGATAGCCGTATTCCGCGTATAAACCTTCAATAATTGATATATAGTCGTTCTCTTCCACTACATTTCTTGTTAGCCAATTCTCCGGAAACAATACTGTAAGATCATCGGAGAGAACTCTCTTTATAGCGTTGAGAACGAGCTTCGCGGCCTTCAGCGATTCTCTAGGAGTCTCACCACGGGTGAGTTCTGCCAGCGCTAATCGTATCTCTGGCATCTTATCACACCTCCAACTATAACCAGCGAGCCTATTGTAGCGGCCATCGGAGGGATCAACTGGACAGAATAGAAACTATAGAGGGTCCTGTTGCCGAGAACCCACACCAGGGCGTAGATAATCAGGACCGATAGATAGTTTAGGGGGCCGACAAGTAGCTGGTCAGACCTGCACTTTGTAGCAACATAGACCAGCGGAGCCATTACTATGAGGACAGTTAAATGTAAAATCGTGTTTAGGGTAGCTGCCTGAGCCGCTGGCTTAAACGAGTAATAAAACGGGTTGCTATTGAGTATCCAGCCTAGCGGAGTTGATGTAGGAGGACCAGGGGGCCTTGAAGTCACGTGCCACTTCAAGGCCGACAGAGTCTCCTTTACTATATCCACCGGGCCGAAGTATGCTATTAGAGGGATCATTAGGGCGACATAGATGATAAATGGTATCAACACGTCTTCCGATAGTCTCTTAGCTTTAACCCTCACAGAGCCCTCCCGATAGAGATCGTATAGCATCACTGCTACTATCGATGCCGCGCCGCTGAGCTTGGTCGATAAAGCTAGGCTCCCCGCTATAAGAGCTGGGCGTCTCTTTCCTAGAAGGAGGAATGATACCGTGAGTGATGTGAAGAACGCTAGGTGTATGTCTAGCATGGCTATAGAACCGGAAACGGCCAATAGTTTCTCGGATCCGAGTGCAGCTACGCCCGCTATGCTTGCCAGAGCCCCAGCTATTCTGTTCTTTCCGGCTAAGAGAAGGGTCCATCCCATAAATAGTACAATAAGCCCCGATTCGATGATTCCAGGCATGCGCCATCCAAGGGGGTTGTCTCCATAAAGTATCATAGACAGAGCAATAAGATATTTGCCAAGCGGTGGATGTTCTAGGTTAAAATAGTCTGTATTGGTCTTATTGCTATACATCGAGGCATTGACATCTACATCGAATATAAACTCAAGATACCGCCGGGCAGAATCAACATAATATATCTCGTCGCTAACATAGAGTTGATCGCTCTTACTGTTGGCCAACGCGTATCTATACGACTCGTAACCCGTATACACGGATATAGCAATGACAAACACAAGGGCTAAGACCAGTACAGGCGAGTAGACGTATCTACGCGGGGATATAGCGGTCAGCGTAGCTCAGCCTCCTCATCCTGGCTTCAGGCGCCTCTGCTCTTCATCCTATATCTAAAGAAGAGACAAGCTATCCTTTAAATCCCCTAGACGCTATCCCCCTACCAGAAGCCCGGTGGATCCGTGTGTCCAGGAACTCGAAGAGGAAAAAGCGAGACCCTTATTCTACAAGTTATGAGAGGTTAAGCATATACCCCACATACAAGAATCCGGAAAGCGACAACAAGAGGCGCTCGCCACCAGTGAGAGAGGGGACAACGGTCAAGATTAGGATAACAGGGGTAGACGATGAAGGCAGGCCTATCGGCCTATACTCGGGGTACGAGATAGCAGTTGATGAGTCTTCCGAGGATCTTGAACCAGGGGAAACTGTCAGGGTGAAGATAAAGAGGGTCAGAGGGAGGAAGGCTCTAGGGTCGATAAAAAAGGAAGAAAAGGATTAGAGGAGATGCAACGCTCTAATGGAAATAAGTGGAACAACACTACCTAGCACTTGCGTCTAATAGCGGTGAAGAGAATTGGCATCCGGTCAAGGTATGGAAAGGCAAGAACCCATAGAGTGCAGGCCCACAAAAGACTTCCTGAGGCACATAGTAAACCACATACTGTCCAGGTATGCCGAGAAGATACCGATAAGCGCCTTCAACGAGATAAGGAACAGGTTTAGCAAGGCAGAGGAGAAATACAAGTTCACGGTGTTCGGCGGAGACCCCTACAGGCTACTAGACTATCTAGACTCGGAGGATTTCGACGCCCTAGTAACCTACGTCAAATCCACGAATGTAGAAGACGTCCTACAGAGTATCCTGAAAGCCTTAGCGCAAGAATACCGTGAATCCTGCCCGCCAGTAGCCGAGAAAGCGGAGATGCGGTTAAAGGAGCTAATGAAGACGGAGGAGTCTAAGGAGAGGCAAAGGCTGGCCCCCGAGGTAGTGTATAGGTTCCTCAAAATGAAGGGATACAAGGTTTCACTCAGAGACGATGGGGCAGTAGAGGTCGAAGGAGGCAACTTCAGTGCAACTATTAGGGTGGCCGACTCTGTGCTACACTACACTATATGCAGGCAAGGAAAGTCGTCTAGGCTAGAATCTATAGAGTCTAAGCTTGAGAGGATAAGAGAGCTCTGAGGACTAGCAGAGCAGTCCTAGGCCTGCTAATCAGCGATCTCGCTATCAGAGTCCTAGATAGCTCGCCCCTCAGGAACCCATGCCAAAACGATACAGGTAGCCCAGTCAATATCTCTCTCCCAAGACCGGGCTTAGCTCTCTCCATAGCGTAGAGAAGCCTTCGTGATAAGATAGCCTCGGAGGCTATGTCCCGTATCGTGCTAGGATACTTACTGTTGAATCCCTCCAGGCCCTCGGCTAGGATCTCCTTCGTCCTCAGAGCCGAGAGAAGAGCCATCCGGATACCCTCTCCCCCAGCGGAGTTTATCAGACCGCCAGCCTCGCCCAGCTTGACGACCCTCCCTCTGACTGGGTCAACCTTGGAGTAAACGGCTATTGGCGCAACCGACTCCTCTATGACTTCAGCATTACTCCCCAGCCTCTCCCTGACAATCGAGATAATATACCGTTTAACCTCGCTTATAGAAGCGCCCTTGACCCCGCCGCCCACATTAACAACTCCCCTACGGTTGCCCGGGAAAATCCACAGGATCCCCGATGAAGTAGTCTCGAATCGTAGCAGCGCAGTATCCTCGGGCCATGCATCGCTTTTCACGAGGGCTCTATAGGCCATTATCCATGCGTTTCTGTTTGAGGAATGTGCGTAGGGGCCTCTAGCATCGACCACTACATGTCCTCCAACGCTTTCCGGCTTAACCTGCTTATAGACGACGTGTGCACCCTCGCTCAAAGCCGCTTCTCTCAGGTAATCGACGAACCCGGCTTTATCGATAATGTACCACGCTGGACGGCTATGATCTATGTCAATAGTCTTCTCCCCGTCAATATCAATTATATGCCTCCTAACGATTCCAGTTATACTATTAGATCGGCGGAGCAGAGCTTCGTATTCTCTATTGACGACGACGGCGTCGCCACAAGGCTTTCGATAGGTTCTCTGGAAATCGTATCCTACAACGCGATAGCCCATAGAAGCCGCCATCCAGGAGAAAAGCGCGCCACTAGGCCCTAAACCGACGACGACCACGTCAGATCCAGTCAATTATCCACTCCCATAACTTCCTGGTGCGTGGTGAAGGGAGTTAAAGCCTCCAACCAATACAAGTGCTCGGAGGGCCTGCAGGGATTGGCTAGATTAGAGCTTCCAGTAGAGGCTACGAAAAGCGTATCGGGGCTGCATGCGGCCAGGGCAGTTGTAGTCCTTATACATAGTGATGGCTCCGCGGAAATAGTTTCAAAACCAGCCATACAGGGCCGTGGTACGTATAAGAGAGGAGTAGCTGGTGTAGTAAAACTGGAGGTCCCCCGGGGGTCTCTGGTGGTTCATGCATGGCTAATCCTAAACTCTAGGGGGCATATCAAGGGGTTATTCAAGGTTTTTAATGATGAAGGAGAACTAGTTCTGGAAGCCCGTTTAGCTAAAAGAAAAATCAGGAGGCTTAGAGGAGACCCCAAGTATGCTTGGTCTATAGAGAAGGCTCTAGAGGTGCTTGGTCTATCAAAGCATGTTAGAAGATACAACTGGAACACAGGTGTAGAGTAGGAGTGTCAATCAACGAGGTAAGCCAAGAACTCAGAGACCTGATAGCCCGGTTAGACCTAGCCGCGAAGCGTCAAAAGGGTAGCATAATCCACGTTGAGGTAGAGACCAGCAGCGGCTCAGACAAGCTTGTCAGCCTTGAGGAAGTGGATATGACGCCTCAACTCAAAAGGGCTCTAAGAGCTTATGGTATAGAGAAGCTATACTCCTTCCAACGCGATGCACTCGAAACTTATAGATCGGGCAACGATATGGTGATCGTAGCTGGCACGGGTACTGGCAAGACAGAGGCGTTCATGATACCACTCCTAGACGATATGCTGCGTCGAGGCGAGGATATTGCTAGGCCCTACGCCATAATCTCTTATCCGACCAAAGCGCTTGCAAGGGACCAGTACATTAGGATGAAGAGGCTGGCCGAGGGGCACCTAGGCTACCATGTCGCGGTTCTGGACGGTGACACTCCAAGCGGAGAACGAGACAAGATATATTCCGAGCCACCCCATATACTAGTAACAAACCCGGATATGCTACACTATGGCTTGATACACTCGTCTAGGATAAAGAGGCTAGTCTCAAGGGCGAGCATACTAGTCCTCGACGAGATGCACGTATACCGCGGCGTGTTTGGAACCCACGTAAAATGGGTTCTCTATAGGCTCGAAAAGATAACAGGAGAGCTTAGACATATCGGCGCAGGCGCGACCATAGGAAATCCCAGGGAGCTAGGCGAGAGACTATTCGGCTCGACGCCGAAGATAGTAGAGGGTCCAAGGAGAAGGAAGGGAACAGCTATACACGTCCTAGTAAACGTAGGATCCGGGAGTAGATGGAGCCTCGCAGCGTCTATAATAGGATTGCTAGTCCGTATGGGGCTAAAGACCCTAGCCTTTGTCGACAGCCAACAAATGGCAGAGCTTGTAGCCAGGATAACCAGGAAAAGCGTCGGGGTCAAAGTAGGGGTTCATAGAGCCGGGCTACCCAGCGACTACAGGAAAAAGATTGAGGACGAGTTCCGCAACGGCAGCCTTATGGCAATAGTTGCAACTCCCACAATGGAGCTAGGCGTAGATATAGGGGATTTAGACGCCGTCCTAATGGTTAACTTGCCGCATAGCTTCTCAAGCTATCTACAAAGGGCTGGTAGGGCTGGTAGACGCGACAGACCGGGCATAGTAATAACATTGCTAGGAGACAACCCCATTGAGTCCTACTTCGCTAGGAGGCCGAGGGAATTCTTCTCGCAGGAGCCAGATCCAAGTTATATCGAACCCTCTAACAGAGAGGTAGCGAAGCTCCACTTGGTAGCTCTAGCAATGCAAGAGGGATTCGTCAACCCGGAGTCGCTCCCCATGGAGCTGAGAAGCGTCGTGAAAGAGGTGGAGAAGCTGGGCCTGCTCAAGAATGCTAAGGATAAAATCTATCCTGACTGGAGCAGGGCTAGGATATTCGTCGAGAAACACGGCGGGTTACGGAGCGTTGGAATACGGGTCTCTATAGTCGAGCAGGGCAAAAAGATTGGCTATAGAGACCTGCCTCCCGCCCTATACGACCTGTATCCCGGGGCAATCTACTATCATATGGGCCGCTCCTACCTATCGGTTAAACTCGACCTAGAGAGAATGATAGCCGAGGTGAGAAGGCTTGGAGCAGATGTTAATTTCTACACAAAGCCGCTCTACACAGTGGACGTAACGGAGATAATACCCCTGGAATCCAGGCAGATAGGGCCATTGAAACTAGTTTATGCCGACGTAAAACTAGTAGTTATAGTAAGCGGATACATCGTCAGAGAGGAATATACGGGGAGAAAGCTCTACACGATGGACTACAAGGAACCACTAACATGGTCATATTACACAAAAGCCCTTGTAACAAGATACCCCAACCCGGGAATATCTAGCCCGGTAGCCTTGATCAGCGGATACCACGCGCTAGAACACGCACTCATATCGGCGGCTAAACCAGTGGTGGGTGCAGCTGAAACGGATCTAGGAGGGGTGAGTTATCCCTCAGGCCACATAGTAATCTACGACTCGGTGCCCGGGGGCCACGGCGCTGCCAGACTAGTCTACGAGAGGCTAGAGAGGATACACGAGGTAACCGAGAAAATCCTGGTAGAATGCGATTGCGAGGACGGGTGTCCGAAATGCGTGTTCAGTCCCTACTGCGGTAACAACAACCAGTTTCTATCGAGGACTAATGCCTACAGAATACTAAGGCATGTATTCGAGTTAGAAAGGCGTGGAGTAACCAGAGTCAGTGAAGCAAGAATCGAAGGAAAGCCGATCGCCTAGGTAAGGGGAAAAAGAGGCTAATGAGTGACGCGGGACTACTCTGCTAGGAGCTTCTCGGGCTTCTTAGCGGCTCTCTCTATGAAGCCCCTAGCTAGGTTCTTCTCCTCTTCGCTGGCGTTGTCGTCCCAGCAGAACCACCAGTCCTTGCATTTGAACTGCTTCATCCTCTCCATCGCCTCGCTGTAGGTGCCTGGCGGTGGTACTATGAGCTTGTCGCCTATGATCTCGTTGTTAGGCCAGTTGGCTGGCACGGCTCTGCCGTACTTGTCGCTGATCTGTAGCGCAGTCACTATCCTTAAGATCTCGTCTATTAGCCTTCCGAGCTCCAGCGGGTAGTAGAGTATCGTCCTTATGACACCTTTATCGTCAACCACGAACACGGCCCTGACGGTGTGAGTACTGCTCTCGGCATGGAGGAGACCTAGCTTCTTGGCGACATTGCCCTGTGGGTCCGCGATTATTGGGAAGGGAACCTTCACTCCTAGCTCCTTCTCTATCCACTCCTTCCACTTGATATGGCTGAAGTTGCTGTCAACGCTGAGCCCTATGAGTTCGGTGTTCAGCTTCTTGAAGTCCTCGTATCTTAGGGAGAAGGCTACGAACTCGGTTGTACATACTGGCGTGAAGTCTGCAGGGTGGCTGAATAGCACGAACCATTTGCCCTTGAAGGCGTCTGGCAGCTTCACGACTCCGTGGTCGGTGACGACTTCCATCTCGGGGAACTTCTCTCCTATGAGTGGGATTTCTCCGGGCATGTCTCTCACCCTAGCACTTATCCGAAATAGCTTCGGATAAGTACTTGTATTTAAGTTTCACTATGTATCCACACACCTGTATGAAATCATTAAAAAGATAAAGACTCTGACGCACACTATTATATTGTACAATTGCGCTGGCACTGTGGAACACGGCTAAGAGAATCCTAATAAACCCCGGAGATCGATCAAGGAACAAAGGGAGCGGCGGTCGTCTAGCCTGGACTAGGACGCCGGCCTGCCAAGCCGGAGGTCCCGGGTTCAAATCCCGGCCGCCGCACCAGGCTCCTATCCTAACTCTATAGAAACACCGATACTCCTAGAGAGTTAATATCACGGTTCGTTACTTCTTCCAGCAACGAACAATCGAGATGGGGGGTAGTATTGACGGGGGCTGGCCTAGTGCCGAGTGATCTAGGTCGGGAGCTGATGGTTACTCTTCTCTTAGGCCTATACGCTTTGTTTGTGGTCTTCGCCACTAAGTACACGTACAGATACTTCATTGGAAAAGGTCTCCCCCATAACGTTGCCATATACTATAACCGGAAGATAATCCATATAATGGCGGGAGGCGTTATCGCGCTGCTCACGCCAGTACTCTACTCGACACCACTTCTACCAGCGCTGGCAGCTCTAGCACTCGGGGGCTTCCTCTACTATTTCCATAGAAGGGGCAAGTTGCTCTACTGGTTTCAGACTAGAGATAACATGTACGAGGTCAATTTTACCATAGCCTGGGGTATAAGCTTATTCATATTGTGGATCATCCTTGGGGATCCCCGCTTAGCAGTTCTTCCAGCGCTCTTCATAGCCTTCGGCGACGCGGTAACGGGAGTTGTGAGGAACTATCTCTTCGCCAGAAGGACGAAACACTGGTTGGGTAACGTGGCCATGGCCCTGGTAGTGGTTCCACTAGGACTCATATATGGCGGGCTCATGGGTGGCCTCGCAGGAGTTATATCGAGTTTCGTCGAAAGGTATGAGTTCGGGCCTATCGACGATAACCTATTGATTGCACTGGCCTCCTCACTAATACTATTGTCTGCGGGCCTGGCCAGCTAACCATTTATAACCTACAGGGGCTAGCTCAACAAACCTATGGGAGAGACGGGGAGGCAAAGACTCGGGTGGTAATGGATTGAATAAGAAGAGAGAGAAGGGACGTTCGCACTCTACACGGCCAGCTAGACCCACAGTGCCGTCATGGATAATCTACACGCCGGAGGAGATAGAGGGTATAATAGAGGAGCTAGCGAAGAAGGGCTATGGGCCTAGCATGATAGGAATAATCCTTAGAGACCAGTTCGGTATACCACTAGCCAAGCCACTTCTCGGGAAAAAGGTAACACGCGTCTTGAAGGAAAAGGGGGTAGCTCCACCGCTACCAGAAGACTTAATGACGCTCATAAGGAAAGCCGTCAACTTAAGGAGGCATCTATCCGAGCATCCTAAGGACTTCAACGCTAAAAAGGGGCTTCTCGACCTGGAGTCGAAGATAAGGAGGCTCGTGAAATACTACAAGAAGAGGGGCGTGCTTCCTCCAGAATGGACCTATAGCCCCGAGAGGGCAAAGCTCCTGGTAGCAGAGTACAGCTAGCTTAAACCCATTATATCCCTAATCCGATACTCTTCCCCTCTCGGTAGAGGGTAGTGTTAAAACTATCACTTGAGCCGGACAAGTCCCTAGAGAGAACGCTTCCAGCAGCTGCGCGGCAATTGGAGAGGCTGGTGGAGGAGGGAATCAGCGAAGGCATAGTGAGGGTTCGTGTGTATCCGAGGCCTGAGTCTATACTTTCCTCGATACCCATCCTAGCGGTTTTAGGCTCATTCGGAATAAGACCGATATACAAGGTCTCTGTCAGACCACCGCCTAGAATAGACACGCCGACGGTCGTAATAGGATATAATAACCCCTCCTATAAGTCTTCGGAGATATCGTCCATGTTACTCTCCATATCCCACGTTGCGGAGACCCCTCCACCGCCAGGCGCAACATACGTGACAGGACAGGGGAGCCTGCCAGCGATCCTGGGACTAATATTCACATCGACAGGCGGAACCTACAGCAGGAGAGAACACCTACTACTCTTGCTGGCAGGAGCGTACTGGGGGAGCTACATCAAGAAGACGGGGAAAATGCATGGACTAGATAGAATATTTTATGAGGCATTAATTGAAGCTGGCCTGAACTTAGAGGTGGTTAACACCCTCAAGGTCTACAAGCCCGGGACGCATACGATATGCGAAGGTATAGCTAGCACCTTAGACCCCTATTATCCGGGGCTAACGGGTGCCGGCGAGCACTGTATTGAGTTGTTGCAGGGTAACGGGGCCGGCGAGTACACGAGCAGGGTGGCCGCTACTCTAAAGAGAGACGAGTTAGAGAGGATAGCATTAATTATATTGTCATATATAAGGGAATACACTGGTAGGGATGTGGATGTAGGAGAGTATATTTCAGGGCTGGTAACATCCAAGACTCTAAACTATGATCCAAGACTCAGATCGAACAGTATACTCTATGCTATGGACTCCAGAGGGGATTACTCGCTACCACTATCTCTGGCAACACGCCTAGAAGACCTGGTAGAATCGCTAGAAAACCACCATTTAAGCGTATCCAAGCCTTTCGCGGACTTCATAGAGGACGCCAGGCTGATAAAGACTAGGATACAACCATGGATCCGTGGATACAAGGTTAATCTAGCAGAGGGTATATCGCCGTTATTCGCCTGGAGGGCGCTAAGGTACAAGGGTCGGGTGAACGAAGCGATACTCCTCTTCGAAGACGGAGACACGCTATGCGCCTCTACGCTACAGGTAGAAGAGGCGCTAGGATACGGCGAATCCCGTAAGCTAGTCGAGGTAAAGGCCGCGCATGAGGAGGGTCTAAGGCTATGCGTGAAAGAGAGTGTAACGCGGTGATAGAGGTTAGGACTAGCGACGCCATCCATCTAGCTAGCGCGCTTCAACCGGACAATCTCGCAGCCCCACCCCATGTTGCTGTGAGCTGTACGGCCGAGGGAATCTATCTCGTATGCAGGGTAACTGTATGGGGTTGCGAGGATCCGAAGAGGATACTGACTCTGAGAAACACTATCGACGACCTGTTTTATTCTCTAAAGGCCGCGCTTGAGGCGGTAAGCTAATATGCAGTAACAATACCTTTAAACTCGGGCTAGAGCAACACCCACCGGAAGTCGCTGAGGCTGGTGGATACGAATGGCAAGGAGGAGGCGTGGAAGGCCTACCGGGGATACGTGGAGGCTTAAGAAATGGTACACGGTTGTGGCTCCCCCGCTCTTCGGGGAGGCGCCACTGGGGATTACTCCGGCGGACGATCCCGACAAGCTGATAGGTAGGGTCATGGAAGTTACTCTTTTCGATATCACGGGAGACTACGCCCACGTCCACATAAAGCTATACTTCCAGATAGTAAAGGTCGAAGGAGAAACAGCGTATACGAGATTCAAGGGGCACGAGCTGCTCCGAGATTATATAAGGAGCCTCACTAGGAGGAAAAGCAGTAAGATAACCGGCATCTTCGATGTATGGACCAAGGACGGCTATGGGCTAAGGGTGACTGCGATGGTCTTCACTAGATACCGGTGCAAGAGTAGCCAGAAGAAGCTTATCCGGAAGAGGATGAAGGAGATTATAGAGAAAAGGGCTTCTGAGTCGTCGCTAGACGAGTTCATACAAGCAATGGTATTCAGCGACCAAGAAGGAAGCCTCGCCCAAGAGATAGACGAGGCTGCTAGGAAAATCTATGCAATAAGAAAGGTGGAGATAGCCAAGTCGAAGCTACTCTGGGTTCCGGGAGCAGAGGGCCCCGAGAAGGCTGTTGTCATCTCCCCAATACAGTTAAGAGCCAGGTAGCACCACCTCCACAAGCCCAGGCGGTTCCAGAGGGAGCATCTCCAGATTGACCAGCGCTCGCACAGACCCATGTATACTCGTCAAGACATCCCTTGGGATGGAGAGGATAGCTGCCGCTAGAATCGAGGAGGCCTTACCCTGGGTGAGGGCAAAGCCCTCGCCAAAGGGGTTCAAAGGCCTAGTCCTCGTGTATAACTGTAAAGACGGCGACGAGAAGGAGATAGCGGACAAGGTTGTGGAGGCGGATCGCATAATACCGGTCATGGCGGTCGCCAAGGCTGATCCCTCCGAGATAGCCGAGAAAGCAGCGGAATTATCCCGCCACCATATATCTAGTAGCGAGTGCTTTGCCGTTAGGACGGTCAGGAGGGGGAGACATTCCTTTACAAGCATAGACGTTAACGTTATCGTGGGAGAGAAAGTAAGGAAGGCCTCCGGGGCCTGCGTCAACCTGACGCGACCGGACAAGCTAGTCATAGTGGAGATACTCCAAGACACTGCACTAATCTCTATACAGCCGGGCAGCATAGAATGGAAGAAGATGAAGCCCGGCAAAAACCCTGTCACTAGACTCTTCAAGCGGCTGAGCGTAGTCCAGATGCCATATCTGGGCCCCCTAGACGCGTGCCGTAACATGGGTGTAAGGATAGGTAGGGAGGTCCAGAACTTTGAGGTGAAGGAGCTTGTAGTGGCGCCGGCTGGTAGTGTGGATGCGAGGCAGCTATCGGAGTTCCTAAACGGTCTCTTCGAGGGGATAGAATCCAGGTACAGGATACAATCTAGGAGCTACCATAGGGAGACTAGGAGGGTCCCCGTCTACCTCCAGGACATACACCAGCTAGTCAGAGACCGGAGAGGCGAAGTCATAATAGTACTAGAACCCGAGGGTGAGCCCGTCTCAAAGGTAGCTGATACCCTGTGGGAGCTCCTCGTAAAAGGCAAGAGGGTCAACATTCTAGCAGGCTCCCGCGAGGGCGTCCCCCTAGGCATATACAGGTACGCTGACCTAGTAATCGACGTGGCTCCAGGAGTCACTCTATCGACGGAATACGCTATAGCCTCAGCGCTTATAGCGTTCGCCACCCTACTCCACGATAGACTAGGAGGATTAGAGGATGAAAAGCCTAATACTACTGGCGGCGGGAAAGGGGGAGAGGCTAAGGCCCCTGACCGAGACAAGGCCTAAACCCCTAATGCCGGTAGTAGACGAGACAATCCTATGCCGCCACCTCCGACTAGCCACGGAATCCTATTCCCCCGACGAGATTATAGTCGTGGCATCGTACATGATCGACGACATAAGAAGGCACGTCAGAGACTGTGGATTCGAAGCCACGATCGTCAACCAAGAAGGAGAGAAGGGGACCGGGGACGCGATAAATAAAGCCCTAGCCAGTTCAAACGGCGACGAATTCCTGATAATCTACTCGGACATATACATCGACGCTAGAGTCTACGAGTCAATGGCTTCGTCAGAGACGCCCTCCATACTAGCAGCACCCGTGGACAAGCCTTGGGAGTACGGTGTGCTTGAGACACTAGAAGACACATACATGAAAAGAATAGTCGAGAAGCCCCCCAGGGGGAGGGAGCCGAGTAACCTGGTCTTCGCGGGCATGATAAAACTGGGCCGAGAGCACGCCAGCTACTTCAAGAAAATCCCCTTATCGCCGAGGAATGAGTATGAAGCCACCGACGGGTTAACTATGCTAGCTCAAGACTACCCGGTGAGAATAGTCAAGGTTGCAGACAAGGGACAGTGGCTGGACATAGGAAGGCCCTGGGATCTCCTGGAGGCAAACAGGCTAGCTCTAGCCTCGAAGACGGGCCAGACTAGGGTACAAGGCGAGGTACACTCCACTGCTGTCCTGGAGGGACCCGTTATTGTCGAGGAGGGCGCAGTCATCAAGCCATTCACAGTCCTGGAGGGACCCGCGTATATAGGACGTGGCGCGGTCGTCGGCCCTCACGCCTACATACGTGGCTGGGGGGTCCTGGGAGACGGATCCAAGGTAGGCCACTCGACAGAGTTTAAAGCCTCCATTCTGTTCGAGGGCGCCAAGGCGCCCCACCTCAACTATATCGGCGATAGCATAGTGGGCGAGCACGTTAACCTGGGGGCTGGAACAGTAACGGCTAACCTAAGGTTCGACAAGAAGACAATTAAGATGAGTATAAAAAATGTCAGGGTCGACACGGGCAGGAGCAAACTCGGCGCGGTAATAGGCGGGTACGCCCAGACAGGTATAAACGTCTCGATATACCCCGGAGTAAAGATAGGATCACACGCTCTAGTGTACCCCGGCTGCGTCGTGAAGAGGGACGTCGAGAAGAACGGTGTAGTTAAGTGCAGCTAGAGATAGCACTAGTGTATCTCTCCGACAGGCGAGTGGCGTACTCCAGCATAGCATTCCACATGCTGAAAGCCTACTTAGAGGAGAACAGGGTTCGAACAGCTACATATTTTCTAGAGGATGGGGAGCTAGTCGCTGAGCGTCCCTCTCCCCATCCCCGGAAGGCAAGAATCGTTGTGACGAGCCTCCCATACGAGCTCCTCTACACGGAGCTGATCAAGGCCCTAGACAATGCAGGGATACCCGTCTGGAGGAATGAAAGAACCGGAGAACACCCCGTAATACTGGCTGGGGGTCCCTCTGTAACCGCAAATCCAGCGCCTCTAACACCCATCCTAGACGCTGTACTAGTCGGAGAGGCAGAGCCGGTGCTCGACGACATAATAGACGCGTCGCAAGCCGAAACCAGGAGAAGGGCTCTAGAGAGGCTAGCCAGCACGCCAGGCCTGCTAATCCCAGGCTTGAAGGAGAGGGTTAAGAGGATCTATGTAAAGGACCTCGATAAAGCATGGTACCCGGTGAACCAGCGAGTCCCTCCCGGAGTGGAGCCTGTATGGGGCAGATCCTTTATGCTGGAGACAACGCGGGGCTGTAGCAGGATGTGTAGGTTCTGCATGGAGGGAGCGATCTTCCGGCCAAAACGCGATAGAGGCTATGCCACCCTAAGGAACCTACTAGAGGCAGGGTTAGAAGAGACTAGGGCTGGGAAGGTGAGCTTCTATAGCCTAGCCTTCTTCGATAACCCAGACGCTGAGGGGATACTCGCACATGCAGTGGCCCTCGGCTTAGAGGTATCAGTCCCCAGTATAAGGGCTGAGACGCTCACTGTCGATAGGGCCAGGCTCATAGCTGAAGGCGGTCAAAGAACGATAACGATAGCCCCGGAGACGGGGAGCTGCCGGATAGGCGAGGCTATAAACAAGTGCATAGGTTTAGAGGGGACAATGAATGCTATAGACACTGTCCTAGAGGCAGGGTTAAACAATGTAAAACTCTACCTAATAACCGGCTTCCCTGGAGAGCTAGATAACGAGTTCATAGAGACGATCCGCCTGGCGGAGGAAGCGGCGATTAGAGTTGCTAGAGGCGGAGGGACCCTCAAGGTCTCCATAAACCCCTTCATCCCGAAGCCTGTAACCCCACTACAATGGGCTCCCGCCCCAGACCCCAAGATAGCCGCCAGGAGAATCCAGTTATTGAGGAAGAGTGTATCTAGGAAAGGCGGCCGAGTTACTTGGTATGATCCCAAATGGATCATACCACAGACCGTCTTTTCGAGGGGTGACTCCAGAATCTCCCAGTTGATAATAGAATGGGCAAGGAGGGGGGCCAGGCTCGGACAGTTCAAGGGGGTAGCCAGAGAGAGCCGGTTGAACCTCGAATACTACTTAGCCGAGAAGCCTGTGGAGTGGGACCCGCCATGGCACGAGCTAGTTGAACATCCCTATGCTAGCCTTAGAAGCCTAAGGTTCGAGTACAAGTCCTTCCTCTCGGTTATCGCCTCTGGAAGGCATCGATGAGCCTGGCTGGGGCACTGGTGAGCCATAGACGAGCATACTCTCCTGGGACGCCAACGATGCTGGCCACGCCAGCCGCCGACATGGGATGCCACAGCTCGCTACTATCCCTAGCACCGCTGGCCAGGGCTATATCCACGTTGTAGGCAAACCCCCTCCTGAGCGAGAGATAATAGTATCTCCATGTGGCCTTGTCTCGTTTCCCTAAGAGGTACCGGAGTAGTACTATGACGACCCCCCATCCCCTTTCACGGAAGAGGTTCCTCGTGCTCCTATCTACGATCCTCTCCATGCCAGGCACAACAATGTAGCCAGCAAACCTCTTATTTACGCTGGCGTATCTCGCTATCTCCTGGCTCTTGGCTTCTGCGACCAGTATCACGCCTCTAGGCGCTTTCGCCGCCCTACCAGCCACATCACCTCGATTACTGCCTTTGACCCGGTAAACCTTGACCATCTTCACTCCCACTTTTAGACCCTCGTCCACTATTCTACTCCAATCGCTAGGGTCAAAGGGTCTCATTCCTACAATGCAATAGCCAAGCCTCCCGGCATACCTGACAATATCTACGGCGTCATCCACGTTTACAGGCTCTGTGTAGAGGTCGATAAAGCAGGACACTACTCCACTCCACCTAGCCTCCTCCTATACTCTTCTATGGCGTTCCGGCGCCTGCCTCGGAACGATACAGCGACTCTAATAACGTCGTCGGACTCATACACAAGTAGCCTGCCAAGGTACGCCTCCTGCTTGCTCAACCTAAAATAGAGGGTCCCCTCCCTATCGACCCGATCCTCCAAGCTCTGCAGTAACACGCCCCTATCGCCTTCACCAAGACGCGAGAGGATGTAGTCCAGAGCACTGCTAGCGTCTTCTACACCATCTATACGGGCCGTGATAACCCTTACCGGGTTGCCGTAATGCCCCTCATAGACTTCCTCTGCCACTCTAGCACGACTCCACCAGTCCCCTAGGACGTGCTTTAGCGACTCGACCACTCTCTCCCTGTCCTCCGTTGCATGAACGTAGACTCTCAGTTCTAGGGATTTCACTGGCATGGAGGGTCCCTCTCTACAAGACTGTACTAGACTAGCGGTTAGAGGATAATAGGATTATTGCATACTAGCCGGTCATATGTCCCCTTTGTGGTAGCGCTCTCTTAGCTCGTCGGGTTCTATGAGCCTAGCTCTACCGCTTGCCTCGTGTCTCTTCTTCAAAGCCCTCTCTTTACTCTTCTTCTTCCACTTGTACTTGTGGGTGCCCTTTAATCCCCTACTCTTCCTTAGTCCTCTCATCTTTCTGCCTGCACTAGTTAGCCCTCTGAAGGGTCTTCCCTTATGTTTCCCGCTAGACACCCATGAAAGCTCCGGGTCCGATCTTATAGCGGGATGGTTTGGGTCGACTAGGATAACCTCGTACCACTTGTAGAGGCCGTCTTCGCCAACGTAGTAACTGTTAAGGACGACCATGTTGGGATACTTCCTCTGAGCCCTCTCCTCCGCTATCAAACGTATACTCTTGGCTGGAGCGAAGCCGTAAACGCCCATCCTCTTAGGCCGTCTCCCTTTGTTGGGCCTAGGCTTTCTCATGCCGCCTTTTCTAACCCTTACCCTTACAACTATGACTCCTTGCTTCGCCTTGTAGCCGAGCGACCTAGCCCTGTCTATCCGAGTAGGCTTCTCTATCCTCAGTATAGCCGGCTGCCTCCTCCACTCGATGAGCCTGGCCTTCATCAGTAGCCCGTGTTCACCGTCGTAGGGCCTCTTCCACGCCTCGGCGACGTAGTGATACACTGACTTAGCCATCGCGACGCACCCCGCACTGGAGTATCAGCACATCCGCTCCAGGCGAATGGAGTTAGGTGTTTCCGAGGATTTTAAACTGTCCCCTCCCCCAGTTCCACCCCTAGAGCGGGGGAAGCGGCTTTTGGAGGCCTCAAAGATACTGCTTGGCGTTGTGGGGAAGACTAACGTCGGGAAATCAACGTTCTTCGCTGCAGCGACGGAGACGGTCGTTGAAATCGCCAATAGGCCCTTCGTTACAATCGAGCCTAACGTAGGCGTAGCGTATGTCAGAAAGACGTGTGTACACCGGGAACTCGGATTAGATAGATGCGACGCCTCCAATAGCCTATGCGTTAGGGGGGAAAGGTTTATACCGGTCAAAATAATGGATGTTGCAGGCCTAGTACCCGGAGCCCATAAAGGCAGAGGACTAGGCAATAGATTCCTAGACAACCTGAGGCAAGCCGATGCACTGTTACTGGTCGTCGATGCTAGTGGAGCCACAGACCCCGAGGGAGTCCCAGCCAGACCTGGAACCTACGATCCGGTGGAGGAGGTCCGCGAGATACTTTATGAAATAGACGAGTGGATGTACTCTGTAGCAGCTAGGGACTGGGCTAAGTTCTCGAAGTCAGTAGACACTGGAGGGGTCCTAGACGTGTCCGGTGCAATAGCGCAGAGGCTTTCCGGCTTGAGTATACGTAAATCCCATGTAGTCGCTGCACTAGACAAGACCGGGCTAAGAGATAAGAAGCTATCCTCCTGGAGTAGCGACGATCTAAGGAACTTCATGAAAACTCTGAGAGAGGTATCGAAACCAGTAATAATAGTAGCTAACAAGGTGGACGTTCCTACCGCTTGGAGAAACATAGAGAGGCTACGCCAGGCGTATCCCAGCTACCCGGTCATTCCTGTAAGCTCAGCAGCAGAACTACTCTTAAAACGACTGGCAAAAGAGGGGGTAATCAGATACCTGCCAGGCGACCCCAGCTATGAGATACTAGACGAATCTAGGATTGACGAGAAAACCAGGAAACTGTTAGAGATCGTAGATAGAGTCCTGGAGAAATGGGGGTCGACAGGCGTCCAGGCAGCCATAAATACAGCTGTCCTTGACGTTTTAAATCACATAGCGGTTTATCCCGTCGACGATCCGAATAGATTCACCGATAAGAATGGCAGGATTCTGCCCGACGTCATCCTAGTCCCGAGGGGTACTACTGCGAGGGACTTAGCATATATCATACACACTGACTTAGGTAAAACATTCCTTTACGCGATTAATGCGAAGACGAAGCAGAGGGTAGGCGAGTCCTATGTACTACAGGATAACGATGTGATAAAGATAGTAGCCGCCGCCAGATGAGAACCCTACAGCTTCTTCCTAGCACCTACTCTTTTAAGCGCCTTTTTGAGGGTCCCACTTGTCCCCAATGGCAAGATCCGGATCTTCACCCCGTTTACATCACGTACCAGGCCTAGGATGGCGAGTGCATGGTATTTGTATAGGTGCTTGACCCTTATGACGCCAAGACGCTTCACGGGGTCATAGTAGACTAGGTGTATTCCTGAATCGACAAGACCAACCTCTCCTAGTATCTCTTCGGCGGTTTTGATTATAGCCCTGGCTAGGCTCCGTTCATCTATATTTTCTGTCGTCTCGATAGTGAAGACTATGTATCTGCGTCTAGGCTTCTGGCTGGTTTCCTCTACGGCTTTCCTTATTCTGTGATTTATCGAGGCAGCCGTTAGGAGTCCCTTAAGGGTCTTCCTCACCCTGGACACTATACTATAAATATATATCATAAATATAATTAGTATTATGTCGACCACTAGTAACGGTACCAGCCAGTCCACGTTAGCATCACCTGACTCCTCAGTGGAGAGAAGCTCCGGCCATCTAGAGAGTCTCTGGTCGGTCTCTTCATCATCGGACCCAAATAACCAGGTGACCATTAACTGTATTATTTAAAGCTCCCGCACCATCCTACTCCCTGGAGACGAGGGTGTATGACTGAATGGCGATGATGCCTCAAACAGCGTATGATAGGGCTACCATAATATTCTCGCCAGAGGGCGACCTATACCAGGTAAGATACGCCTTCGAGGCCGTCAGAAAGGGATGGACGAGTATCGGTATAAAGGGAGTCGACGCCGTGGTACTGGCCGCCGAGAAGAGGAAACTCACGAAACTACTAGACTTAGAGAGCATAGAGAAGATATACAAAGTAGACGATCACATCGGAGTGGCATTCGCTGGCATGGGTAGCGATGGGAGGATACTGATAGACCAGGCGAGGTTGATAGCGGTCAGACACCGACTGCTCTATGGCGAACCACCCACAGTCGACTACGTGGCGAAGGCTATCTCAGACATAAAACAACTATACACCCAACACGGCGGGGTCAGGCCCTTTGGAGTATCCCTAATATTCGGAGGCATAAACCCCGATGGGAAGATAAGACTTATAAAAACAGACCCTGGAGGGCAATTCTTCAACTACTACGCAGTAGCTATCGGCTCCGGTGAGTCCTTCGTCAACGGATTCCTAGAGCAAAACTATAGAAAAGACATGGGTTTCGACGAGATAATTGATCTAGTCTTGGAGGCAATATTCAAGAGCAAAATTGAAGGAGGCGGCGAGAAAATGGAGAAAGAAGAACTAATAGAAGAGCTACCTCGTCTGGTCGAGATAGGATACGTTAAATCCGACGATCGAATTTTCAAGAAGATGACCCCAGAAGAGATACGAGAACACGTCGACAAGCTAAGGGATAAACTTTTAAATAAATAACTCCCGGCACAAGCAATTTTCACCGAATAAAAGGGGACCTCCAATAAAATATTACTCTGGGTGTAGGTGAATGCCAGGCAAGAAACAGGATTATGTAATAGCGTGGATAGAAGTTAAAGGAAAGCGCTTCGAAATACTAGTAAGACCTGATCTGGCGTTCAAATTCAAGGAAGGCGAGAACGTCGATTTAGAGGATGTATTATGGACGGATACCGTCTACAGGGACTCAAGGAAGGGCCTCAAAGCCAGTCCCAGCGAGATTAGAAGCGCCTTCAACACGGAGGATATAGTTAAGATAGCCGAGAAAATACTCCGCGAGGGCAACATACAGTTAACCGAAGAACAGAGGAGAAAGCTTATCGAGGCTAAGAGGAGGCAAATCATAATGTACATAGCTAGGAACGCCATCGACCCGAAGACAGGCAGGCCGATCCCAGAGACAAGGATTGAAACCGCCTTCGACCAGCTAAGGATAGGAGTAGACCCATTCAAAGACGCTGAGAGCCAGGCAATAGAGGCCGTCAAGAAGATCGCCCGGATAATGCCTATCAAGCTAGCCCGGGCGATAGTCAAAGTAGAGGTACCACCTAGCTTCTCCGGGAGGATATATAGGGAACTGGCTAGGCTGGGCACCCTGCTTAAAACCGAGTGGCGCCACGACGGAAGCCTAGTAGCGGAGATAGAAATCCCAGCGGGGTCCCAGGTGGAAACGGTATCCCGCATACAGGGCTTGACCAAGGGTCAAGCACGGATAGACGTAAAGGTGATTAAATAGTGAGCGGAGAGGGTAGCGGCAGGGTTATAGTAGTCCCAGGGGACAAGCTACCGGACGAGGTCGAGGCTAAGGAGCCCTATGTTGTTGAAGTAGGCGGCAGTAAGTATGCTACAGTCATGGGGATCCTTGATCTACACGATGACAAGGCGAACTTCATACCACTACAGAGCGTCTACATACCCAAGCCAGGTGACATAGTGATAGGAATGGTGCAATCGATAGGAGTAATGAACTGGCAAGTCGATATAAACTCGCCCTATGTAGCCGTGTTGAACGCGCAGGACTTCCTGGGGAGGCCCTTTAACCCCCTCTCAGACGATTTAACCCAGTATCTCAACGTGGGGGATTATTTGAAAGCCAAGGTAGTAGCCTTTGATAGGTCTCGAAGCCCCCTATTAACTGTCCAGGACAAAGGCCTGGGCAAGATAGTCGATGGCAAGATAGTTGAAATACAGGCGGCCAAGATACCCAGGGTGATCGGTAAGAAGAGGAGTATGCTCAACATGCTCCAAGAGGAGACGGGATGTGACGTGTTCGTGGCTGTGAACGGTAGGATTCATGTTAAATGCAGTGATCCCGACAGGGAGGCCATCCTGGTGCTGGCGATAAAAATGATTGAGAGGGAGGCTCATACAACCGGGCTAACAGCCCGTGTACAGGAGTATATTCAGGAGTTGAAGAAGGTAAGGGGTGTGGAGTAATGGGTAAGATTCAGGGCATCAAACTCATAGACGAGCTCGGCAGACGGCACGATGGCCGTCTACCCGAGGAGATGAGGCCCGTGAGGATGCGTGTAAACGTCTTGGACAACGCTGACGGATCCGCCCTAGTAGAATATGGGAGGACACGGATCCTAGCCGCAGTATATGGGCCCAGGGAGCCCCTACAGAGGTTTATGATACTCCCCGATAGAGCTCTCTTGAGGGTTAGATATCACATGGCCCCCTTCTCCACCGCAGAGAGGAAGAGCCCAGCGCCTTCCAGGAGGGAAATCGAGTTGTCTAAGGTATTGAGAGAGGCCTTCGAAGACATAATACTAGTCAAGCACTTCCCGAGAACAGCGATAGACGTGTTCGTAGAGGTCCTACAGGCGGATGGAGGGACAAGAACCGCCGCTGTCACAGCCGCTTCACTAGCTCTAGCAAACGCTGGCATACCCATGAAAGCTCTCGTCGCTGGAGTCGCCGTCGGTAAGATAGAGGGAGTACTGGTTTTGGACGTCGATGAGCTGGAGGACGGTAATGGTGAGGCCGATCTCCCGATTGCCGCAGCTCCAAGCATAGGCAAGGTGACGTTATTCCAGCTCAACGGAGTTCTAACTAGAGAGGAGGTCGAGAGGGGATTGAACATGGCCCTCGATGCCATCAAAAGACTAGTAGAGCTTGAGAAGAAGGCGTTAATAGAGGAATACGCTTCCAGCGAGGAGGTGGAGTGAGGTGAGCCTAACACCGTTTAAAGTCCCTATAGTCCCGGAGCTAAGGAAGAACACCATACTATCACTCATATCCAAGGGGCTTAGGGTAGAGGAGAGAGATCTCTATACGCCCAGGCTGGTGAAGATCGAGACCGGGGTCATTGAAAGGGCCGAGGGCTCCGCCCAGGTGTACCTAGGCAAGACACAAGTGCTCGTGGGCGTAAAGGTCGATGTCGGCGCTCCCTTCAAAGATACCCCCGATGAGGGAGTTATAGCGGTAAACGCGGAGTTTGTACCGGTTGCATCACCACTCTTCGAGCCTGGACCCCCGGACGAGAACGCCATAGAGCTAGCCAGAGTAATAGACAGGAGTCTAAGAGAGAGCAACGCCGTTGATAGAAGCAGCCTCGTACTCATACCTGGACAGAAGGTATGGGTAATACATGTTGATATCTACGTGTTAAACTACGATGGCAACCTGTTTGACGCGAGCATGCTGGCTACAATGGCGGCGCTAGCAGACACCCGCTTGCCAGACTACGAGGAGCTTGAAACCGGCGAGATACTGGTTAAAGAAGAACGTACCACCCCACTCAAGCTAAACAAGATAGTGCTTACGACAAACATAGCTAAGATCGGCGACTATCTAATCGTGGATCCAAACCTAGACGAAGAGGTAGTCTCTGATACCAGGATTATCATAGCTTATGACGCTGAGGGGAGGATAGCGGGCATCCAGAAATCCGGCCCCGGAGCTATGACGCCGGAGGAGATCTTGAAGGCCATCGATATAGGCGCTAATGCTGTCCGAGTATACTTTAAATCCCTTGAGGAGGCAATTGGTGGCCGGGTGCCAGGACAGTAGACTCGGGGTGCGATAAATGGCTAGGAGAACGAAAAACGTAGGGCCAGCAGGCTCGTATGGGCCTAGGTATGGAGTCAGCGTACGGAAGAGGGTAAGGGATATCATAGTCAAGAAGCGGGGGCCCCACGTGTGCCCCTTCTGCGGTAGAGTCGGCACAGTGTACAGAATAGCGGTCGGAGTATGGGCTTGTAGAAAGTGCGGTAATGTATGGGCGGGAGCCGCGTATCTTCCCAGGTCAGGACTAGCGCCCTACTTCAAGAAGTATATAGTAAAGGAATAACTCCTTGCGGTATTCAATTCTAATCCCAAACCCGATTCATCTACTACCACCAGGACCAGTCCCCGCGTAGCCTAGATCCACATCCGATTTGGGGTAGGTAGGTGTATAATGGCTATGATTATAGTAACCTCAAGTAGAAGACCCTCCCCGCGGGTGAGATCCCTAGTCAAGGATCTATCGAGTGTATTGCCCGGTGCCGAGAGGCTTACAAGGGGGCACTATTCTATGCAGGAGCTAGCCTCTGAAGCCCTCCTCAGAGGGGCGGACCGTGTGGTAGTCATCGGTGGGCTGAGAGGCAATCCTAGTATAATGAGGGTTTATGAGGTTAAGGAGAGGCATCTAGTTAATATAGTCACGTTCATTATAAAGGGCCTCGCGCTCTCCAGGGAACTCCGAAGACCTCTACCGGACGAGCATCCCAGAGGGATTATCGTCGAGGTAGACGATGATCCTCTCTCCGAGGAGTTCGCGGATGCATTTGTCAAAGCGTTCCGTGCACGGGTATGGGAACGTCCATCAGACAGCGATATACTAGCCATTTTCTCGGCGGAGGGGGAAGGCGTGGTTAGGTTGGAGTTTAAGTTCAGGGGTCAAATGGTTGGCCCCAGATTAAGGCTGGCAAAACCGAGGAGGATGGTGAAAACGCCTTGACTATGAGGGCCTCATACAAGATATGCATCGGCCCCGACTCTACCCACCTCTATAATGCATTAATGGCGGAGGCCGAGGCCAAAGCACCAGACAAGGGAAGAGTCACCGTGGATTTAGAAGGCGAGTGCATTATTGTCAGAGTAACCTCAAGGAGCCTATCGGGGCTGCGGGCACTCTCAAATTCGTTCCTGCTACTGGCATACTCAGCATACAGCTCTCTTAAACAGGCTTCAGAGCAGTGAAAACTAGAAGGAATCCAGTTACTTACAGTCGTCTTTAATAAGCCGGGCTTACGAGTGGATCCTGGTGCTAGATTATGGGCGCGATCGAGAAGGTGCCCCCACAGGTCGAGGCTAAGTATAGGAAATTCGTTCAGGCACGAGAGCTGTTGGCTCGCGTGGCTCAGGAGAAGGCGTTGCTAGAGGCCTCGCTGGCTGATATCGAAAAACTGTTGGAGGAACTGAAGGGGGTAGGTGATGACGCCGAGCTCTACCGGATGAAAGGTATAGTTTTGATAAAGACGAGCAAGGAGGCGCTTGTAAAGGAGCTCCAGGAGAAGAAGGAGAGCTTCGAGTTGAAGCTTGTTGCCTTGAGAAAACAAGAGGAGAGCCTGCAGAAAGAAGTCGAGAGGCTAAGCAAGGAGCTAGCGCAGATGCTAGGAGGCGGATCTGGTGGAGCGCCCGTTGGCGGGGCCGGATAGCGAGGCGGTCGAGAAAGCTCTCTCAAAGGCTGAGGAAGCTGCCAGGCACGTAATAGAGAACGCGCTAGGACAAAGGATATCTTACTATAATATTTCCCTAAAAGCAACATACTCGGTAGAGGGACCAGAGAGGCTCGTGATCGATATACATCTAGCAAGACCTCGCGTAGAGAGGAAGATGCTTCACGAGGTGATAGAGGCTGCAATCGAAGCGGCCAGACAGGCCTTCGAAACAGAACTATCTAAAAAGGTGGATAGTAGAGCTAACAGATGAGCTAAGAAGGGCCAGGAGCGCCATTATAGCTACGCATTCAAACGCGGACCCCGACGCAATAGGCTCTCTGATACTCGTATCGCGTTTACTCGACTCCTATGGTGTATCTTATTGCCATTATATCCCAGAGGGACCCTCAAGACTCTCCAAGGATCTATTAACTAGACTTGGCGTCTCTCTAAAGGAATGCAGTGAACCAGTTAGTATAGGGGCCATCGATGTATTGATAGTAGTTGACTCGTCTAATCCATCTCAGCTAGGAGGACTAGCCACTCTAGCTAGCAGAGAGGGTCCCCCTGTCATACTAATAGACCACCACCAGCCCGGCCTCATCGCGAGTATAGCAAAGCTCCGGCTGGTCGATAGTAGTGCAGCTTCTACAACCGAGATCGTCTCATCCATACTGGCTGAGCTGTCTCTGTGTATTAGGCCTAGGGAGGCTAGCCTGGCGCTGGCCGGGATAATCTACGACAGCCGGAGGTTCAGGATTATAGGCTCTCATACCTTCAGGGCGTCCCTCTATCTCCAATCCTGTGGGGCTAGTCTTGTGGATGTGGATTCTAAGGGGGACTCGGACTTCTCGGAGCGGTTTGCCCGTATAAAGGCGGCTTCAAGACTTAGACCAGCCAGGATATGCGGCGACATAATACTGGCCGTAACGAGAGTCGGAAGCTTTGAATCGAGCGTCGCCCGGGCGCTCTTAGAGCTGGGGGCAGATATAGCTGTGGTTGTCGGGGGAAGCGAAGGGATTCGCGTCTCCATCAGGACTTCAAAGAGGGCTCTAGAAAACGGCATTAGGGCCGACGAGATAGCGGTGTATATAGCTGGCAGGTATGGCGGCGAGGGCGGAGGCCATAAGCAAGCGGCAATGGTCCATTTGAACCCTGACCCCGATCCAGCTATCCTCGTAGAAGAGCTGTCAAAGAGTTTACCGGGTAAACTGGCTAGGCTATGCGTGGAGTGGAGGGGATCCCATGGTTAATAGAGAGGATGCGGAACGAGCTAGCAATATAATCATATACGCCGATACCAGGGAAGAGAAGAGCGGTATACCCGACTTATTGAGGTCAGCCAACCTGTTAGTCGTCGTGAAACAGCTAAGCATGGGTGATTACCTGGTCTCAGACGAGATAGTCATCGAGAGGAAAACGGCATTCGACTTCGCGCGATCCCTATTCGATGGAAGACTATTCGACCAGGCTAGGAGGCTTTCCGAGCATTATCCATACGTGGTATTCATCGTGGAGGGGAATCCATTCCGTCTGAGGCGTTACCGGGACAGGGTTAAACAGCTGACAGCCGCGTTATCGGCTCTCGCGATTGATTTCAACGCGAAAATCTTGTATAGTGAGGGTCCCTGGCACTCAGCGATCATCATAGAGTCCCTGGCACGTAGGGTCGGCCAGGGGAGGAGGGCTGTGGTTCTACATAAGAAGCCAAAGATAGAGTCTATACGTGAATGGCAACTCTACATCCTGGAGTCGTTTCCCGGCATTGGCCCGAAGACGGCCGAGAGGATACTAGAAACCTTCGGGACCGTAGAAGGGTTTATGAATGCTAACATCAGTGAGCTCTCTCAGGTGCCCGGTATAGGTGAGAAGAAAGCCGAGTTGATAAAGAGAATACTGAAGGCCCGGTACAAGCCAGGCTCTAAGCAGAGGAGGGGGACCCTAGAGGACTTCGTGGGAGGGGTGGGGGAGGAATAGACATCCTTCTGATTTTATAAACCCTAGATCGAGCCCCTTCACCAATGGAGTCAATAGCGCTGGGGTGCAGTGTAATGGGAGCTAGAGTAAAGGTCGTATCCGACATCGAGAAAATCATGAATAACATCGAGCAGATAAGGAACATAGGTATCATAGCCCACGTGGACCACGGTAAAACAACGCTGAGCGACTCTCTCCTAGCAGCTGCTGGTATAATTAGTGAGAGGATAGCTGGTGAAGCGTTGGTCCTCGACTTCCTGAGCGTGGAGAAGCAGAGGGGAATCACGGTAAAATCGGCGAACATAAGCCTCTACCACGAGTATCAGGGAAAGCCCTACGTGGTCAACCTAATCGACACGCCAGGCCACGTTGACTTCTCGGGGAAGGTTACCCGTAGCCTTAGGGTGCTTGATGGCGCGATAGTTGTGGTCGACGCCGTCGAGGGTGTTATGACTCAGACCGAGACCGTGATTAGACAAGCGCTTGAAGAGAGAGTGCGCCCGCTACTCTTCATCAACAAAGTGGATAGGCTAATCAAGGAGCTCAAGCTCCCCCCGGAGAAGATAATGGAGCGTTTCATCGAGATAATAAAGGAGGTCAACAATCTAATAGACTTGTATGGGGAGCCCGAGTTCCGGAAGAAATGGAAGCTAAACCCCCAGGAGGGCACTGTGGCTTTCGGAAGCGCAAAGGACAGGTGGGGTATAAGCATACCTATGGTGGCCAAGAAGGGCATCACCTTTAAGGAGATAATCAAAGCCTATGAAACCGGAGATAAGAAAGAGATAGCACAGCTAGCTAAGCTAATGCCCGTTCACGAGTCAGTCCTGGATATGGTAGTTAGATTCGTACCGAACCCCAGAGAAGCCCAGAGGTACAGGATCCCCAAGATATGGAAGGGGAACCTCGACACGGAACTCGGGAAGGCTATGGTCAACGCCGATCCAAACGGTCCACTAGTGTTCTTTGTCAATGACGTGAGGGTCGAGAAGACGGGCCTCGTAGCCACAGGCAGGGTATTCTCCGGAGTACTAGAGCCCGGCAGGGAAGTCTACCTGCTAACCGCTAACAAGAAGGCGAGAATACTCCAGGTAAGCCTCTACATGGGGCCCTTCAGGGAGGTTACAAAGAGGATACCGGCGGGCAACATAGGCGCTGTTATGGGCTTGGAAGACGTGAGGGCCGGCGAAACAGTAGTAGACACGAGTAAGCTCGACGAGGCCGCGCCGTTCGAGCAACTACACTATGTAAGCGAGCCAGTAGTCACTATAGCGGTGGAGCCGACGAAGGTCCAGGACCTGCCGAAGCTTATAGAGGCGCTTAGGAAGCTAACCATAGAGGACCCCAATCTCGTCGTTAAGATAAACGAGGAGACTGGAGAGTACCTGATATCCGGTATGGGGCCGCTACACCTAGAGATCGCCCTAACCTTCCTGAAGGAGAGATACGGATTGGAGGTGAAAGCCAGCCCGCCCATAGTGGTGTACCGTGAAACCGCCAGAAAAGAGTCACAGGTGTTCGAGGGCAAGAGCCCCAACAAACACAACAAGTTCTACATAAGCGTGGTCCCATTGAACGAGGAGACGCTAGAGCTCATACAAAAAGGCGTGATCTCCGAGAACATGGATCCGCGTGAAAGGGCTAGGATTCTAAGAGACAAGGCCGGGTGGGACTACGACGAGGCCAGAAAGATCTGGGCTATCGATGAGGGATTAAACATATTTGTAGACAAGACCACGGGAGTACAGCATCTGAGGGAAGTAATGGACACCATACTCGCGGCGTTCCGACTAGCCGTAAAGGAGGGCCCGCTGGCGGCGGAGCCCGTCAGGGGGATAAAAGTCGTACTACACGACGCGGTCATACACGAGGACCCGGTACACAGGGGACCTGGACAGATCTACCCCGCTGTGAGGAATGCGATCTGGGCGGGCATACTAGATGGAAGCCCGACCCTACTGGAGCCTCTGCAGAAACTCGACATAAGGACTCCTATGGAGTACGTCAGTGCTATAGCCGCGGTAGTGTCGAGGAAGAGGGGCCGTATCCTGGAGGTACAGAGTATGGGTTTGGCAGCTAGGGTGATAGCAGAGGTCCCAGTGGCTGAGAGCTTCGATCTAGCTGCAGAGCTTAGGAGCGCTACTGCAGGACGGGCCTTCTGGGGCACAGAGTTTAGCAGATGGGCACCGGTCCCCGATAGCCTGCTCCCCGAGCTGATCAAGAAAATAAGACAGAGGAAGGGTCTACCGCCGAGCCCGCCTAAGATCTCGGATCTAATAGGGTTCTAGGCGCCGGACTCCACGGTACTCCCACCGCCAACTACATCCTATTTTAAATGCCATGTATAGGTTATACTACTACCCCACATAAGTTACTATATATAATTATGCAGACCCTTCCCGACTATCTATGGGGGCATAAACCCCACCGGTGGGTAACTATGTTAGAATACCTCACGGATACACTGGTAAAGGCCTCAACCGGGCTAGTGATACTACCGATAATTCTCATAGCGCTTCTCGCAGCCGTTGTACTCTTGATAGACCTAATAACTAGAGCGAGGCCAGACATAATACAGAGAGAGAAGTATAGGCTGGAACGATTCGAAGCCGGCAATCCACCTCCAAAATCAGAGGCCCGCGGCAAAGTTTCAATGCAATACCTGGGCTATCTAATCATATTCCTCGCTATAGAACCCGCCGTAGTAATCTTCAGTATACTCCTAGCAGCTCCGAAGGGGATACTGGGGAATCTGCTATGGCTGTATATTGTGCTTCTAGCTGTATACACTCCACTCCTCGCCTACGCTATAAGAGAGTCCAGGAGGGTAGAATCCTGGATGCTTGAGGGGTGACCATGGTCATGGCTAGGGAGGAGGGCAAGGTCTACGTAGGAAACCTGGATGTAGCCGCTAAGAGCGCTAGGAAACTCTTGTTGGGCAAGTTAAGACTAGGAAAACTAGTCGATTGGGGAACCGCCTTCTCGTTATGGCCAGTGCACCTCACGACGAGCTGCTGTGGCTGTGAGTTCGCCGCCGCCTGGAGCCCCAAATACGATAACGAGCAGCATGGAGCTCTACCATGGGTTGGTGCTAGGCAGACGAACATGATCCTGGTAGAGGGTACTGTCTCTAAGAAGATGGCTTGTGCTGTTAGAGTCGTCTGGGAGCAAATGCCCCAGCCCAAGTTTGCTATAGCAATGGGTGCATGTGCGATCGATGGCGGTATATTCTATAACAGCTATAACATAGTAAGGCCATGGGAGATCATACCAGTCGACGTATACATCCCGGGCTGTCCCCCTAGGCCGGAGGCTGTTGCGCGTGCAATAGTAGAGCTCCAGAGGAAGATTAGAAGCAAGGGCGTTGCCAGCAAGTTCGTAGAAGAGGGATGGAGGCCCGACAAGGAGTACGTTAAACCGAAGGAGGACCCCTGTTTCTGGTGGAGGGGTTAGCCATGGATAAGGATGCACTGGTGGCTATGATAAAGGAGAAGCTCGGCGATATGATAGTTTCCATCGAGGAAGGGAAGGACTTGATTCATGTAGAGGTATCGGTTGATAGCATTGTCGAGGCAGCTAGAAGAATGAAGGAGATGGGTTTTGACCATGTGAAGGATGTAACCGCCATCGACTACCCTAAGGAGAACGTGATTAAGATATTCTACCACGCCTCTAGCTATGGAAACACGGACTTGTCGAGATACATCGTCGGCATCGGATACAGTATCCCGAGGGACAGGACTAGCGTTCCCTCACTCTACTATGTATGGACCACTGCGGACTTCCAGGAGAGGGAAGTGTACGAGGGCTTCGGGATAGTATTCGAGGGCCATCCCGATATGAGGCCACTCCTCCTCGCTCCGCCCATCGCCGAGAAGAGACCTTTGAGGAAGGACTTCGTAGTGAAGGAGGAACCCATCTTCAAAGCGCCTAAGAAGAAGTAGGGGGTGGATGACGTGTCTGGTATGGTTTCTGCAAGGGGCTCTGTAGGGTTCAACGACCTCAAGCTTCCTGGAGCGTGGAGCAGAAAGCTCTCAAAGAATCTCTACGAGGTGTTTATAGGCCCACAGCACCCAGGCTCGGGTCACATGAGAATAATAATCAGGATCGACGGCGACGTCATAGTCGAAGCCGACCCGGATATGGGATACGTGCATAGAACCATGGAGAAGCTTGGAGAGGGGAGAGAGTGGATAAAGGGCATACCCCTATATGAGAGGATGGCAATACACGATGCGTGCAACGTGACGGAACCCTACGTGAGGGCGGTAGAGAAGTTACTAGGCGTTGACCCGCCCCTCCGGGCGAAATACCTGAGGGTACTCCTCTGCGAGATAAACAGGATAGCTGCATACCTCTACGGCTTCGGCATATTCGGCGTCTTCACAGGCCACTCGACCATGTACATGTGGCCATTCGGCGACAGAGAGGTATGGATCGAGCTCGCAGACTGGCTAACGGGGGCAAGACTCACACACTCATACCCCGTATTCGGAGGAGTCAGGAGAGACATACCAGCGGGGTTCACAGACCAACTCAGGAAGGCAATCCGGTATATGAGGAAGAGACTAGAGGAGTATAGGAAGATCTTCGTGGACAACCCCGTAATTAGAGCAAGGCTCGAGGATGTAGGCGTCATTCCAAGGAATCTCGCCATAGAGATCGGAGTAACAGGGCCAAACCTGAGGGCTAGTGGGGTCCTCTACGATGTCCGCTATAATGCTCCATACGAGGTCTATGACGAGCTGGACTTCGAGATCCCAGTATTCCAGGAGGGGGATGCACTGGCAAGGGTATGGCAGAGGGTCGAGGAGATAAAGCAGAGCCTAAGGATACTGGAGCAGGTCGCTGACTGGCTCGACAAGCATCCTAGAGAACCGATCCTCCACGAGAGGTTCTGGAAAACAGCTCCCCCACTCTACAAGAAGGTGTTTGAAGCCGAGGGTAGGGCTAAGCTAGTCCCCCTCTATGCATTGTTGAAGGTTCCAAAGGGCAAGGCTTATGCAAGGGCCGAGACCGCCAGGGGCGAGATATCATATTATGTGGAGAGCGACGGCGGGAGTAAACCCTACAGGATCCGGATACACTCAGCTTCTGCTAGGAACGCGCTCGTATTCAAGTATATCGCGCCAGGCCACAGAGTCATGGATCTCCCCATAATCTATGGTAGCATCGACTACTTCCCGCCCGAGGCGGATAGATAGGGGGTGGGTATAGATGGGTATAGTGGATATAATAATTGAAATAATAACATGGCCCCCGCTCTGGCAACTCATTGTATTGGGGCTCATAGCTCCTCTGGCAGTGGTAATCGGAATACTCTGGTTCGAGAGGAAGACGGCTGGAAGAGTGCAGAGGCGTTTCGGCCCCCTGCATGTTTCGCCGAGGATAGGCGGCGCGTTCCAGTTGATCGCTGACTTGATGAGGTATGCCTTCCAGGAGATTATAATACCTAAGACCGTGGACAGAGCCGCGTTCCTCCTGGCGCCGCTCACGGCGCTCGTTGTAAGCATAGTGCCCCTGGTAGCCGTGCCCTTCACGAGTATACCCAAATGGTGGCCCATACCAATGGAGTATAGCGTGTTGATCTCGCTAGCTTTATCGACGGTGTCAGCGATATTCATAGTGATAGCTGGTTGGGCTAGTAACAATAAGTTCTCGATAATTGGCGGTTTAAGAGAGGCGTATATGATAACAGCCTACGAACTCATAGTCATATTATCGATACTCTCGACATCAGCAATGGTTTTGTCGTACAATTTCGTGGATATCGTGAATGCCCAGGTAGGCGGAAAGTGGTTCATAATAATGAACCCACTAGCATTCCTAGCAGCCTTCATAGGAGTCCTAATGTCGACTAGTGGCTTCCCCTTCGAAATCCCTGAAAGTGAGCATGAAGTGGTAGCGGGACCCTTCACCGAGTACTCAGGGCTACTCTATGGCATCAACATGGGTGCAGCCTACATCAAAAGGTTCGTATACTCTGTCTTCGTGACACTGGCATTCCTAGGTGGGTGGCTGCCATATCATCCAGGGCCGGGCTTTATCTCAGGCTACCTGCTACCCTCGATAGTTATAATCGTGAAGGCGACCATCCTAATGGCGATATTTAGCTTCTTCAGATCAGTTTACGGTAGGTATAGGCTGGATCAAGCGCTCGATCTAGCCTGGAAGATGCTTTTCCCACTAGCCATACTAGGCTTCGGCCTGGGTATCTGGGAGGCTTATATCGGGTTGATCGGATGAGGGGGTGTAGTGGAGATGCCGCCTAAGCCTGTGCAGAAGACGAAACCCGTTAGAGGGGTATTCCATGCCTTCAAGGGGAACCTAGAGGCAATCATGATCGGCGTGAAGTATTTCCTCGACCCGAAACGCTATACGCTGGTGTACCCGAAGGAATACACTAAGTTGAGGCAAGGGTACAGGGGGTTCATAGTACTAGTCAAGGAGAAGTGTATAAACTGTGCTAGCTGCGCCAGGATCTGCCCTGCCGCCGCTATGAAAATGGTCCGGATACCAGAGCCGGACCCTAAGGATCCAAACAAGAAGAAGGTTAAGAACTGGCCCGTAATCAACTACCAGAGGTGTATATTCTGCGGCTACTGTGTCGATGTATGTCCGACAGAGGCATTGTACCATGTGCCCTACCACGACGTTGTATACGAGAATATGGCCGAGATGGATCTAGACCTGGAATCATTCCTCAAGCCGCCGGAGTATAAGACTGCGGAAGAGGGAGTACCGGTCCGATTCATAGTCGACGAGGAGAAGGGCCTCATAAAGGTCCCATACAAGGAGGGTGGTGAAGGGTGATGGAGGAGTACATACCATTCTTCGCAGCTATAGTCGGTACCTCCATGATACTCGCTGCTTACTACACTGTTAGGGGCAAGGATCTAGTCTACGCAAGCGGTTCACTTGCTATACTAGGCATATTGAACGCTATATTGGTAGCCCTGCTCGGCTACACGCTAGTAGCCGTGTTCCTAGTACTCGTGTATGTTGGAGCGGCTGTTATGTTCATAATCATGAGCGTGTCAATGCTAGGCGGCGGAGGAGACGAGAAAAGGGACGAAGTATACGGTGCCTTCGCTGGGGCTAGCGTCGCGATATCATTATTCCTCTTACTGGCTGGAACAGGGCTCTACAAAGCGTTCGCTAGGCCCACGCACTTATCGATTGCAAGGGTTTCAGAGATCCTAGCCTCGGATTACGGTATAGTACTCGTGTTGTTGTTCGTTGCACTAGCAGCCACGCTTGTAGAGGCTATCTCAATAGCCCGGAGGGGGTGATCGGGTATGGGTTTCGTTGACGCGGCGACAGCGGGTGTTACAGTGGTTACGGCATCAGTAATTGCCGGGCTAGCCGTCTATGGTATGTCCTCGTCGAGGAACTTCCTACGACAGATGTTATCCATAGAAGTGCTATTCAATGCTATACTACTGGTTATTTTAGTGATCGCTGGAGTAAACCCAGCCTACACGACTGCGTTCGCAATTCTACTAGTATCCGTCGTCTCCGGAGAGGTTATCGTGCTCGTGTCGATCATCGTGGCATTCTACCGTGTAGCAAGGGAGCTAGACTCCACGGCGGTGGAAGAAGAGGGGGTGTAAGTGATGGAAGCTGGATTCCCTATATGGTGGCTTTCAGTCATCCTCCCCGTGCTCGTCGGCTTCATCGCACTGACCCAGAGGGAGAACGCAAAGCTAAACGCATGGCTTAGCGCAATCACACTACTGCTATCCGGTGTAGCAACATTTGCATACCTGTTAGCGGGCTCGATCAAAGAAGGAGTAGTGGATCCCTACAAGATAGACCTTTCGAGTCATGGCATAGGAGAGTTCCGGATGATGGTTGACGGATTATCGGCTCCGGTCGTTATAGGAATAAGCATTGTAACGGGCCTGGTAGCCCTATACAGTATCAAGTACATGACAACCCGGATAGCCGAAATGAGGCATGAGGGCGAGTCCCCACCCGGCATAGGATCGTACTTCTTCCTCTACGACCTATTCGCTGCTTCAATGCTGGGAATGGCCCTAGCAACAAACCTAATCGAGTTCTTCATATTCCTCGAACTTTCGCTAGTCTCTTCATTCCTTCTAATCGCATACTACGGTTACGGGGACCGGAGAAAAATCTCGCTACTCTACTTCATCTGGACCCACGTCGCAGGCGCGCTATTCCTAGTAGGTGTACTGTATTATGGAATCAATGCGGGTTCATTCGACGTCGTAAAAATAAGCCAAGCTGGGATAGCCTATGCGGCCCCCGCGTATACAGTGCTAGCAACTGGTGCAAAAATAGCAGCGGCGCTGGTAATAATAGGGCTCTTCATCAAGATGGCGGTTTTCGGAGTCCACATGTGGCTTCCCTACGCGCACGCAGAGGCTCCGACTCCGATATCGGCTCTCTTGTCGCCTAACCTGATCGGTATCGCGGGTTATGCGCTAGCCCGCTTCGCGATACCGTTGTTCCCAGACGTATTCGTTGAGGCTAGAGACTTTCTAGTCATACTGGGCCTGGTGACGATAATCTACGGTGGTCTAGTAGCTCTGAGGCAGACCGACTTCAAGAGGCTCCTAGCATACTCAAGCGTCAGCCAGATGGGGTATCTCCTGCTTGGAATAGCTACTCTGACATCATATGGTATTGGAGGCGCAATGCTACACTACTTGAGTCACGCCTTCGGCAAGGCAGTCCTCTTCATGACAGCTGGCGTCTTCATCACAGAACTTCACGGGCTAAGAGATATTACGAAGATGGGAGGACTTGCAAGGGCCTATCCGCTAACTGCAGCCGCGGCCCTACTGGGATTCATGCACCTGGTAGGAATGCCGCCGGCCCTGGGTATGTGGAGCGAAGTCCTAATAACAATAGGAGTCGTTAAGACGTATGCTACATCATCGTATGGCCTCTTTATACTACTAGTTGCAGCCTTAATCGTGGCATTCGGAATTAGCGCGGCCTATGCCTTCATAACG
Organism: Candidatus Thermodiscus eudorianus; assembly: GCA_015521085.1. Lineage (NCBI taxonomy): Archaea > Thermoproteati > Thermoproteota > Thermoprotei > Acidilobales > Acidilobaceae > Thermodiscus > Thermodiscus eudorianus (SeqCode). The sequence continues at coordinate 165,053 of WAOW01000005.1, forward strand.
ATGAGGAGGATATTCTACGGACAATTCAAGGAGTACGTTAAGAACATGGGGGTCAAGCCTGGAATCGAGGTCTTAGACGGTTTCAAAGCGATAGTACTCTTGATAGCCATAATCGGGGTCTTCTACTTCGTAGCGATATCACCTGTGATGGACTCGCTTAAACCAGCCTCTGAGATGATTGCGGCTTTATTGAGGTGATACGGGATGGAGGCTTCGGTAGCGGTTACCGGATTAATCCCCTGGTCTCTGATCTGGATGTTCCCATACCTGGGAGCCCTCATACTAGCACTACTATACCTAGCCGGGGTGAAGAACGAGAAGATATACGGCTGGGGCAGCGTACTTAGCATAGCAGTGTCAGCGATCATCGCCACCATGGCCGCACAGAAGTTCTATGCCGAGGGACCCATCTACAGCTTATCGACAACAACATGGGTTCCATGGCTCAACATAACGCTCGGAACCTACCTAGACGGTTTAGGCGTGATCATGTCCCTAGTCGTGTCATGGCTGAGCCTGCTCATAGCAATCTATAGTGTGAAGTACATGGAAGGAGACTGGGGCGTCCAGAGATACTTCTTCTTCTTCACCTTCTTCGTAGCCAGCATGCTACTACTAGTAACCGCAGACAACCTAGTCCTAATGTTCATCGGATGGGAAGGCACAGGACTAGCCAGCTACGCGCTAATAGGCCACTGGTACACAGACGAAGAGGAGTACTGGGTTGGAGTGCCCGGCAGGAAGGCCCTAGGCCAGCCAATGTACTTCGAGCCCAGCCACAGCGGCGTAAGAGCAATCCTCTTCACGAGGATAGGAGACATAGGACTCCTAATCGGAATGGCCGTCCTCTTCCTGCTCACAGGAACATTCAATATACCGGAACTAGCCGCCTCTGCGAGTTCCTGGATGGGATATCTTGCCACGAAGGGTATACTCGTCCCAGTCCTAGTCACCTTCAGCCTCGGAGCACTGGCTAAAAGCGCCCAGTTCCCGTTCCACGAATGGCTTGTAACCGCCATGACAGGCCCCACGCCAGTCTCAGCACTGATCCACGCTGCCACGATGGTAAAGGCCGGCGTCTACTTCATGCTCCGCTTCGTCCCAATATTCTTCGCAGGAGCCTATGCTTTGCTTGGGGCTAATCCGGCGGCTGTAGAGGCCGCCAAGGAATACTTCCTGCTAATGGCGGGCCTGGGAGCAGTAACTGCATTCATGATGGCTACAATGGCGCTAGTTTCCAACGAGCTAAAACTAATCCTAGCCTACTCTACAGCAAGCCAGCTAGGATACATGTTTCTAGGGGCAGCCGCAGCAGGACTACTACTAGACAAGGGCTATGAGGGCCTAGCACTAGGTATCTCGGCTGGCTTATCCCACCTAGTAAGTCACGCCGTCTTCAAGGCAGCTCTGTTCCTCATCGCTGGCTGGCTTATCCACGTTGCCCACAGCAGGTTTATCGACCCGATGGGCAAGTATGCCAAGTACATGAAGATCACGGCCATAGCAATATGGCTAGCAGGTCTAAGCTTAATGGGCATACCACCGCTCAGTGGCTTCTTCTCAAAGGAACTAGTGCTGAAAACAGCGGAGGAGGCAGGATTTGGATGGGGCTACACGCTTGGAGTCGTGACAGCGGCCCTGACGGCGGCATATACTTTCAGGATGGTGCTGAGGGTATTCCACCTGGAACCGTATGAGAAGCATGAGGGCCATGAACCACACGAGGCCCCCGGACTCATGTTATGGCCGTACACGATACTCGCCGTAACGAGCTTGATACTAGGCCTATACTGGACCGGGACTGGAGGAGCTATAGCCAAGGCTATAGGCGAGACGTTGAGTGTAGAAGAGAGCATTCAGCTCTCGCTCCACATAACCACGGGAGTACTCACAGTGCTGAGCCTAGTATTCGCATCAATCATCATTGTATGGGCGCTCTATGTACCGCTGAAGGTCGACTTCCGCAGGCTGATAGCCGAGGCCGGATGGGCTAGGATCCTACACGACTTCCTATACGACAGATGGTATATCAACTCGATATACTATATAGTGATCGTTGGAGGGTTCTCTGCGCTAGCATATCTACTCGGAGTAGTGGACTTCGGCATAGACATGCTCTACCATTACGCGATACCAGTCCTATTCATACTAGGCGCCTCAGCGTTAAGAGCCCTCCACCGGGGAAAGACGAACTATTACATGATGCTCTACGTTTACTTCGCCGCGCTAATCCTACTCTTCGTATACCTCGCATGGGGGTGATAGTGTATGGTCTCAACAGTTACGTATATTGAAGCTGGGCTCTACAGCATCCTCGCAATAGCTCTAATCATACCACTCGCATCCATGGCAACTTCACGAACGAGCAAACTAGTACACGCTCTAACCTGGCTAGCGGTATTCATATTCGCATTAGTGGCCATAGCGACATACACTAGCACACCGCTAAACCTCTATGGCGGCGTAATCCAGCACGATAAATTCACCGCATTATTGCTGAATTCGATAGCGCTAACCGCCGCCATATCCCTTCTATCAGCGAACAAGGAACCAGCCTACTGGGAGAGCAGCCCCGCCTACTATAGCTTACTACCACTGGCACTATTCGGAACATTCTTCCTGCTCGGCGCCGCCGACGCACTCATGGTCCTGGCAACCTGGCTACTCGTATCCATTATAAGCTACGTCATGCTGGCTCTACCAGCGGACAAGGCCAGTAGAGGTGCAGCAGTCCAATACATATTCATCGGGGCCATAGCCACCTTATTCCTAGCAATATGGGTAGGAGGAGAATACGTACTCTCTTCGCAAGCCGGCAAGATGGGGTTCACCATAACAAGCCTGACGCTAGATAAGTTCAGTGCTCTAGTTCTAATCACGGCGATTGTAGCTCTAGGCTTCAAGATAGGGATAGTACCATTCCACTGGTGGCTACCAAGCGTATACTCCAACGGCAACGGCTATATGGTTAGCATCGTTACCGGAATGATCAAGATAGCATTCATAGGACTAGTGGCTAGGGTTATACTCAACTCATCCCTAAACCCGCTAGTTTCAGGGAATATAGCCCTCATACTAGCAGCTCTAGCCGTGCTGACAATGACTTACGGAAACATAGCGGCTTTAACTACAAGGAATCTCCAGAAATTACTAGCTTACAGTAGCATCGCTCAGGTCGGCTACATACTGGTGGGCCTCACCGCACTGGCCTACCTTGCAGGTACCGGGAGCACGAACGTAAGCCTAGCCCTAGCGGCTATAGTGATCCACGCAACCGCCTACGGAGTGGCTAAAGCAGCTCTATTCCCGCTGAATGTCGACGAGAAGAGCCTAGACAAGCTGAGAGGCCTCTTATCAAAAGACAAGCTAGCCGCTGCTTCGACCGCGATATTATTGCTAAGCCTGCTCGGCCTGCCACCCCTACTAGGCTTCTGGGGCAAGTTCTACCTGTTCTACGCTGCTTCGTCTTACTCAATAATACTAGTGGCTATAGCATTAATTAACAGTGCTATAAGCTCGGCCTACTACGTAAGGGCTATAAGAGAACTTGTCGCGTCGGAGCCGACGGAAGTGACTCCCAGATGGCATGTAGTCGCAGCTATTCTAATCGCTGCTCTCGCAACCCTGGCGTTGGGATTCATAGCTCCCTATTACGTAACAAGTCTAAGCTAATCAATTCTAAACTCTTTTTATCTATTGCCTTACATCCTTACAGGTGTAATTGTAGTTCACAGTAGAGCAGAAGGTAGGGGTGGAATATAACCCGTGGGGTCTCGAAAGGTAATAGGCGGTATGATACCGGACCCGCCGTGGCCCGCTAGAGAGGCGTGTTCTAGATGGAGCCATACTAACCTAGGTGATACCGAGTCCTACCCTTTACTTGAGCGCGAACTAGGCGATGTCCTAGAGCGTTTCTCCAGGATAGTTTTCTCTAGAGTCTATCCAGGCTTCCTGACAAGCGGGGCGACGGAGTCCAATCTCTTAGCGCTAATGTATTGGAGGAGGAGGGGTAAAAGAAGGGTAATAGCTACCAAGGGCTCTCACTACTCTGTTTCCAAGGCAGCCTACATACTTGGAATGGATTACAGGGAATACAGTATAGAGGAGATAATCGATAATGTTGATCCCAGCGACGTGGTTGTCGCTACTATGGGAAAAACTGAGACAGGTTTTGTTGACGACGTCGATATAATTTACGATAGAGTGAGAGAGAAGGGATCAGCAATCCACATAGACGCGGCATACTTTGGCTCCATAGCAAGATTCGTCTTAAGAAAAGATCTCCATCTTGACGAGTTCATGGCCACGTTCGCGGTAGATCTACATAAGATCCCAGAGTCTCCTCCCCCTGCTGGCGTGCTCTTTGCGTTCAGCGAGGAAGTCATTGAGGATCTATGGTTCGAATCACCCTATCTCCCGGGGAAAAGACAGTTTGGGATACTTGGGACTAGGCCCGGGTGTAGTGTTTTTGCGTCTAGTGTGGCTCTCAGGATAGTTATGGAGGAGTGGCCAGAGGGTCCCTCAGGGTTAGCTCGTGACCTCAACTCTGTTATCAATGATATTGTCAGAGATCTTAGCCGGGTCGGGTTCGACTCGGTAGGAGGCCCTGCACCAATCAAGTGCATCAAACATAAATATATAGATAAAATAAGAAAATATCTGGAAGACAAGGGATATAGGGTTTATTCCTGTCTCGGGAATGGAATAAGGATAGTCGCAATGCCCCACAATATATGGCAGGGATATAAATGGATTAAAGACGCTTTGATAACAGCCGCGGAAGAGGGCTAGAATAGCTATGGACTCTGGAGATAGAGCTATCGAAGAAAAACTAAGAGAGTTCGAGACGGCGTTGGACAAGTACCTCCACTTACTTCACGGAGGAAGAGTGGATCAGGAAAGGGCCGTTGCTATCGAGAGAATAGAGCTTAAGCTTCAGAGTGCATTGGCTAATGAGGGTCTCTGCGATCCAAGAGCCGGTTTAAATGACGGTGTGAGGCGTTTACTAGAAAAAGATCAAATACATGATAAATTAGTGGAAATAGTCAACGAGTTAATTAGAGACGAGAACATAGATTTCCCGACCAGTATAGACTTAGAAAAGGCCACCAAGATGTTCCTAAATGGAGAAGTAGAATCCGGAGAGGCCATGGTAGCGGCGATAATAATCCAGTCCCTGGCTAGATGCATAGCCGAGCAAAGACTAGCAATGGAAATCGAGGAGAAGTTGACACCCTACTGTCCAGTGTGCGGAGCGGAAAGTCATACGATGGTGGTCAGGGAAAAGGGTTATCACATGGTCTGCCCGTTCTGCGGCTATGAATGGAGAATCTCCAAAGACAGGCCCCGTTGCCCCTGGTGTGGAAACGATAATCCGATATCGATAGGCGTCTTCACAAACAGGCAGAGGCGGATAGGCTTAATGGTTTGTCAAGAATGCGGTAGTACATGGAGGGCTATCTTGGATAGAAGGATTAGAGCACCGAATATTCTACTCCCGCTGATTAGCCTCGGGGCTGAAGCCTTTAGGACCTTCATGAGCAGCGATATGATCTCTAATGAAAGAGTCGAGGAGTAACGCCAGCTTGTTGGCCACGCACCGAGCGAAGAACCCGACTATAGCGCCTAGGGTTGCTAGAATCACAAGCGGTCCTGGAGCCTTGCACCGGTGATTACCTATCTGCCCTCTAGCCGCGTCTTTCCACGCATCTACCACGAGTCTTTTAGTTAAGAAAGACCCGACAAGTAGATAATAGGTGGCGGTATAAAGGACTGCGACGCCGATGTATCTAATAGTGTTTGGCCTACGCCCCAGGATCAAGTCGTGTGTTCTAAAGAGTACTAGGATCGAGTGAAGATTAAGGTAACCTCCGATTAATCCCAGGGATACCGTAAGAGGAACCAGAATGAGGTTCACGGTCCCTTCTCCTATCTCCGATACCAACGCTAGGACCATCGAGAGGGTCATCAATAGTGGACCTAATGCCATTAACGGCGAGTTTAAATGGCTGATTAGCGCTCTGGTAAGCCGGACATCGTATCCTTCAGAGTCGATTCCAGGAGTATATGCATTCAACGCGGCCTCACCGGCATGTAAGTTGCCCGTATCCCTAGCCTTCTCTCGATGTATCTAGCCGTATACCATGAATCCCTTCCCCTATATGCATCAACAATAACTATTTTTGGGCTAGCCTCGACTACATACTCAATAATCTCTCTGAAGGTTGCATGATCGCTGAAGGATACATTGTAGTGGTTAGGTGAGATCTGTCTTATCATCGATCTAACCTCCCATCCAGTCAGCCTCACGTGTACTCCAGGTAGCCTCATCTTACCGTTTCTCTTAGATTCGTGGACAAAGACCAAGGCACTCTCATCTACAATCCCTCCTGTATAGGGCCGTATATCGCCTAAAGGCACTCTATATTCTGCTGAGGATATCTTGGCCATTTCTAAGGCGAGGGGTTCGGCTAGGAATGGATACTCGATTCCTCTACGCCGTAGCTCTAACATTATCTCTTGGAGTTTCCCGTTGAATCCATATATCCATACTGGCCCATGGCGTATTTTATCGTCGATCAGCGATATCAACGCGTCTAGCGCTTCCCAATCGCTCCAGCGTCTCTGGTATCGGGGGCTTCCATAGGTCGCGTCGATGACCAGGGCGTCAAGGTCCTTGAGAGGTTTTGTCCCCGGCATCTTGAAATCTCCGGTATAACCTACTCTATAACTCCTTGATTCCACAACTACTTGTGCGCTTCCAGCTATATGCCTGGCCCGCTCAAGCCTAATTGTCTCCTCCTCGATCGTGACTGGTTTTCCGTACTTGAGGGGTAGCTTCTTATCATCGTTTATATTGTATCCTAATATTTTGAGGAATTCAAATGTAATGGGAGTCGCTATTATGTAGATGCTCGTCCTATTGCTTGAGGCTAGGGCTTTCGTATGGTCTCTATGCGCGTGTGTTACAACCCTAACTAGCCTTGTATCGAATCCGTCGGCTACAACGTTTCTGCCAAGCAGTATTGCCCCGTTCCTTCTTACCCTAGCATACTTGAAGTTAAGTTCCTCTTCGCTCATCTCACAGCGACCCCGCTTGTTCGCATTATCTGGGGAGCTCGTGTTTGATACATCATCTAAAGCGCTTGAAACCGGCTATTGAGGCTATTCCTATAATAATCGCGCCGGCGAGCGGAATGTAAGCTTTTGCGCCGGCGAGCGTGTTGTACCCGCATATGGAAGCGTTAGAGTACAGGATATCGAAGATTACTGCTATATCAGCTAGTCCGTCATTGTCGGTATCGAGTTCAACAATGGACTTGAGCGGTATCGAGTATTCATTGAATGCAACCTCGAAATTTCCCCCTTTGGCGACTAGTGGCGACTTACAAACATACAATTTGTTATCATCTGCTTTATTAAGATAATAGATATTGAGGCCCCGAGATTTCTCGGCATACTCTAAATCTATTTTAGTTGTTAGTTCCTTGAAGATACTTTTTACCATTATCTTAATGGAACTGGACGCATAAGAGTTACCTGGAAAGAACTCGGGGAACCTTATGTTGCCTTCCCCTGTAAGTTGCATTAACAACGTGTATCCGTGTCCAAGGGCGATAGCGTATACGCGCCCTTCATCGTTTAGTGATAGGCTTGTACCAGGTGGTATGGGTGTTATGTGAACCGAATAGTATATTTCGAGGGTTTGTGGATTAGTCATAGAATGGGAGATTAAGGGTAAATATAAAAATAATATAAATATTAATGATGTTAATATGGTTGCAACTGCTCTCGCCCTATATCTCTGGAGTGCGGATTTCATCACTGCTATCCCTTCTTCTTGTACCGCTCTATAGCCTCGTTTATCCTCTCGCGAGCTGTCTGGGCACTCTTCCAATCCCTTACCTTGACCCACTTCCCGGGTTCAAGCTCTTTATAATGCTCGAAGAAATGCTTTATTTTATCTTTTAGATGTTGAGGTATGTCATCTACGTCCTTATACGATGCGTAGAGGGGGTCTAGCTTAGCTTTAGGTACAGCAACTACCTTATTATCGATTCCCTCTTCATCCTCCATAACCAGTAGAGCTATTGGGACCACCTCGATTAAGCTACCGGGCACGACCGGTTCTCTGCTGATCACAAGTATATCAACCGGGTCCCCGTCTTCCTCTAGGGTTCCGGGCACGAATCCATAGTTGAAGGGATATACCATGCTCGTATAGAGGAATCTATCAACTTTGACGAGGCAATTATCCTTGTCGAACTCGTATTTTACGCTGCTACCCATAGGTATTTCGATTACCGCATTCACTATATCAGGAGCCTTGTCGCCAGGACCTAGGTTGTCCAAGCATCCCATAGTTATTCCCCTCGTGTCCCACTGATATAATGCCTAGGATAATTTAAATACCCTTAGATCCAGCATCTTGGACCCGAGACGACCCACGAAAGGGGAGGAGGATGAAGGATGAGTAAGCCGTTTTACGTGAAGTTCGAGGTCCCAGAGGATCTAGCTCTAAAGGTGTATGAGGCTGTCGAAAAGGCCAGGACGACTGGCAAGATAAAGAAGGGTACCAACGAAACAACTAAAGCCTGCGAGAGAGGCATTGCGAAGCTAGTAATAATAGCCGAAGACGTAGACCCCCCAGAGATAGTCGCTCACCTGCCAATACTATGTGACGAGAAGAAGATTCCATACGTATACGTGCCAAGCAAGAAGAAACTCGGAGAAGCAGCCGGGATAGAGGTCCAGGCAGCCTCAGCAGCTATAATAGACCCGGGAGAAGCGGAGGCTCTCGTAAAGGAGATCGTCGAGAGTGTAAAGGAGCTAAGGGCTAAGGCCGGGGTCTAGGGCCCCAACACATTTTATACCTCCACTAACGCTCCCCATTCAAGGTAGCTATAGGTATGGAGAAAGGTGAAGTAAGGAGTGGCTCTAGAGGGTAGGCAGTTCAGATACATAGTCAGGATAGCGGGCACCGATATCGACGGGAAACTCAAGCTTCCTTACGGTCTCTCCGAGATTAAAGGTATCGGTTATACGACGGCCTTAGCGATAATCCGCTTCCTGGGTCTAGACCCCCATATGAGGACAGGGTTCTTGACGGATGAGGAGGTGAAAAAGATAGAAGACGTGGTTAAAGACCTGGCGAAACTTGGCCTACCTAGTTGGCTGTATAATAGAAGGAAGGATTACGAGACAGGTATGGATACCCATCTAATAGGTCCAGACCTCATTTTCCATGCACGTAGGGATATCGAAAGAGAGATAAGGATCGGCAGCTGGAGGGGCGTGAGGCACAGGCTAGGATTAAAGGTCAGGGGCCAGAGAACAGGGACAACTGGCAGGTTGGGTATGACTGTTGGCGTCAGAAAGAAGAGGTAAAAGGGGGATGGTGTAGGCTATGGGCGACCCTAGAAAGCCTAGGAAGAAATGGATAGGCCCGAAGCACCCTTGGATTAAGGATAGGCTGTTGGCTGAAATCGAGCTCGTAGGAAAATACGGGTTGAAGAACAAGAAGGAGCTGTGGATCGCTGGCACTCTGGCCCGTAAACTAAGGCATAGAGCCCGTCAACTACTAGCCCTGCCAGAGGACATTAGAAGAGACCAGATGAGAGCGTTGCTGGATAGGCTCTATGCTATGGGCTTAGTTGAGAAAGATGCCGCGCTCGACGATATTCTTGGCCTCACCGCTGCGGACGTGTTGGAGAGGAGGCTCCAGACTATAGTGTACAAGAAGGGTCTAGCTAGGACAATATACCAGGCTCGTCAACTAATAGTCCACGGCCACATATCCATAGGCGGTAGGAGAGTGACGTCTCCAGGCTACCTGGTTGGAAGAGATGAGGAGGCTCTAGTCGACTACACGCCGGGGAGCCCCTTTAAAGAGAAGGTAGAAGAGGAAAAGTAGGGGGTGTGACTAGGCATGGCGTTCCCTATGAGGGAGTTGAAATGGGGCGTCGCCCACATCTATAGTAGCTTCAACAATACAATAGTTCATATCACAGACTTAACTGGAGCTGAAACGGTAGCCAGAGTATCCGGTGGGATGGTTGTTAGGGCCGACAGGGAGAAGCCATCGCCTTATGCAGCCATGATAGCAGCTAGCAGGGCCGCACAACAGGCTATGGCCAGAGGTATTGTAGCTGTCCACATTAAGGTTAGGGCCCCGGGAGGCCATGGACCAAAGACTCCGGGTCCGGGCGCTCAAGCTGCGATTAGAGCGCTCGCACGAGCAGGGTTCATTATCGGCAGGATCGAAGACGTAACACCCATTCCACACGACACCACTAGGAGGCCAGGCGGTAGGAGAGGCAGGAGGGTCTAGCCTCCTAGTCTCTATGTTCTATTTTAACGGGGTGTAGCAGGTAGTGAATCGAGACTCGAAGAGGAGCGTGAACGTCGTTAAATATAGCGACAAAGAGATACAACTACTCTTCACGGAGTACCCCGTCGTCTTAGTTAATGCACTACGCAGGTTATCTCTATCCGACGTGCCATCCCTGGCTGTAGACTTCGTGTACGTGTACGATAATAGTTCCAGTGTCTTCGACGAGATACTGGCACACAGGCTAGGCATGCTTGTGTTTGAGAGTGACGAAGCCTTGGACAAACTAGGATCGCCCGAGGCGTGCAAGGATTCTAACGAGGAAGACGAGAAGTGTTATGTAAAGCTCGTGCTCAATACAGGTGTGGACGAGGGAGAGAAGCAGGGCCGTTTCGTAACAGCCAGTGAGATCTCTGTAAATTCTAATTTTACAAGGATACTTTATCCCGAGACGCCACTTCTATATCTGATACCGGGGCAAAGGGTGCATGTCGTAGCATATGCTCGACTGGGACGAGGCAAGGAGCATGCCAAGTGGAGCCCTGCATCGGCGGCCACGCTCCAATACATGCCTAGGATCAGTTTCAATGGGAAGAAAGCTTCAGAGAAGTGCCTAAAGTGCCTCGAAGCATATCCAGAGGTAGTCGAGAAGTTAAAGGAGGGCGGTGAAGGGACTATCGAAATAATGGAGAACATAAACACAAGCGGGCTCGTGTATTGCGCTGACACGGATTGTTCTGGAGCAATAGAGGTGGAGTACGACGAGTCGAGGCTTATTCTAACAATAGAGAGTACCGGGGCCCTTAAACCGGAGCGAATAGTTTTAGAGTCCGTTAAAGCCCTAGAGGCAAGGGCGAGAAGACTGATAGAAAGACTAGAGGAGGTGGAAGGTGAGGCATCGTGAAGAGGACCGGGCCGACCAATATAGTTATAAGAAAGCTAATAGATGATCTAAAGAAAGCGGCGAAATCCGATAACGCCCCGGTATGGGCTTCTATAGCCGAGCTCCTAGCCAGGCCTACACGTAGAAGAGCCGAGGTGAACCTGTCTAAGATAAACCGTTATGCGAATGAAGGGGAAGTAATCATCGTCCCCGGGAAGGTTCTAGGGGGCGGGTTCTTGGAGAAGAAGGTTACGATCGCGGCGATTGCCTTCTCAGAGACCGCCTTGGAGAAGATAAAGGCGTCTGGCTCCAGAGCCTTAACTATAAAAGACCTGTTAAAAGAGAACAGGAAGGCTTCAAATATTAGGATTATAACGTAGGGGTGTGGTTATCGTGGAGAAGGCAGTTGAGAAAAAGGAGATAGTGATCGACGGATCGGGTCACATACTGGGTAGACTAGCCAGTATAGTTGCCAAGAAACTCCTAGAGGGGAACAAGGTCATAGTTGTGAACGTAGAGAAGGTTGTAGTCAGTGGAAGGCCCAGCGAGGTAATCAAGGCGTATAAGAGGACAATACTCTCTGTACGAAGCCACCACGCACACCGGCTAAGGCCCAAGAGGCCCAGATCTCCTGTAAACCTCTTTAAAGACACAGTCTGGGGGATGCTACCAAAGCATAACAAGCGCGGTAGAGAAGCCTTAAAACGGTTGAGAGCATACGTCGGGGTTCCAGAGGATTTAAAGTCCAGGGAGCTAGTCAGGTTTAAGGAAGCCAGCTCCGCCAGACTATCCAGATGGTATGTGGAGCTGGGTAGAATAGCAAAGGAGCTGGGCTGGAAGGGTGAAGCGGATTGAAGGGCAAGATAGTCGTATCAACGGGGAAGAGGAAGAGGGCTATCGCCAGGGCTATAATCAGGCCCGGCAAAGGGAGAGTTTGGATAAACAACGTCCCGATCGAGTTTGTAACCCCGGAACTGGCTAGGGCCAAGATGCTGGAGCCCTTGCTCCTAGCGGGTAGAGGGATAAGATCCCTGGTTGACATAAGGGTCAGTGTTGAGGGAGGCGGTTTCATGGGGCAAGCCGATGCCGTCAGAACAGCTATAGCTAGGGGCCTTCTAGAGTATTTCAAATGCGAGGGAGAGATAGGAGAGGAATGCGAGAGATTGAATAAGCTCAACGAGAAATTGAGGCAGATCTTCGAGGAGCATGATAGAGCAATGCTGGCTGGCGATCCAAGGCGGACTGAACCAGAGAAATACATGAGATATAGTGCTAGAAGGAGATGGCAGAAATCCTACAGGTGATCAGCCATGTTACAGCCATTAAGATGTTTCACATGCGGGGCACCGCTAGGTCATCTCTGGCAGCCCTTTGTAGAGAGGGTTGCCTCGGGCGAGGATCCCGAGAAGGTTTTAGACGAGTTAGGCGTGAAGAGATACTGTTGCAGGAGGATGTTATTTACGGCGGTATCCTTCATAGACAAGGTTGCTTTGTTTGACTCGCCTCGTACGAGGGAGCTCAGAGTTAAACTCTACTCGGTCCCGGTAAGAGGAGTTGGTGGTGGGGTATGAGCGCCTCGACAGCGAAGGAGTTACTGGTCCCGGCGGACCTGTACCGTAAAGCCGGGGTCGTGTTCGGCACACAGATCTGTACGAAATACATGAAGAGATTCACGTACAAGATACTGCCCGACGGCTTCTACCTACTGGACGTCGCCAAAATAGATGAGAGGCTTAGGATTGCAGCTAACTTCCTAGCTAAGTTCCCTCCAGAGAAGATAGCCGTTGTATCAGTACGTCTATACGGGCAGAAACCAGCTAGGATGATGTGTGAAAGAGTAGGATGTAAGGCGATAACGGGAAGAGTGGTGCCAGGGATATTCACCAACCCTTACCTCGAATACTACATGGAGCCGGACGTGGTCTTAGTAACTGATCCTAGAACCGATAAGCAAGCGGTAGTTGAAGCGTCAAAGATAGGAGTACCGGTTGTTGCGTTTGCAGACACGGACAACAGGATTGAGAACCTCGACCTGATCATACCAGCCAACAACAAAGGAAGAAGGAGCCTGGCACTATTATACTGGATTCTAACTAGGGAGATCCTTAGAAACAGGGGCGAGCTAGGCCCCACAGATTCCTTAGATGTAGACTATGAGGCCTTCATGGCCAGTAGGATACGCAGGTAGCCCCCCGAGTCTCCCTTATTTTCCTCTAGCCAGCTTCCTATTATATACCCGGTGGAGCGCGAGATGGGGAGTTTGACGATTAGGAAGCCTATGCACGCGGGAACGTTCTATCCAGCAAGCAAGGAGTCATTGATTAAGTCGATCAAAGACTCGTTTCTACACCCTATAGGCCCCGGTAGGCTGCCAGAAAAGCCTAGTGGAGACGTTGTACACTCGATCGGCTATGTGGTACCCCATGCGGGCTACATGTATAGCGGTCCTGTCGCGGCTCACGCCTATCTAGACTTATCGACGAGGAGGAAGCCCGAGGCTATTGTGATAGCAGGTCCGAATCATAACGGTATAGGTTTGGGAGCTGCGGTCTATAGAGGCGATGCATGGGAGACTCCGCTAGGCACCATACCTGTCGACAATGATATCGGGAAGTTGATTGTGGAATACACGCAATATTATTCGTTTGATAACGAAGCCCATGTGTACGAGCACAGCGTAGAAGTCCAGGTTCCATTTATACAGTATGTTTACGGCGGTGAAGTTCCAATAGTCCCGATAACAATCTACATACAAACACTTGATGTCGCCCGGGATTTAGGGAAGGCACTAGCAAGAATCCGGGCTGAGAACGGCGTCGATATAGTCTTTATAGCGAGCACAGACTTCAACCACTACGAGCCGCATGACGTCACCCTAAGGAAAGATGAACTAGCGATAAACGCTATCCTGAACCTAGACGACGCGGGGTTATATAGGGTCATAGAGGAGTATAACATAACAATGTGCGGGCCGGCTCCGACAGCGGCACTCATAAATTACGCGCTCCATTCAAACGCTGCAAAGCCGGTATTGCTGAAGCATGCTACCTCTGGCGATGTCACTGGCGAGAAGGACTGGGTTGTCGGCTACGCTTCGATCAAAGTCCCGCTCTCTAGTTAAGCAACTAGGTGAAGCTGTTGAAGACATATAGTCTAGAAGCTAGTGCTTCTATTGCGTTGATCGGCGTCCCCCTAGCTAATTCGGAGAACCCCTTTCTATCGATACCAATAGGTAGAACTAGGGTAGACATTGCAGTGGGTGAGTGTAGTAGTCCGAGGCATAAGATAGGCGTCGCCGACGATAATGTAGCGTACCTGTTATCCGGGTTTATAGCTAACCTGGAAGAAATTACATCAAATAAATGTTTACAAATTAATATTAATAGTAGAAACGCGTTATCTAGGCTATCAGCATATTCTCTAGCCACCACTCTGATAGTACACGCACTAGCAAAGTACCACAGTGAGACGCTAGACACCTGGGAGATACTAGAAATAGCGCGTTATGCAGATCCCATAGAGAAGCCATCAGGATGGACCTACGTGATAGATTCCACACGGTACTCCACACTAACAGGGACACCCGTAGTCTTTAGAAACGACGAGGAGTTTGCTAAGATAGAGACTACCTTCGAGGGAGATCTCTCCTATAAATCTACAATCGAGGCAACAACCCAGAAACTCACCAGAGAAGCCCTAGGGGGAGATGTGTACAACTCCCTAGTGCGTATGGTAGGAGTAATGACGCTAGAGGCGGCGGTGAAGTTAAGGGAAGAGGGAAACGTAGTTGCGATAGCTGAGACTCTCGGCAAACTCCAGAATGGTTTAATAGCATCAATATGGGACATTGATTACCCCCCTCCAAACTGCATAAATGTACCGGGCCTACCAGGCGAGTTTGATACATACTGTTGGTGAAACCGTATTGCTATCGAGAAAGAAGCTGGTGGAGCCTATCGTCATAAAACTTGGAGGAAGTGCTATAACTTTTAAGGATAAGCCTTACAGTGTAAACGAGGAAGCACTAGTTAGGATTTCCAAGATACTCAGATCATACTACGAAGCAGGCGGTCGTATGGTGCTAGTTCACGGTGGAGGAAGCTTTGGACACCAGGCGGTTTTTGAGCGAAGGAGTCGAAAAGGCGTACTGGATCAAAGAGATGTCTCAATGGTCCAATACATCATGCTAAAGCTCGCAGTTAAGGTTATGGATATACTGCTGGAGCACGGGCTACCAGTCACCCTCTACCCAGGCCATGTTCTGTGTAGGAAGAAGTGCCAGTCGATCTCCAAGTTGGATTATATTATTGAGGATCTAGAAAATGGATTGGTGCCCATGACTCACGGTGATATAATCTATAGTGATAGGGGGGAATATATCATAAGCGGCGATGATTTAACTTTGTGGGTTGCATCCGCTGTAGGCGCTACAAGGGTATACTTTGTGACGTCTGAACCAGGAGTATTAGGGCCTAAGGGCGAGGTAATCGAAGCCCTAAACAGTATAGATCAAGTCCGTGTCTTTAACGGTAAAGAAATAGACGTGACGGGAGGTGTCATCGGGAAAATAGAGAAGGCGTTAAGCTATTCTCTAGACCACGACGTCGAGATAAGGGTCATTGATATAGAGGGTCTGGCCAAAGTCCTCCAAGGCAAACCTGCGGGCACATTGATAAGACATGCTAGGAGAGGATAAAGGCATGGTTGACGATATACTCAAGGATAGAAAACTAGATCACATCAACGTCGTATTGGAGAGAAATCCTGAGTCAATCCATCCTACACTGCTAGATGACGTCAGGATAGTCCATAACCCATTACCAGAAGTAGACCTAGACGATGTATCCCTGAAAACAAACTTCTGCGGACGAGAGATCCCCACGCCTCTAATGATAACTGGGATGACCGGTGGGCACCCCGAAGTAGAGCCTATTAACGAGAAGTTAGCTAGGGTGGCCCAGGAATATGGCTTGGCAATGGGTGTCGGTAGTCAAAGACCGGCACTCAAGTATCCGGAACTAGCTAGAACGTACAGGGTTGCACGTAAAGTAGCCCCTGACATATTCCTTGTAGCTAATATAGGCGCGCCACAACTGGCCAGGGAGTATGGAATAGAGGATGTAAAAAGAGCTGTTGAGATGATAGACGCCGATGCAATCGCTATACACTTAAACCCAGGCCAGGAAGCTTTTCAAAAAGAGGGTGATCCGTTCTATGCTGGAGTTACTGATAAGATAGTGGAAATACTTGACCACGTCAATGTACCGCTAATAATAAAGGAGACGGGCACAGGGATATCGTATGAAGTAGCTAGGGAACTGTACAATATAGGTGTCAAGTGTTTTGATACTGCGGGACTCGGTGGGACAAACTGGATAAAAGTTGAGGTACTGCGATCACTCAGAAGAGGTGAAGCTCCTCTTCCGGCTGGTCCTTTGGCAGACTATTGGGGTAATCCAACGGCTCTGGCTGTAATCGAAACGAGGACTGCGGCTCCCGGTGCCTATATAGTCGGTAGTGGAGGCATCAGGGACGGTCTCGATGCAGCTAAGGTAATAGCGCTTGGGGCTGACATAGCTGGTCTGGCGTTGCCCGCGCTCCGAGTTTTAATTAGATCTGGAGTCGAGGGGTTAAGAAAGTATATAAATTCAATATTATATCAGATTAAATCAATAATTTTCCTGACAGGTGGAAAGAGACCTGTTGATCTATGGAGAACTCCCATTACTATAACTGGCCGTCTCTACGAAGAGGCAAAGGGCAGAGGCATTAATTTAACGAATTACATCAACATCACTAGGATAAACACGGTGGGAGCCAGGAGATGACGGAGTTCTCGTACCTTAAAGATGCACTAAACAAGTACCCGCCCATGATAGACATGTATATATTCAATGAGTTGTTGAAAGGTGATCCAGAGTACGTTTACAAGGCATCGCAACATCTATTGAAAGCTGGCGGGAAAAGGCTTAGACCAATCATAGTACTCGTGACTGCTAGGATGCTTGGAGGACAAGATGCAGAATCCAAGGCGTTACCTTTAGCTGCAGCTGTAGAAGTGTTTCACAACTTCACCCTAGTACACGACGATATAATGGACCAAGATGAGTTCAGGCGTGGAGTACCGACGGTCCACAAGGTTTGGGGCGAGGCTACGGCCATACTAGCTGGCGACCTATTATTTAGCTTATCCTTTAAGGCAATATCCAGGTCAAGCGAGAGAGGGCTATCCCAGGAGGGTTTGGTTAGAGCGTTTAAGGTATTAACTGAAGCCAGTGTCCGAGTCTCTAGGGGCCAAGGCTATGATATGTTGTTTGAGAAGCTAGACGATGTCGATTACCACGACTACCTACAGATGGTTTATTTAAAAACGGGGGCACTCATAGAAGCTAGCGCCAAGTTAGGGGCAATCGCAGCAGGCGTCGACGAGTCTATTGTCGAGAAACTGGGTGATTATGGGGCTTTCGTAGGAGTTGCTTTCCAGATAAGGGACGATATACTAGGGGTCTTCGGTGATCCAGAGAAAACAGGTAAGCCTATATATAACGATCTCAGACGGGGTAAGAAGACTCTCCTTGTCCTCTATGCTATGAAGCATGCTAGAGGCGAAGACAGGAACCTGGTTAAAAGAGTTTTATCCGGTTACTATTCCGATGAGGATCTGAAGAGGGTTGTTGATATAATCGTCGGGACAGGGGCTCTTAAGTATGCGGAGTCGCTTGCTGAGAAGTATGTTGAGAATGCGAAGAGAATAATGGACGATTTAAAGGCGGCTGGATTGATAGCTGATATCAAATCGTTAGAAATATTAAAAGAATTAGCTGAATTCTCTATAAAGAGGGACAGGTGAGTGGCCAAAGACTATTCACGAGAAGACTACCGGTTCCCAATCGTCTATGCAGAAGGAGTCTCCTCCACCGAGTACCTGCATCCCGATCTAAAGTCGAGAAAATACATAATCACGCCAAGTAACAAGGGCAATGGTCTAGGCAAGATAGTCTACGAGGAAGGAATACAACTAGCTTTTGACTTACTCAAGGCTAGAACTACACGGGAAATCGCCGTTAGGGTGCCTTGGAAAGACGACAAGGCGATGCTGCTAAAACGGGACACACCGGTTATCATATACCAAGTAGAGGGTGTGCAGACTGTGTTTTACGCTTTTGAGGGGGATGATTTGAGGAGTGGTGATGTATTGGCGTATGTATTGACGGGTAAGGGGGAGACGCGGACTGTGAGGGTCGATGAGGATGCGACTGTTTTTTATATTGCATGGCAGCCTGGGACGCACCCGCCTAGGTATATAGTTGTTCTGGCTAGGGAAGAGGATCTTATAGTGCTTGAAAGGGCTAGATAGCTTCCTGGGACTGGTGGCGTCTGGTGAGGAAATTGGATGAAAATCTAGAGAAAATTGTAAAAGGTTATGCTCTTAAGAATGCAGTAAAGCATGGTGGGCAAGCGAAGATAGGTAGTGTAATGTCGATGCTCCTGGGCGATTATCCCGAGCTTAAATCGCGGGCAAAAGAGATAGTAGTGCTTGTAAAGGAGATAGTTGATGAGATCAACTCGCTCTCGCTCGATGAACAGAAGAAGCTGCTAGAAGAGGAATACCCCTGGCTTCAGCAAGGCGAAGAAGAGAGGAGAGATGAGGTGAAGGGTTTACCGCCACTGCCAGACGCTATAGAGGGTGGTGTGGTGACGCGGTTCGCGCCAAATCCAGACTTCGTTATTCATCTCGGGAACGCCAGGCCAGCCATATTGAGCGACGAATACGCTAAGATGTACAAGGGTAAGATGATTCTTCGCTTTGAGGACACGGATCCTAGAACCAAGACCCCGTTACCCGAAGCCTATGGTCTTATCAAGGAGGATCTAAAGTGGCTTAACGTCGAGTGGCATGATGAATACATTCAGAGTCTAAGGATGGAGATCTTCTACAATGTAGCTAGGGAAGTGATCAAAAGAGGATGCGCCTATGTAGATTTGTGCAGAGAGAAGTCAAAGGAACTCCTCTCAAGAGGCCAATACTGCGAGACGCGGGATAAACCAGTAGAATGGCAGCTCGAAGAATTCCAGAAGATGGTATCGGGCTATTACGATGAGGGCGAGGCAGTGCTCCGTATAAAGACAGACCCGAAGCACCCCAATCCGAGCGTCAGGGACTGGGTTGCTTTCAGGATAATAGATACAGAGAAGTACCCCCACCCGCTAGTCGGTTCTAAGTATTCCGCGTGGCCAACGTACAACTTCGCAGTGAGTGTCGACGACCACCTCATGGGGGTTACACATGTTCTCAGGGGCAAAGAGCACCAGGTAAACACCGAGAAGCAATCGTATGTCTACAAGTGTATGGAATGGAAACCCCCGGTATTCATCCACTTTGGCAGACTGAAGCTGGAGGGATTCATTATGAGCAAGAGCTACATTAGGAAGCTCCTTGAAGAGAACCCAGGCAAGTTCCTGGGATACGACGACCCACGTTTCGGTACCATAGCCGGGCTTAGGAGGCGAGGGATTCTCCCCGAAGCCATACGCCAACTCATACTAGAAGTTGGAGTGAAACGCGGGGACGCCAGGATAAGCTGGGACAACCTAGCCGCAATGAATAGAAAGCTTCTCGACCCTCTGGCGGATAGGCTAATGTTCGTATGGGACCCACTTGAACTAGCACTAGATATACCCGGTTGCCTTAAGGCAAAGATACCTTATCACCCCGACAGGCCCGAACGATCGAGGGTTATAGAAGTCTGTCCAGGCGATAAGGTAGTCATAAACAGGGAAGACGCACGAGGTGAGGTAAGGCTCATTGGCTTAGGAAACTTTAGATTAGAGGACGGTAGGGCGGTCCTAGTCACCCCAGACTTGGAGTATGCGCGCAATAGGAAGCTACCCATAATACAATGGGTCCCCTTATCCGGTTCTAGACAGTTAATAGTGCTCGAACCAAGAGGTTTAGAGTTCGACGAGTACAGGGGTCTCGTAGAATCTGCTATTAGTGAATACAAGGTTGACAGCAGGCTCCAGTTGATGCGCTTCGGATTCATAAGGATAGACGAAGAGGAGGGTGGAGTATACAAAGCATTCTTAACCCATAGATAGCCGCCTAATCCTTTAACTTAATTTTACGCCGCTATGCCCCTTAAGTCTCAACTCGGGGAAACACTGTATTGACAGGCGGTAGGATTAGCGTAAGTAAGAGCGAGTACGATTTACTGAAGAGGATCATCGAGTCCGGGATAAGAGAGGATTACCTTGACGCGGCAGCCAGAAAGCTGGGAATCAGCAAGTCAACGCTAGCCAGCCTCCTAATGCTCTTGGCAGACAAGGGCCTAGTTGAGGTCGAGGAGGAAACCCGTGAGTATAACTATTTGACCGACAAGGGCCGTGATGCGTTGAGAAATGGTCTTCCAGAGAGGAGACTCGTTGAGACCGTTCTTAGAACGGGAGGGGAGGCTGATATTGGAGAGATCCGTAGAGTTCTGGGTGGAGAGTCGGGCATTGCCATAGGTCAGGCTAGGAAGAAGGGGTACATTACCATTGAGTCGGGTAGGGTTAGGCTAGTTAGGGATCCAAGGGTGGTGCTAGAGGAGCTCGGGAAGCTGGAGGAGGTTCTCAAAGCTGTTGATAGGGGTGAGGATGTTAGTGTTCCTAAAGAGTTAGTAGAGAGAGGCCTGGTTAGGTCGAAGAGGGAAATCAAGAGGAAATTCAAGCTTGTTCACGATCCAAAAACGATCCTGGATAAAGTCGTCGTGGAATACGCCAAGCTAACCAGTTCGTTAGTGTCGACAGGTGAGTGGCGGCGCATACGTTTGAGGCGCTATGATATAACGGCAGAACCGCCCCGGATATACCCGGCTAGGAAGCATTTCCTAGTAGAGTTCATTGAGATGCTGCGCGATATAATGAAGGAGCTAGGCTTTATAGAGGTTAGGGGGCCCTTGGTTGAAATAGAGCTATTTAACTTCGACGTTCTATTCCAGGCCCAAGACCATCCTGCACGGGAGATACATGACACGCTATGGATAAAAGAGCCCCGGAAAGCAGACCTCTCAGCTTATAGCGATCTCGTGGAGAGAGTCGCACGCATCCACGAGAGGGGATGGGGTTACAAGTGGAACCCGGATATAGCTGCTCGGCTACTCTTAAGGAGTCAAACTACAAGTGTCTCAGCGAGAATCCTTGTGGAAAGGCCGAAGCCGCCTATACGCTTCTTCACTCTCGGACGAGTTTACAGGAGCGATGTCGTCGATGCAACGCATCTACCGGAGTTTCATCAGCTAGACGGTATTATGGGCTGGAAGGGTTACACTTTCAGGGATTTAATCGGACTTTTACAGGAGGTTGCTAAAAGACTTGGCTTGAATCTTAAGCTCAAACCGGGTTACTTCCCCTTCACAGAGCCAAGTGTAGAGGGATATGTTCAGTTGCCTAATGGAAGATGGCTTGAGTTGTTTGGCGCTGGCCTCTTCAGGCCAGAGGTTCTTGAGGCGGCTGGCGTGGATTATCCAGTGGGCGCGTGGGGCTTTGGAGTCGAGAGGTTGGCTGCCGCGGTATTAGGTATTAGTGATATCAGGGAATTATATACTAAAGATGTAAAGAAAATTATGGAGTTTAAGGTTAGGAGTGTATAGGTGTATGGAACTTGCCGGTACTGAGGTTTAAGACCGAGAGGCTGGTCAGGCTAACCGGGCTCACTATAGGCGAGCTGCAAGAGGCGTTATTTAGACTCAAGTGCGAGACTGAACTAATAGAGGACGAGTTCGAAGTCGAGATAAACCCCGACAGGCCCGACATGTATCTGGGAGAAGGGATAGGTAGGGCAGTCCTGGGGTTACAAGGTGCTAGGCTGGGCTGGCGAAAGCCAAGGACTACGACCACAGAGTATTCGCTGAGAGTAGAGCCCCCGGCCAAGAGACCCTATATTGCTGCGGCGGTAATCTACAACGTCAACGTCGATGAAGACTTTCTCCCCGAGCTAATACAGTTCCAAGAGAAGCTCCACGATACGATAGGGAGGAGGAGGAAAAAAGTCGCCATAGGCTTCCATGACCTAGAGAAGCTACCTTCAACCAGTCTCAAATACACAAGCGTAAAAACTAGTGAGGAAATGAAGCCATTAGAGCACGGGGAAAAGATGACAATCGGCGAGATTCTGAGGACTACACCTCAGGGTGAAAAGTATGGCACCCTGTCCCTGGACAGCAGGGATAACTCGCACCCCGCTCTATACTCGGGTGACGAGATAATCGCGATTCCACCCGTCATTAACTCTGACATCACCCGGATGGAACCTGGGACACGAGATCTGTTCGTAGACGTGACGGGGACAGATCTACAAACCGTTTTAAAGGTACTCGATATAATCGCGTCTAACCTAGCCGAGCGGCCCGGCGTCTACATAGGCATGGTAAAGGTGGTCAACGCCGATGACAATAGCATACTCCACACGCCCGTTCTTAAATTCGAGAAGTTAACATTGAAGAGCGACTATGTGAATTCGACTCTAGGACTCTCACTGAGGCCCCCTGATATAAAGAACGCCCTGGAACGGATGCTGTATAACGTAGAGATGTCCGGGGCGGATCTACACGTTGAAGTACCACCCTTCAGAGCCGACGTACTAGGCGGGATAGACCTGGTCGAAGACATAGCAATGGCCATCGGTTACGAGGAACTCGGCTTTAATAGACCCGTTGTAACCGATCCAGGCAAGCTAATGGCCGAAACCAGAGTATCCCGTCTATTGAGGGATCTAGCTATAGGGCTTGGATTCACCGAGGTAGCACAGCTAACACTAACAAGCCCAGGGCTACTGGATTTGACTGGTTACAGAGAGCGTGTCGAGATAGCGAACCCCGTTCAGCTAGAATACAGTGTCCTGAGGCCTAGCCTGGTCCCCACGCTACTGACAGTGGCTCAGCGTAACGTGCATGCTAGCAAGCCTGTGAAGGTCTTCGAGATAGGGAGTATTGTCATACCTGGCGAGCCTCCCAGGGACGAGTATCGTATAGGGTTCCTGGTAATGGATGATGAGGTTGGATACGAGGACATACAGGCAGTCATCTACTCTATACTAAGAATACTCGATATTAAATTCTCTGTCAGGGAGTATAGGCATCCAGCCTTCATAGAAGGCAGAACGGCCGAAATCATCGACGCAAAGGGACGACACCTAGGGATAGCCGGAGAGATCTCACCCGAAGTACTGGAGAAGATGGAGATAGGATATCCTATTGCCGTGGCTGAACTTAACCTAGAGGTGCTGGCAGAATGGAAGTTCAAGACACAGAACCCGACATAAAGCTGCCACTCGAAAAGATAGGGTTTAAGGGGGTCAAAAGGCGGATCAAGCTAAACACTCCCAAGGGAGAGATCGTACTAGACCTAGACCTAGACGTTTTCATATCAATAGACGGTTCGAGGAGAGGCGCGCACCTCTCAAGAAACATCGAGGCCCTAGACCTAGCAGGATTACTCGCGCTAGGCCCCGCTAGGAGTATAGAGGAATACCTAGAGGCTGTTTCCCAGAAGCTGCTAAAGCTACATAACTATGCCTCACAGGTCGAGGCCCGTGCTAGGACGATCTACTACACCGAGATCGAATACAATGGCATACAGGGAGTAGAACCCGTAAACGTAGAAGTCGCGGTGGTAACCAGACGCGATGGGAGCAGGACATGGGTGACATCGGTGACCGTGGCCGCTATGAGCGTATGTCCAAGTGCACAGATTAGCGTGAGTCAATTACTTAAAACGGATAATCTAGCTCCGAGCCACGTCCAAAGGGTTCTGATAACGGGGAGAGTCACTACACGCGGTGAGATGGCTCGCATAGAAGATATAGCTCACGCACTCTTAGACAGCGCCTCCGCCCCCGTATTTACGCACCTCAAGAGGATGCAAGAGGCGAGACTAGTGATAGAAGCGCACAGAAGACCCATGTTCGCCGAGGATATAGCCAGGAGTGCGCTCTGCAACCTAGCAAAGAGGCTAAAGAAAAAGGTTTCAACTGATTCAATCCTGGAGGTATCGGTTGATAGCATCGAATCTATACACCCGCACAATGTCTACGCGTATGCCAGGAGCGTCCTGGGAGAGCTATTGAACGAGCCGAGTAGATGTAGCTAATCTCCGTTCAATGGAATCTCGACTAGGATCATCGAAGAATAGTACTCCTTCAGGCGCCCCCCAAGTTTTTTAACAAGTTTCAGTGCCTTGACATTGTCAGCCAGGATGTACCCATAGACCCTTTTTATGCCAAAGCTCCTGGCTATATCCCTCATCACTTTAGCCATAGTGCTCCCAAGGCCCTTCCCCTGCATGCTTTCAAGAATAACAATTCCACCCTCGGCTACCCCGTTCTTTTCCAGGATAAGTTCTGCGACGCCAACAATCTCCCCTGTCTCTACATCTTCGGCTACCACGCCGAGTATCCCGGACTTAGACACGAGCCTCTCCACATAGGGATCGAAATATCTAATTATGGAGAAGAACCTAGTGTATATAGTCTCGTCGCTCAGCTTGTTATAGAAGTCCAGTAGCTTGTCACGATCCTCGGGGCATATACCCCGTATTATGATTCTCCGCGAGTCAATTGATATCTCGGCTAGCATCTTCCCGCATAGCGGACATCTCTTCATCTCTCAACCCATAAGATACGGCGATGCCATGATATAGAATATAATGGGCAATTCAATAATTTATCTTATCAAACCGGGTAGGATCTTTGAACATAATTGACATAATTAATTTAATACTGCCCGTTAAACATATTGAAAGTCTTCCATCAAAAAACAAGAAAATCTATATAGTTAGATATCGAGATAACGACTATCTCCTAGCGTGTAACGGGGAGATCGACTACTATCTATTATTGCGTCAATGCACTGATTTCGTCCCGGAGGTCAATTTCCTGTTTGGTTCGAGAAATTGTATTGTTGTCGAATACCTAAGGTATGAGACGGTGGCAGATCGAGTCCTACTTTACCTCATGAGGGGGGAACTTGCAGAGACTAGGAGGCTGGTTTACGACGTAGGTAGAAGCATGGCTCTCTTCCATAACCAGCTAGCGTCGTGTGGAGGAGCTAGGTCGTTGTTGGCTTCGCATACGCTGGAGGAGATAGTAAAAGATAGATGCAGACTAGCATTACTAATTAAAGAAAATAAATATATAGTTAAAAAGATATGTAGTGCCATGATGGAATTACTGTTATCCTACACGGAGGAACCCTGCAGGACACCGATAGGACACGGAGACCTCCATCTCTACCAGATCCTAACAGGTGAGAATAGAATAGTATACACAGACCCAGGACCGGAACCCTACACTCAGACAATGCCCTGCCTCGAATACGATATA
The DNA here is from genome assembly GCA_015521085.1 of Candidatus Thermodiscus eudorianus. Classification (NCBI taxonomy): domain Archaea; kingdom Thermoproteati; phylum Thermoproteota; class Thermoprotei; order Acidilobales; family Acidilobaceae; genus Thermodiscus; species Thermodiscus eudorianus (SeqCode). Next base: position 190,625 of record WAOW01000005.1, read on the forward strand.
GCCTCTCTCGTAAGAAGCATCGAGTACATCGACCATATGATAGCCGCTCTACTTGGAGACACCAAGGTTATCGCCAGAGACCTGGCTACATCTCTACTCTCAGGTTACCGGAGAGAAAGGCAACTGCCGGATAAAAAGACGCTAGAACTCCTCTACCTAGCTAGAACTATCTACGAGTATTATTATGAATATTCGAACCAGACTGGGTTCGAGTCAATACCATTATCTTCGCTAAAGGCATATCTCCTAGAGGGGAGTACCTTGATTGGGAGGCTAGTCGGCCATGACTGAAAGAGCTATACTACGTTTGATACACAAGAGGGTAGAGCCATCGGGATCAAAGAAGATCGAATCACGGGGTTTATTCGAGAATCGATCCTGGGAGCTGAAGGAGTACAAGGCCTCGATAGACTATCTCGTAATACAGTACCCTGGAGGACCCGATGCCTACAAGTACGAGGCTAAGAAACTGTCTTTTGCACCCATGCCTTGGAGGACCTTCTGTAGATGGCATAATGGTCCCCTCTTTGAAAGGGACGAGCCCTGGAGAAGGCTCTACTGCGTGGTCGAGTCCAAATCCTATTGCAGACAGCATAAAAGATCCATAAGGGCAATATACGAGTATTGCCTAGGCATGCACGCACAAGACGCGTTAGAGGCTTGTAAATTAATCGACAGGATAGACCGGACGGAATACACTGTATACCTTACAGATGCAGGTTCTGGTAGAGCTAAGGTAGGTGTCACTAGATCGTTCAGGTTCCTAGAGAGACTCTCAGAACAGGCCCATAACTTGGCTACGGTACTGCAGGTCACTGACAGCCTCTACGAGGCTAGGAGGGCTGAGATAATGGTGAGTAAGGCGGGCATTGCAACGCAAGCAAAGGCTAGAAAACTGTCCAGACTAACACCATCTCAAATTGCCCCGTCCTTGTCAGCCATCGCGGAGAGGGCATCGCGGATGCTGGGTACCGAATGGGACCACAGTTTTGTAAGGGTGCTGAGCGAGGCCACGGATCTAGTCTATACGACTCCTGAGTTCAAGGAGGATAGATTGGCCGGGAAGTCTTTTGACTTGCTCGGGTACTGGGGCGGGCATATTGTGCTGCGATCAGGCGATGCAGTCTTTCACGTGAATGCGAGCAGATTAATGCACAGGGATGTTTTACTCGTTTCACAGGGTTAGGGCTTCCAGGGTGAGCGAGGCTATCTTCTTGAACACTGCTTCCATTCGCTGTTTATCTAGGAATTCGTGCGAGCCTAGTTTATTCGAAACCAGTAGTATTGACAGCGCGTTTAACCTGTTTTTCCTGGCTAGTGCATAGAGTATACCGGTCTCCATTTCTATGGCTAGAACACCCATTCTCCGGAGATCGCCCTCTAACTCTGGAGTCTCTGCGTAGAAAGCGTCGCTGCAGAATACGGATCCCACCAGGTACTTTATATCATGTTTATTAAATATATCTATAATTTTATGTAGTAGGGTGTGTGAAGGTGCGAGAGGCGGTATATACCTGCCGAAGTACTGCGCTAGGCTGCATCCACCTAAATATGTTGAAACGGAATCCCCAACGACTATCGAGCCGACCTCGACGGCGTCGCCAACGCCACCAGCAGTACCGAGTCTAACTATATTCCTGGCACCGAGCTGGGCAAGTTCCTCGAAAACTATAGCGGCGGACGGAGCGCCAACGCCATGGGTGGCAATAGTAACATTGTTTCCACGCCACTTACCTGTGTAGGTGAGGAGACAGCGATTCTCGTTAACTAGGCTCGGATTATCTAGGAGTTGTGATAGCATCTTGGCTCTCAGCGGGTCGCCGACGACGATGACGTTCTCGGCTATATCGCCTTCCTTGGCCATTATGTGTACAGGCATTATCGCGTCCCGCTAGTGATTTTATGGTTATGGAGCATAAATCATGCTCGGTTGCTGAGGGCGTCTAATAGTGGCAGAGCCGGTTCTAGCCGTAGATATAGGTGCGACGAAGACCCTCATAGGATTATTTATAAAAAATAAATTAAAAAAATATATTAAGATGGCGACTCCTGACGAAGGAATAGAGTGGGCTATAAGAGAGAAAATAATAGAATTATTTAATAAAAATAATATTAATAGGATTGAGTACGCAGGTATAGCCGCTCCAGGCCCCCTCGATTATACGAAAGGACAAATAGTGAATCCCCCGAACATGAAACAAACAACCATAAGCCTAATAGAAATGATGGAAGACATAGCCAGATACGTTCTAATAGCAAACGACACAGTAGCAGGCGTATGGGCCGAGAAAACGCTGGGAAAACATAGGTCCGAGAACATGGTCCTAGTGAGCATAGGCTCCGGAGTAGGAGGGGGCGTAATAGTCGACGACCATCTACTCCTAGGCAGCAGAGGCAACGCGCACGAGATAGGCCACATACCACTTAACCTCGACGAGGACGCACCCTGTGGATGCGGCGGTCAAGGCCACTGGGAAGCATTAGCCGGAGGAGTGTGGATCCCTAGAACGGCCAAACGCTTAGCCTATAATAAAAGACTGGAGTCAAGAGCTTGGAGACTCGCGTATGAGGGCTCTCTTACTCCTGAACTACTCTTCAACCTAGCTCGTGAAAACGATGAGTTCGCGCTATTCGCCGTCGACTACTTGTGTCGTGTGCATGGAGCTGGAATAGCAGCAGTCAAGTATGCCTATGACCCGGACCTCGTAGTCCTCTCCGGGGGCGTTTATCTCAGGAACAAGGATATGATGTTCGATAGAATCAAACGCTATATGAGAGTCTATCTAGGCTCTATAGACCCGCCTCAGTTATATGACGCGTCATTCGGGGAGTACCAGTCCCTCTATGGCGCCTATGCAATAATATATAGCCCTCCAACCGGACTCGTCCACATAAACAGGCATAAACTAGCGCCTCCAGCGAGAGGGTGAAGGGACTCGGCTAAGAGCATAGCATGGCTGAGGGCTGATCCCAGATCTCTGAAATTGTTAAAGAAAATAAAGAAATTACTGGAGGTTCAGGGTATTAGTGTGTATCTACCCGGGTTACACGAGTATATAGACGCCGACGTGGTTGTGGCCCCACTAGAGGGGTCCCCCGAGGAATCCGCTTACGTCGACACGCTTAGGAACTACCCAGGCCCCATCATCAGCGACAGCGACTCCATTAGAGCTCTAGCTCTCGCCCTCGCCTATCCCGATGACCGCTTCAATAGGCTGGTCTTGGGAGTCGATCCAGGCAGGAGATGTGGTTTTTCCTGCATAGGGGATGATATAGTTGTTTATGTAGGTAAAGTGGACTGTGGGAGTGTCGGTTTCACGGTGAAGTCACTCTTAGAGAGGATCCCTGCTAATCGCCGTGAGGTTTACGTAGGCGATGGTAGCGGGTTTGAGGCGGCTGCAGCATCATTTGATGTCAATTCTATTCCGTACCGGGTAACTGATGAGCGGGGTACGAGTAAGACGCTCATGGTGACTAAGAGGATACTGGATGTTGTCAAGGACAGAGACATAATAGCCAGTATTGCAATAGCATTAAGAGGTGCATACGGTGCTAGATACATCAATAAATACATATATTAATGAAAATAATATAAAAATAAAAGATTATGGTGTCGTCGAGAGAGACTTCCAGCCATCCAAGATCCTTCACGACACACAGGAAAGCGACACAATCCCAGTTTTCCAAGTCTCTGGGGCAACAACTAAAAGCACTGGCAATCTAGTCTCGACCAGGGATAGAATATATAAATCCCTAAAAGTCGAGAGCGACGAGGAAGCCTATGAAAAGCTCTTGAGAGCCGTGAGCAGCCCTGCAAAACTCGTCTTCAAGGAGGACCCAGGCTACTACAAGGAGACGGAAAAACTGTTAGACGCCCTACCCTTTGTTAAATTCTACGAGAAAGATGGAAACCGCTACCTAACGGCAGCCTTCTTCGTAGCCTGCCACCGGGAGGTATGCAACGCCAGCATACACAGGATAATGTACATTAACAGGCAGACCGCTGCAGTCAGAATAGTTCCAAGGCACCTCTACCGCCTGTACACTAGCGCGGTGAAAGATAAGGGCATGCTCCCAGTAACCATTGTACTAGGAGTCCACCCAGCAGTGCTCCTAGGCGTCTCAACCTCACCACGCCTAGGCGTCTTCGAGCTAGAAGTAGCGTCACGATTAATAGGGGGTCTAAGGGTTTTCCCCAGCCCTCTACATGGAAACCCAGTCCCACTCGGGGCAGGTGCGATAATTGAGGGTTACCTACTCCCGGATAGAGTAGAAGAGGGGCCCTTCGCCGACATACTCATGCTCTACGACCAAGTCCGCAGAGAACCCGTACTAAAGGTCGAGAAAGTCTATGTATCCCAAGAACACTACACACACGTCTTACTCCCGGGCGGACTGGAACATATCAATCTAATGGGCTTCCCTAGGGAAGCCCATATCTGGGAGTCGGTCTCAAAAGTCGTTCCAAGAGTCTACAAGGTGAGGTTGACCCGGGGAGGCGGAGGCTGGCTGAACGCAGTAATATCGATAGAGAAGAACCACGCAGGCGACGGTAAAAACGCTATACTAGCCGCGTTCGCAGGACACCCAAGCCTCAAACACGTTATCGTGGTCGACGGGGACATAGATCCAGATGATCCATCGATGGTTGAATGGGCTATAGCGACCCGCTTCCAGGCGGATAGAGACCTCATAGTTATCAAAAACGCTAGAGGATCGACCCTAGATCCATCAGCGAGGCAAGGTTTCACGGCAAAGATGGGTATAGACGCTACGGTGCCAGAGATAGGGGATCCACGGTTTGAGAGGGCTTCATTCCCACGGTGAGCGCCGATGTATCTAACCAGAGAAGAGGAGCTCATATTGGAAGGGGAGGAGGGAGAGGCAAAGGCCCTGGCGTTGAAAACTATAGTCAAGGTCGGGGAGGCCCTAGGCGCCGAAAGCCTGATAGATATAAAACACGCCCACATCTCGGGGATTTCCTATGGAACGATAGGAGAGCATGGAGCAGTATTACTTGAGAAACTAGTTGAAATGGGAGCCAGGTTCTCTGTCCCAGCTAGCGTGAACCCAATAGGATTCGACTACGAGGATCCAGGAATACTAGAGGAGGTGGGAGTGCGCCTCGACAAGGAGTTCATAAAAGGCCAGACTAGGATAATCAGGGCATTAAAAGCCATGGGTGCTAACCTGACTCTGACCTGCACACCCTACCATCTACCCGATACAAGCCATCTGGCAAGAGGGGATAGCGTCGCCTGGGGGGAGTCGAATGCTATACTATACGGAAACAGCGTCCTCGGCGTCAAAACTAACAGGGAAGGGGGCCCCTTAGCTCTAATGGCCGCAATATCGGGCAAGACCTACAACTGGGGGCTGCACATAGACGAGAACAGGATACCGAGGACCGCGTTCCTCCTAGAAGGACAAAGTAGGCTGCTCGACGAGGTAGAGGCCGGGGTATTTGGAAAGGTCGTAGCAGAGCGATACACCAGTGTGAATCCTCCGTACCTGGCTGTGTCGTTGCGCGACGAGCTAGCAGTAAAGGAGCTGCTAGCGGCTATAGGCGCGGCTGGGAGTCTGGGAATGGTTTACATACCTGGAATCACCGGCCCGCGTATAGAAACCTTCGAGAGGGTCGAGCGAGTTCCCTTTGAGGCGCTGGAAGAAGAGGTATCAATGTACAAGCCGGCCTCGGCCCCAGACATTGTATTCATCGGATGCCCCCATTCCCGTGCAGAGGACGTCTTACTAGTCTATAGGCTTCTAAAGCATAGGGGACGGCCCAAGTCTAAAATAGTGATAACACTATCCAGGGCAGAATACGAGAGACTCCAAAGCCAGCATCCAGAGGTCATATCTGGAGTCAGAGATAAAGTGGTTCTAGCCAGGGACACGTGCCTAATAGTCTCGCCTTTTGGATACAGCGGTAAGTTGAGAGTTGCGACTAATAGCTTCAAAGCCTATTTCTATCTAAAGAAGAGGGGGTTACCAGTGTTTCTGGCTAGTATAGAAGAGTTAGTCTCAGCTGCGTACGAGTAGAGGGGCCAAGGGGGTGGATCAGAGTTGATACAGGTTCGCGCTAGGGTCCTAGTTCCTGGAGAAGGGAGGGGAGAGGCCGTTAAGGTCGAGGCTCTAAGTTTCTATGGGGAAGTAGATCCGCGCACGGGTAAGCTAGTTGATGGGAGATCGATCACGGGGAAGGTTTTAGTTGTAGGGAGGCCTAGGGGGTCAACGGTCGGGTCTTATACTATTTATGGGCTTAAATATTATGGTAGAAAGCCGGCTGCAATTATAGTAGAGTCAGGCGCCGATCCAATACTAGTCGCGGGCGCCGTCCTAGCGGACATACCCTTATTTGACAATGCCAGGAATATCCTCGAATCTGTAGATGAAGGTGACCTGATAGAATTTAACAGAGAAGGAGTCGTATCAATAGTAAAGCAGGGGTTATTGTAGATAACCGGCGAGACGCAAGTAGATCTCCTCGTTTACATCCTCGACGCTTAACTCCTTATCTCCCTCAACCTCGTATATCCTAAGGACTCTGACTCCCTCCTCCTCGGCTCTCTTCAGTACAATATCGTAGTTATGGTATATTTTTTCTAGGAGTTCGCGTTTCTCGTATCCCTCCCGGACAAATCCGTTCATGACCCGCGACTCGATCCTCTTCAATGCTAGGTCGACGGGGACGTCTAGGAACACAATGATATCGGAGTGGGGGACCCTCGAATTAACCTCCCAAACCCACTCTATACTGGTAAACGCTCCCTGGTAGGCAATACTGGAATACTTGTATCTATCACTCACAACCACGTAACCTGCACTCTTTAGATTAGAGATGGGCTTCTCAGAGAGATAGTAGTTCCAGTACCTGTCGGCGGCGAAGAGAAGGGCTAGGAGCTCGTGATGAAGGGAATCATCCCTTCTAAGGTATGTCCTTATGAGTTCCCCTATAGGCCCGCTCGTAGGCTCCTTGAGGTATTCGGCCTTAAAACCGTTCCTGCGTAGCCGCTCTACTAGGAGCATGGAATGGGTTGTCAAGCCACTACCATCTATTCCCTCAAAGGCTATATGCAGACCCGAGGCTGGCATTGCTGGATCCCTCGTTCCGATTCCTGGACGACTGCTAGGTATTTGGCTCTCGGAACACCCTATTAAACAGGGGGAGGGTGCCGTAGAGTTGTGGATCGAGTTCCAAGTCCTAGATGCTAGTTATGAAGTGCTAGGCGGCGAGGCAGTTATAGCACTGTGGGCTAGGCTTAACGACAATAGGAGGGCCATACTCTATTATCGAGGCTTTAAACCATACTTTTACGCTCTTGTCGAAGATGATGCAGACATCGAGGATATAGCTAGGAAGATTAAATCACTATCGAAACCTTCAAGCCCGATAACCGAGGTCCGATTAGTAGAGAAACGGTATCTGGGTAAGCGGGTCAACGCGTTAAGAATAGAGACCACGATACCGTCAACCGTCAGGGAGTATAGAGAGAAAGTAGCCCGGATCCCTGGCGTCAGGGAGGTTCTAGAGGCTGATATAAGATTCACTATGAGGTATTTGATCGACAAGAACATATATCCGCTCAGATGGTATGGGGCGAGCGTCGAAGAGAAACAGGCGTCCTCTGGTACTAGAGTGGATGGGGTTTACATGATAAGAGGGGAGCTCGAAGAGCTCGAAGGATACGCTGGTAAGGATCCTTTGGAGGACCTTCGACTGCTTGCCTTTGACATTGAGGCATACAATCCCCAGAGAACCCCTGATCCAAGGAAGGACCCTGTAATAATCATTGGATACATGACCGATGAAATGAGCGAGCCAGAGCTGCTCGTTGCCGAGGACAACAATGACAGATTAATAATTAAAAAATTCGTAGAGAAGATACTTGAATATGACCCCGACATAATAGTTGGATACAATCAGAATAGGTTCGACTGGCCATACCTCGTTGAGAGATCAAAGGTACTAGGTCTCAAGCTAGACGTGGGCAGGAAAGCCAACTCGCCTCCACAGCCCAGCGTTTATGGACATTATAGCATAGCTGGCAGGCTCAATGTCGATCTCTATGATTTCGCCGATGAGATGTATGAGGTCAAAATGAAGACGCTAGAAGAAGTAGCCGACTATCTAGGCGTCATGCCCAAAGATAAGAGGGTAATGCTTGAATGGTGGCAAATAAGCGAGTACTGGGACGACCCAGAGAAACGTCCAACCCTACTCCAATACGCTAAGGACGACGTGTACTCCACCTACGGCCTAGTACCGAAATTCCTGCCATTCGGGGCACAGCTAAGCCAGGTTAGCGGGCTCCCGCTGGATCAGGTCATGGCGGCTAGCGTCGGGTTCCGTCTTGAGTGGAGGCTGATGCGTGAAGCCTTCAAGTTCAACGAGCTTGTGCCGAATAGGGTCGAGAGACTGGAGGAATCCTACACGGGAGCTATAGTCCTGAAGCCTAAGCCTGGCATCCACGAGAACATAGCGGTACTAGACTTCGCCAGCATGTATCCCAGCATAATGGTCAAATACAATGTAGGCCCGGACACCCTAGTAAAACCGGGGGAGCCCTACAAGGAATCCGAGGTAAACATAGCGCCAGAAGTAGGTCACAAGTTTAGAAAGAACCCCCCAGGCTTCTTCAAACTAGTGGTCCAGAAATTCCTTGACATAAGGAGGAGGATAAAGAGCGAGTTAAAGAAATATCCCGAAGGATCACCCATGTACAACCTACTCAATGAGAGGCAGAAGGCGGTAAAACTCCTGGCCAACGCGTCCTACGGCTACATGGGCTGGCCTCATGCACGCTGGTATTGTAAGGCATGCGCCGAGTCGATAACCGCGTGGGGGCGATCTATCATTAAAAGAGCCATTAGCAAGGCCAAGGAGCTGGGGCTTGACGTTATATATGGTGATACCGACAGCCTGTTCGTGACTTACGATAAGGTTAAGGTGGAGAGTCTAATTAGATGGATAGAGGAGAAGCTCGGATTCGAGGTAAAAATAGATAAAATATACAAAAGAGTATATTTTACAGAGGCTAAGAAGCGCTATGTTGGATTAACCGATAAGGGTAAGATAGACGTAGTTGGATTTGAGGCTATGAGAGGGGATTGGAGCGAGCTAGCCAAGGAGGCCCAGATGAAGGTCGCTGAGATAGTCCTGTCAACCGGGGACGTCGAGAAAGCGGTATCATATGTTAGAGGCGTTATAGAGGAACTACGTAAAGGAAAAATAGATATGAGAAAACTGATAATATGGAAGACGCTTTCAAAGAGGCTTGAAGAGTATACGGCAGAGCAGCCTCACGTTGTCGTGGCTAGACAGCTGAAGAAGCTGGGTATAAAAGTCCATCCGGGTATGAAGATCGGTTACGTTGTAGTTAAGGGTACAGGGCCCTTGTCAAAGAGGGTAAAGCCGTACTTTCTGGCTAAGCCCGCCGAGCTTGATATAGACTATTACATCGACAAGCAGCTGATCCCGGCTGTGATGAGAATATTAAAGTATTTTGGCGTGACAGAAAAAAGATTAAAAGGTGGAGGCAGGCAGACTAGCCTACTAGAGTTCATGGGAGGCTAGGTTAAATCGCTGAAAGTAAAGAACAGTATCTCGCTGGGCTTGCCGACTAGCTTTGTTCCAGTCCTAGCACCGATAAGCACCTTCACTCCTTTCTCTGCTGCAGCGTCAATAATCCTCTGTGTGATTATACCGTCGAACACGATGCCGTAAATAGAGCCTGGCTCTATCCTCTGTAGTTCAGGGTATAGGTCCCTGACGCTTATCCGTTTTACAGGGTTCCAGTTCTCATCGTATAATATTGCTTCTAGGCTCCCCTTTAACTTGGGTATCTCGTCTATGACCGTCTTTGGAATGGCAGCTAGTTCAAGGGGCTTCTCCTTTTTCTCCTCCTCTATCGCTTTCTCTTCGACCGTCGGAGTAATAGTGGGTTTCTCCTCTTTCGCCTCCGACACGCTTTGTTCTACGGCCTTGGGTGCCGTCTGGGGCTTCTCCTTTATGAGGCCTAGCTTCTTCTTGTAGGTCTCGGCTGGGACCATCTGCTCTAGTGCCTGGGCTATCTCTCTACCCGTTAATTCCTCGACCTCCATATCTTTTGGTGCTCTAGCTACATAGTCTATGTCAGCCTGGTCGAGGAGAGTCTTTAGTATGAGTTCTCCTCCACGGTCACCGTCTACAAGGGCTATGGCTTGCTTCTTCTTAGTCAAGTCGATGATGGTCTTAGGTATTTTCTCTCTGGCTCCCTCCAATGCGATAACGTTAGTGTAGCCATAGCGCAGTAGGTTTAGTACATCAGCCCTGCCCTCAACGATTATCACGGTATCAGACTTGTCTACGTCAGGCCCGGCTGGTAGCTTCTCGGGCCCGTATTCGACGAGTCTAGGCTTCTCCTCTTCGGAGGCCTGTACTTGCCGCATTATCTCTCTTATATCCGGCTCTGCTTCCTTCATTTTCTTCAGTATCTCTTTGCTCCTCTTCAGTATATGCTTTATCTTCTCCGCTCTTAGATCTTTGATTTCATCGATCGTGATTCGAGCTGTGTACGGCCCGATTCTATCAACCGTCTCCAGCATCGCTGCTAGTATTGCCGTCTCCACTCTGTCTAGGTTGCTCGGTATTGTTATGGTTCCTGTCGTCTTTGTACCCTGGTACCGTATATCAACGTGGACTCTCCCTATCTTATCCTTCTTCTGTAGCTCCTCCAGGTTAAACTCGCTGCCTAGAAGGCCCTCTGTCTGGCCAAATATGGCCCCGATAACGTCGTGTTTATCGACTCGCCCGTCGACTTCGAGCCGCGCCTTGATTAGGTACTTCATTGTACATCACCTCGCGGGTGTATTTGTTCGGGTGGAACTTGAGAGCCGCTCTGAGCGTCTCAGTCTTTATGTCCTCTTAGTAGGGTTGTTATGACGCTTCTTTTATGTTATTGTCTAGTTACAACTAGAATAGAATTATAAATATTTATTTATAGATTATAATATTCCTCTATCTTCCTTATTACCTCGACTAGTTCTCTATCGGATAAGAGGCTAGACCTTATGGGTTCCAGGAATTTGATGAGCGCCTCAGCTGTTGCGTGCTTGAGATCAGCGGGATGAAGTCTGCCCTCTATATAATCACGCTCAAGCTCCTCATAAGACTCATATATTACGGTTCCCCCGTATTTCGCCGGTCTTTCGACGACTAGTTTGAATCCTTCTTGTTGGAATAACAGGTATTTATTTATCTCTATGATAGGATTATAATTCACCTCTCTAGGGGGACAATAGGCCTTACTTATTACCCTGCGTATGTCATCCGGCGATGCATGAACGAATATAGTCTGCCCCGGTTTGCTCTTACTCATCTTGATCATAGCAAGTATCTCGTCTCTCTCTAATTTGCTTGTATCCATTCTACCGGCTCCACGAAGCCCGGTTAGTATTGGCGTGTGTATTGCAATAGGCTTCTTCAATCCGATCTTCTCGGCCGTGTCGCGAGCCAGCATATGGGCTTTCCGTTGATCCATTCCACCCAAGGCTATATCGAGGTCTAGATAAAAAATATCCGCAGTCTGCATCATGGGATAGATGAGCTTAGACGCATCGATCTCTGCCTCCTCGGCTCTCCTACCCATTATAGTCATAGCCCTCTTAATCCTGTGCAGCGTATTGTTCTTGGCCACTCTAACTACCAGGGCCCAATAATCCTTATCGGAGGCCAGATCCTCCGCATCCACATATTTGATATCTCCCTCATTAACCCCAATAGCCCTAAACACGGCCCTAACGATTTTAGTGGACTCTCTGATGAGGTTGAGGTCACCTCCAAGCTTATCATTTATGTGGGCATGCCATGTCGCCTCCAACACGGTGAAATCGACGCCAGCTCTGACAAGGTCTCGTACCTTAAGCATCCAGATTAGCCAACCTATATGAACTAGTCCGCTGGGCTCATAGCCTATGTATCCCTTAAGTTTCACGCCCGACTCAAGTTTTTCCCGGAGTTCTTTTATAGTGATAACCTCGGAGGTGTTCCGTGTTATCAGCTTTAGACGCTCTTCTATACTACTCACTTTACGAGTCCCTAGATTTCTCTTCGAGGAATCGTTTAATAAAGGTTTCATGGTGGGGTTTCCTATTCATGATCCTATCGAGGATGCCATGCTCGTTCATTATTGAGAGCTCCCATGATCTAAGGGAGAAACACACGTAACACCCCGTCCTGTAAAAACCATAGTCATAGAGTGGGTTGACTCCAATATTTCTAGACCAGAGAAAAACCATTACATGGGCGGCAGACCAGAGCCTCAGAGGAGCTATGGTTGGATAGGGTAATCCTTTGTCGACGCGCAGCAAGGGCCTTCTGCTCCTGCGGTCGGACTCGGAGTCCCTATCTCCTACTATGAGGGCGATCCTCTTTCCACTGGAGATCCTTTCTATGGCCTTCTTTAACGCAGCTAGTTTTCTAGCAGTACACCACCTATTATTGGGCGTTGGAAGTGGATACCCGCTTAGTAGACCTTTATCTACGCCAGCTTCAACAATGATGAGATCGATATTCAATTTACTAGTTAGGTTAATCACATAGTCTCTGTTTTCGTCAAAGTCGATGCCGGTGTCTACGTAGATCGCAGTTATCTCGTCTCGATTGAACTCCTCTAGGGCTAGTAGTAGTGCTGCAGCGGAGTCTTTTCCTCCGCTTAGAGGAACTATTTTCTTGTCGTAATGGGCAATATTTTGTAAATAGGATTTACTCTCTTTTACTAGTATGTCTATTATTGGTTTATTAGTGTTTATTAATTCGCTCACGTCTAAATGCTTTTTAACAAGTATATTTCTTTTTATAGATTTGCCGTGGGGTCGAAGACCATGATTGTTCATGTAGATTTCACCGATAAGCTCGTTTCCACTATAGATGTAATGTAATCCCTTGGCTAGTTTAACAGCATATAGAATAGGAGCGTCGCCGTTATCGGGCTCAGGGAGGCCTAGGACTTTGAGCGCGTGCATAGAACCCTTACCATACAGGAAGAAGGCATCGCCGTATGGCTCCATTGGTACCTCTATAGGCTCGCCTTCCCTCCATCCTGATAGCACATAGGTTCCGTTCCAAAGAGTGCGCATCCTGATAATTGCCCTGGCCCTGCTGAAGAGGGCGTTTATCATCTCTATGGTGCTATTCCTGACCTTCTTGGTGCGGGCCAGTATCGAGGCGGTGAAGGGGATGCGGAGGGTTAACTGGCTTATTTTCTCATGGATTTCGCGATCCTCCCACCCTAGTAGTATTATAGAGAAGGGCTCGATCTCGTCCAGAATTGAATCGTATAGCTTGCCTCCTCTGACCCCGCCTAGGCTCTTCACGGTCCAATGAGTAGTTTCGGGGAACTTCTCTAGGCTCGCTTTTACTGCGTCGGCGTCGCGCTTGCTTCTAACTAGTACTTTTACAGTCATGGTGCGTCACGATAGATCCTGTGCCTCTTCGCTGGATTTCGGCCATCCCAGAGCTAATATTATTCCTGTAGCGCTCAACAGCGAACCAATGATAAATAATAAAATAATAAATAAAATTTTTAAGATATTTATGAACGATTGGTAATCCAGCCTTATCGTAAGGTAAACTAGGGGAACCGCCAATACAAAACCAACAACGCTCAAAAGGATCCCGATAGTTCTGTCGTAGCGCCCCACACCGCATCCCCTCATAGTAACTTCGCTCTCTTATATTAGTAGGGGCCCGGCCAGGTACATTATAAGGAGGGGTTAAGACGATGCCTGAAGAGCTGAAGAGCGCCGCTATACCAGTCGCATCCAGGGGGCGCCAGTACCATATTGAAGTAGGTCCAGGTGATATCGCCCCCTATGTGCTTCTCCCGGGTGATCCTGAGAGGGCTGATTTAATATCTGCAAGCTGGGATGAGAGAAGGCTTGTAGCTTATCATCGGGAGTTCAAAACGTATACAGGCGTATACAAAGGAGCGCCAATCACTACTACCAGCACTGGTATAGGGTCCCCTAGCACGGCCATTGCAGTGGAAGAGTTGTTGCGTGTGGGGGCTCATACTCTGATAAGAGTCGGGACAATGGGCGGTATACTGAGTGATCTAGAGCCGGGTACTCTAGTTATAGGCACTGGTGCGGTCAGGCTGGAGGGTACTAGTAAGCAATACGTGGATATCTCATATCCGGCACTGGCACATTACGAGGTTGTTCAAGCTCTCATTGAGGCGGCAGAGTTGCTGGGTGTAAGGTATAGTGTTGGTGTTGTAGCTACTACTGATAGCTTCTACTTAGGCCAGGGCAGGCCTGGTTACAAGGGGTATTTTACAGTGGAAGCTTCTAGTTTAATTCCAAGCCTCTCGGAGATAGGCGTAATGGGCTTTGAAATGGAGTCCAGCGCGTTATTCACGTTATCCTCCATATATGGGGTTAGAGCGGGATGCATTTGTGCTGTAGTAGCAAATAGAATAACCGACAAATTCGTACCTAATGCCGGGGTTGAAGAGGCTGTTGCTGTTGCTAATGAAGCTGTAAGGGTGCTTTGGAATTGGGATCGAGTGAAGGAAAGCGCTGGGAAGAGATACTTTTATCCGGGCCTGCTCAGACTCACGTCGTAATAGGTAATATAAATATAGATATAAGCGTTGAAGTGGATTCGTATCCCGACGAGGATACTACTACCTTTGCTAGGCGGGCCTGGATAGGCCCAGGTGGCGCAGCGACGAACTATGCTGTAGCTGTTGCAAGATTCGGTCATTCTCCAATCTTAGTTGCCAGGGCTGGAGAGGACCTAGTTAGACTAGGGATCCTAGACGATCTGAAGAAAATGGGCGTAGATACTTCTTTTGTCCAAGTCGCCAAAGGCGAACCCCCGGGTATAGTAGTTGTTATCGTAGCTCCAAGGAAGTCTACTAGGACTATGATTACTGTTCGTGGGGCTAATGAGGGTGTAACCGGGTCTATGATCCCGTCTGAAGGGGAGGTCGTTCACTTCGCTAGTGTAAGGGGCCATGTAGTTAGGGAGTCTAGATCCTTGATAGGCGATAGGCTTGCTACATATGACCCTGGAGGGGAGGTGTACAGGGATCCTGGCGGTGTTATGGAGGCACTGTATAGTGGTATTGTGAGTGTTCTCTATATCAACGATAAAGAATTAAATAACTTAATTATAAAAAATAATATAAATATTATGGATTTAGTGTATGGGACGGACGACTTGATTATAGTTATTAAAAAGGGTCGCATAGGCGCTAAGGTAATCACTAGAGGTTTCGAAATAGAGCTATATCCACCTATAACACCTAACCCTGTGGATGTGACAGGAGCTGGAGACGCATTTAACGCAATGTTCAATATATGTCTCATAAATAAGTGTAGTATAAAGGATTCATTAAAGATGGCGATGGCCGCGGGCGCCGCAAAGATACTCAGGAGAGGGGGTTCAAACATGCCGACTTTAGATGAAGTGTTAGAGATAGCTAGGAACTCTGCATGGTAGCTAGATAATTTCTATAATTATATTTATTTGCTTAGTGTATCCCTTAGTTCACGGAGTTTCCTCTCGGGTAGGCTTATCCCCTCTTTCTTTGCTGCGTCAGCTATTTTCTCAAGGAATTCAAGTGGATTCATCGACTCTCGTATTTTACCTAGGTCTACCGTAATGACTTTGGTTGTAGCGGGATCGTATAGCCTAACTACGTCTTTTATAACGTCTTTTTCACCCTTTATCCTGTATACGTCCAGCTGTCTCAGACCTAGCTCTTCGACTATGTACTTGTATTTGGAGAGTACCTTAACCATATCCGTCTCACACCCAATTAGATTCGGAGAGGAGTCTCCACCAGTTTAATAAAGTAATCCTCTACTGTTACGGTGTAGGGATTGAGTGCTGCGATAAAGGTAACAATAGACTTGGAATTACTCGCCATGGATCTATATAAAAATAATAAGAAATACATAACTATTCAGGAGATAGCGAGAAGATTGGGCGTCTCGGAGAGAACCGCCGGTAAGGTGTTATCCAGGCTTGAACGTCTAGGATTCGTAAAACGATATAGTAGCAGGGCCTATGAATTGTTATTCCCGCAGGGAAACGATAGATACACTTTTATGGATGCGAGAGCAATTATAATCCATAAAAATATCATAAAAAAGTAAAATATTATATTTAATTTAATGTATGCGTATAGACTAAGCAGAGAACTAGCCAGAGAAACGAGTATAGCTCCCCATCCCAAAGCTCTAATTCGCTTATTTACACACCTATTATAACTATAAGGGCCCGCCATCGAGTACTCACCCCGGGAGATGAAGATGGAAGAGAAGATATTAGAAGTACTTTGTAGTTGCGGCGAATGTACAATAGCGGAACTTAAAGCGCGTCTATCCAGTGTAGAATTACAAGTAATTAGAAGGATTATATCAGATTTATTGAGACGGGGAATAATCGAGAAAAGACCTGATTATAGTAAGAATAAACTCGTCTATGTGCCTAAGAAGGCCTATTGCTCCGATAAACGTCTCTAATCACGTCTCCTATTATTTCGAGAGCCTTCCACAACAGATCCTCGGGTATCGTCAATGGAGGAGCGATCCTCAACGTTGAAACCCCAGCTCCAACCACAAGGACGCCTCTCTTGAAAGCGCTAGTCATTACCCTAACCATCTCATCTTTAGCCGGCTCCTTCGTCTTCCTATCTTTAACGAGCTCCACGCCAATCATGAACCCTTTACCTCTCACATCGCCGATCAGCTCGACTTCACTGGCGAGATCCATGAAGAACTTCTTAATCTCTTCTCCTAGCCTCGAAACCCTGTCAAGCAAGTGTTCTTTCTCGATAAAGTCAATAACAGCCATCATAGCAGCCAGCGCAACAGGGTTACCTCCGAAGGTGTTCGCGTGGCCTCCTCTAGGTATATCCATAACGTCTGATCTTCCAATGACAGCTCCCAGGGGGAGGCCATTTGCTATCCCCTTAGCTAAAGCCATGAGATCCGGAGTCACGTTCCAATGAGTGATCGCGAACCACTTACCAGTCCTACCCATACCCGCCTGAACCTCGTCGCTCGCGAGCAATATACCGTGTTTCTCGGTAAGCCTCCTCAGCCTGGGTAGGAAGTTGTCCGGCGGCACAATATAGCCGCCTTCCCCCTGAATAGGCTCAACTAAGACTAAAGAGACCTCGCTAGGGTCAACCATTTTCCCGAAAATCCACTCCTCGATGTACTCGATCACCGACTCGCCGCACTCCTCTGCCGTCTCTGCCCTAAAGGGGCATCTGTACGGATAGGGGTAGGGTACATGTATTATGCCTGGGACCAGGGGCGAGAAGCCCTTTCTCTGGACCGGCTTGCTTGCTGTGACGCTCATAGCGCCGTACGTTCTTCCGTGGAAGGCTCCTAGGAAGGCTATTACGTAGGGCCTAGCGTTTCTGAAGTGCCCCCTAGCGATCTTTAGGACTCCCTCTATGCTCTCAGCTCCGCTGTTCGTGTAGAAGACCTTGCCATTGCTAATCGGGGCTATAGATAGTAACCTCTCGGCTCCAGCAACGGCTTCCTCGTAGTAGAAATCTGTGAGGGAATAATGTATTAGTTTATCCAACTGTTTTTTAATAGCATCGACCACGACAGGGTTACGGTGGCCTACATTAGTCACGACAAGCCCGCTGTTCATGTCAATGTAAAGATTGCCATCTACGTCCTCCACGACAGCCCCTTGCGCCTCTTTAACCACTATAGGATACCATCGGCTGAAAGACTGCATAATAAGGTCCTTGTCCTTCTCTATAACGCTCCTAGCCCGGGGCCCCGGAGGCTCCACTATGATCCTAGGCACGCTTGTCTCCACATTTCGACACCCTCATATCCAGTCTGCCAGCTGATTAATAACTCCTGGGAATAGGAGACAACAGCGGGACAAGCTATGGACCAGGAGTTTAGGATAATAGAGGTTTACACTATAGGCGGACAGAAGAGATACCGCGTCAAAGTCGGGGACACTAACATAGTGGTCAATGTAGCCGCCGCCAGCGAGGAAGAGGCTATAAATAACGCCAGGAGGATATTAGAGAACCTAAAGTTAAACCTCAAGACTTAACACTGTACGGCTTTCCCCCCAGTATGTAGCTATAGCTACCATCGTCGTAAACCTCCTTCTTCCATATAGGCAACTTTCTCTTCATAGACTCTACTAACTCCTCCATAGCCGGAAACGCCTCTTTCCTGCTCCTAGAAGCCACAACGACTATCATCGTCAAATCGCCAGGCTCTAATTCGCCTACATAGTGATAGGCTGCAAGATAGGAGAGCTTATACTTCTCTAGTACTTCCCTAGCTATTTCCCTGAGCTTAAGCGCAGTCAACTTGCCAGCATCTTCGTATACAAGCTTCTTAACACTTTTGCCGAAATTATCAGAGCGGACCGATCCGACGAATACAGCTATAGCTCCGGTGGAGTCGGAGGATGTTATAGCGTTCTCCACCAGTCTGTTCAAGTCTATCGTCTCTCCTTTGGCTAGAATACCGGTCTCGATTACGGCAACGTTTCCACCCTCGGGAGGAGGCATTACGTGGACAAGAGTGCTTTTCACGTTATCGCTCCAGGATAGTCTCCGGCCTCTATCGTCTAGTACGATTATGTTATCTTTTCCAAGGATCCTGATAGCTTCGAGAAAGCCGGCGTAATTATCGGAGAGATAGCGGAACAGCTCCTGAAGATTTGCGCCATCCCGAACGTTGATGGATACCTCTCGCTTGCCTACGAGTTCGGAGATAATACTGTAGAGTCTAACCTTGATCCTCAACTGGCTCCCCAGCTATATGACTTTCCTAGAACTTTTTCTCTTTCTCTCTATAGCCTTCTGAAACTGCTCAAGAGTCTCTCCCAGGCTCTTTTCGATGCATGTGCTCTCGGAGTTCTCTAACAACGCTCGAAGAAACCTGGCAGCACACCTGCTGCTATGAAAGTATAATACGGTGTTTCCTTTGGAGATTACTATGCCCTGGCCTTCTGGGAATTTACGCCCACAAACTACGCACTCATAAAGCCTTTTTGCCAAGAGTTACGCCACCCTCTAAGCAATGGATCGAAACGCTAAATTAATAAGCGATAATCTGCGCTCTACTTTAAGGTCACAGCGTGTGACAATGGCTGCTAACTCCGCATCGAGAGGATACGACATAGGGCGTGATAGGAGGGATGAGCAGGGAAAGCACTATCATAGAGATGCTCCATCCAAAGGTCAGGGAGCTCGTCGATGAAAAGGGATGGTCTAGTCTAACTCCGGTCCAAGAGTTGGCACTGCCAGCGATATTCAATGGGCATAATGTGTTGATCATGGCTCCGACAGGAGAGGGTAAGACCGAGGCCGCACTCCTACCTATTCTATCCATGATGTTGAACTCTAGGGCACAGCCGGTCTCTCTACTCTATATAACACCCATGAAGGCGTTAATCAATGACATATACCTCCGCGTTAAATGGTGGACTGACAGGCTGGGTTTCAAAGTCGCTAGAAAGCACGGCGATACCAGTTCCAGCGAAAGAAGCCGTAGACTACGGGAGAAACCTCATATACTCATTACAACCCCTGAGAGCCTAGAGATAGATTTAGACTGGGCCCCCAAGTTCCGGCAAAACTATAGGAACCTACAGTGGATAATCGTCGACGAGGTACACGAGCTACTAGCCAGTAAGAGAGGGGCCCAGTTCGCACTCCAGCTAGAGAGGCTCAGAAAGCTTACTGGCAGGGATATACAAGTGATAGGCTTATCGGCTACAGTGGGTGATCCAGAGTGGACGATAACCCTCCTCTCTGGAGCTAGCCAGCGGCCTAAAAGCATAGTAGACCCCGAGATGATTAAGCACCCAGAGATCTCTATCGTTTACACTAACGAGGACTCAGGCGATCCGTGGATTGCTGTGGCTAGAAAGGTCGTAGAAGAAGTCGAGAAACCTTCACTCATATTCGTTAACAGCAGGTATGTTGCCGAGAGGATAAAGGGGGCTCTCGAAGAGCTCAACGTTAGGGATGTATTCGTTCATCATTCTAGTGTATCAGCGGAGCTCAGAGAGGAGGCCGAGGACAAGCTCCGGAGTGGAGAGTTGTCGGCAATAGTATGTACTAAGACCTTGGAGGTCGGGATCGACGTAGGTAGGATAAGAAAAGTTATCCAGGTAAAGTCGCCTGGAAGAGTTGCTAGCCTGCTACAGAGGATTGGTAGAAGCGGGCATGTCCGTGGCGGCACTCCCAGGGGTGTAATCATAGCGACGGAGCCATTAGATCTCCTAGAGTCTATGGCTATCGCGTCACTAGCGGTCGAGAAGAAGGTAGAGAATACTTCTATCCGCAGGATACCTCTAGACGTATTGGCTAGACAGGTACAAGGTCTACTTTTATCTAAAAAGAAGATGAAAATCGACGATATATATGCACTCATAGCCAGTAGCCCAGCGGTAAACGTCTCCCGCGAGGAATTCCACGATCTAATAGACTATATGGTATCATTGGGCACTTTGAGGAGGGAAGGCGACTACGTCAGACTGGGCTCCGGGTTCTACAAGATATGGAGGTTTAGAGGTGACAAAGGTGCCAAGGCCTGGTGGAGTAGGGATTTCAGCGAGTTCTTCTCTATGATAAATGAGCGAGACACTTTTATCGTAAAATATAATGATAGGATAATAGGTTATATTGACTCTGTATTCGTATACAGGCATCTTAGAACAGGCGACGTGATACGTCTAGCCGGCGGTTCCTGGCTCATCAAAAAGATAGACGACAACTCTGGTAAAGTAGAAGTAGAGCCCAGCGATTCACCGGCTGAAGTACCCCTATGGAGAGGGGAAGGTCCGCGGAGGAGCAAGACGGTCGCCGAGAGGATATCGGCTATCCTTGAAAACGGGGTCCCTCCCGGAGTCGAAGTTGAAGATTACGGTTTAGAGATACTGCGTAGATGGTCGAAAGAGTACAGGAGACGAGGCCTGCCTACACCGTCAACGGACTCTGTTATATACGAGACCTACAACGACGAACATATAGTGACTGTACTGCTGGGGAGCGGCGCCAACGAGGTATTAGGTCTAATAGCTTTCCATGAGGCCATGAAGGTTCTAGGGTTAAACGTCTATTATAGGGCCTCGTTCTCCGGTTTTAGCGTGAAATCCCCTGGTTTAAACCCTCTTGAAACGTTTATGGAGATAAATCCCGACGAGATATATGACATCGTCTGGACTGTGCTCGATAAGAGTCCCTATCTATACCAGGTAATACGCGATATACAGCTATCTTTCGGCAAGATAGGCTCTATAGACGTCGAGGAAGACTACTTTATAGTTGAGGAGGCCAAGAGGCAGGTTATAGAAGAATACCTGGATATAGAGACGGCGAGAGAGTTCATCACCATGCTACAGGAGGGCAAGATAAAGGTACATACGCCGATGGGAGGAGGACTAACCCCCATCGCCAGAGAGATACTAAAGGCGCCGCCGGTAAAACCCTGGATGCCAGACCTGGCCAGGAGAATAGCACGCATGCTAGAGGGCTCCGCACTGACAGTATTCGAGCTGGCTGATATACTTGAACTAGCAGAGAAAACTGTGGAGGCTAAGATAAAAGACATGAGACGCCCGGATTACGACGATATAAGAGTAGTTGGATTTATCGATATCGATGATGATGACTGGAGGTGGACCCTCCTAAGATCGCTTGAAGAGGTGGTCTCGATGGAGGAGTTCGAGAACAGCTTCAAACCGGTAAGAATGAGGGAACCCCTGAGAGTTTATATAAAGCCTACACAGGCCCATAGGCCCAAGGAACTCATAGTTACTCCGGAGACGGTTGTCAAGAACTATGAACGGATCAAGCAGATGTTCCCCCAGGAACTGTATAATGTTAGGATAACCTCTGCTTATAGTGAGAATAGGAAGGATGACGTTGTTATATCTCACTACTATGTAACGGCTGACGCCTTGAAATACCTGCTCCTTAACGCGGCTAAGTACATAGAAGAGAAATATTATTTCTTCTATTAAATTTAATTTTAGATGGTGTAGAATATGGTGAGGGCCAACAAGGAGCTGAGGCCTATCTACGACGAGTTAGAGCCGGTGTATGCTGCCCTAGCAAGAGCATCGCTAAATGCTCGTAGCGACCTTGAGTGGGGCTACGTAAGGGATCGTCTAGACGACTTCGCATCCAAAATGGAGGAATTCGTTGGAACCTACAAGAGACTAGGATGGAAGACTATGGAGAAGACCGTGGTAGAGGGCCTCGCTGTACTTGACAGCGCTGGCGAACGGTGGAAACTAGTCGATGCCGTTTTGAAGCTGGAGGAGCGATTCGACAAAATAATCAAGATTACCAGTATCGCGTATAATTACATATTTAGAGCAAGGATCGTGTCTTATTCAGTAGCGTTCTTGACGTCGATTCTAATGGTTTTGAGTTCGCCTAACCTCCTGGGTCTATCGTTGTCAATGGTAGTGTTATCAATGGCAATGGCGGCCCTCTTGTTGTCAGCTTCGAGTTATTCTTCGTATCCGGCGGCAGCGGCGATCATACTATTTATAATAAATATTATATCTAACAAGTATCTTATTTCGATTAAGGCATCAGCCATACTATCAATCATACTACTCGCAATAACGATATCACTGCCCAGCGCCCTCAAGAGAACATTTAACATAGAGGGTCTACGGTCATGATAACACGTAACGACGTAATACAGGCCCTCTCGACGCTAGACCCACGCTTGTCAACGCTCATACTGTCGTTTATCCCCATTATAGAACCGAGATTCGCCATATGGGCTGGAGTAACCATATACGGGATGCCTCCTCTAGAGGCACTAGCCGTAACAATAACCGGGTTGTTTATCTTGTCACTAGTTATAACACTCCTAATCGAGGGAATACTAGACTCTGCACGTGAAGGAATGTTGTCTAGGATACCGCTACTACAGCGCTTTGTCGTGTGGCTTGAGAATAGGAGCCTGGAGAAAGCTAGTCCCCTAATCAAGCGTTACGGCTGGATAGGACTCGTCGCTTTCGTCGCGGTGCCGTTGCCCTTCACTGGAGTCTATACAGGATCCATCGCTAGTGTACTGCTCGGTATCAAGGGAAAAAGAATGTTTACTGGCTTGTTTGTAGGGGGGCTAATTAGCGTGTTGATTAATTTTATGGTTATATTAGGTTATTATTGATGGCGTTACTCGACTTTTATCTCTTTTCTAGCTTCCCAGAGTCCATGCAGGTTGCAGTATGTTATAACGTACAGTGTACCGCTCTTGTTTAGCGTGAGCTTCAGCGAAGCCTCTGCGACGGTGTACTCGGGTTCCCACTCTATCTTTGCTACTCGTACAGGGTTGAAGGGCCTCCCCTCCTCATAGAACCATACTTCTGCATACCTGATCGAGTGGTGGGTCTTCATCTCATGGGGACCGACGGTTATCTTGACTTCGAAAGCCTCTCCTTTCTTAACCACCTCTGGCGCCTCTATCTTGGCTGTGTGTGTCTCGGCCTTGGAGATGACTTGCTCGGGCGCCTCCTCCGGGGTGTATATGATGTCTCCGAACTTCGCCATAATACATCACCAGTTACTAGGATACATGTAGGAGTAAATAGACTTAAGGTAAATACTAGGGTTCCTGCATGGCATCCGGTACTGGTCCGTGTTATTAACCTGGTGATACCGGGTAATAGCTCCATTATCCCGGCCTCCCGCGTAATAGGCAACAGGAGTACGGCATCTAGCTAGACGAGGTCCACGAGTAAGACCGGTGATACCACTATGAAGAGGCTCGACCCCATCTTCAAGACCTCATGCCCTAACTGTGGCGGGCCTATAAGTGCCGAGAGACTGGAAAAGGGCCTTCCATGCGAGGCTTGCCTGCCTAATGCGACTGCTGGCACGGTGACTGAGATAGCCCAGAGCCTCGCTAAGAGAGGCGTGTTGAAGGGTTATCTATGGCTGTACGACCTAGCGGAGAGATTCGACGATTTTAAAGTCTTTTTCGAGGCTAGGGTGGGGTCGAGCCTCTGGAGCGCTCAAGCTAGCTGGGCTAAGAGGCTACTCTCCCTTGAGAGCCTGGCTATAATAGCACCCACGGGAGTGGGGAAGTCCACGCTGTTACAGGCCTATGCATCCTATAGAGTCCGCCGTGACCGGTGGCGCGTGCTTTATCTGGTTCCTACCGAGAACTTGGCCAAACAGGTTGTTGAGAGGCTCAAGGGGTTAGTGGGAGGGGAGCTAGCCTACTATTATGGTTCTATGCCGAAGGCGTTGAAGGAGCAGCAGCTTGAAAGGATCAAGAAGGGCAGTTATAAGGTACTCGTTGTGACCACAAGTTTCTTGCAGAGGAGATTCGATCTATTATCCGGAAGCAGCGGTTTCAACCTAGTCATAGTCGACGATGTGGACAGTCTACTCAGGAATAGCAGAAACGTCGACAGGGTCCTCCTACTACTGGGGTTCTCAAGGGAATCGATAGAGGCTGCAGAGGAGCTAGTCAAGGCCAAACTCAAACTGTACGCCGCCCTAGCCTCAGGGAAAGAGGAGAAAATCGAGGAATTAAGGTCGAGAGTAGCTGAGGTAGAATCCAGGTTACGAGCCTCGATAGACGGTAGCCAGGGTCAACTAGTTATCGCATCTGCAACGGGCAGGCCACGGGGCATAAGACACTTACTCTTCAAGGAGCTACTCGGCTTCGAGGTCGGCGGTGGAACTGACTACATGAGGAACGTCCTCGACACCTATAAGATCACGGAAAATCCTATTGGCGATGTTATAGAGATAGTTAAAACCATGGGAGACGGGGGGATAGTATTCATCTCACAGTTATATGGTAAAACACATGCGAAGCTAGTCTATAAGAAGCTGGATGAGGCGGGTATACCAGCTTCACTGGCGCTAGCTGGCTCCCGGAGGAGTATAGAGAAGCTGGCTAGCGGTAAGGTAAAGATCCTAGTCGGCGTGGCCAGCAGGTACGGTGTCATAGTGAGGGGACTCGATCTTCCGGAAAAAGTCAGGTATGCTGTATTCCTGGGCGTACCAGCCAGGATTCAACTTTATGAAGATGCTGTTTCAAACCCTAGGCGCCTCTTGACACTGCTATACTACTTGAATGATCAGGGTATAGAGTGGGCTAAGTCCTATATCGATAAAATAAGGAAGCTAATGGATAAAATAACAGATTACAGTATAGTATCCATGGCGTTCAAGGGTAGGATCAAGCCAGAGGGCCTTCTAAGGGAGCTAATCTCGACGATGAAGGAAGCCGCCGATCGGGCGGAGGAAGAATTCAAAACACGCATTGGAGTAGGGGAAACGCTGAGGATCGGAGGAATCGTCCTTGAAAATAGCGGGGACAAGCTATCGGTCATCATACCCGATGCCCCAACATACCTACAAGCCAGTGGCAGGACGAGCAGGCTCTACAAGGGCACAATGACTTATGGAGTAAGCATAATCCTGGAGCGGAGAAAGGATCTCGTAGAGGCACTCTGGGAGAGACTCTCCTGGTACACTAGCGACAAGCCTGTAGACTTCTCAAGGGTCTCCGTGGAAGACGAGCTGGCTAGGATCGAGGAGAGCAGGAAGGGTAAAGGGAAGAAGGTCACAGTTAAATCAGTCCTCCTCATAGTGGAGTCACCCACTAAAGCCCGGACAATAGCCTGGTTCTGGGGCAGACCAAGCAAGAGGAGAAGTGGTAGAACGACTATTTACGAGACAAGCGTTAGCGACCCGGAGACCGGCATAGTGTATCTGCTCACGATAACAGCCACGAGAGGGCATCTATACGATCTATCAATCGATGAAGACGACGGGGTATATGGCGTCATTATGGATAACGGTAGGATAAGACCCGTCTATGCCCCGATAAGGAGATGCCTCGACTGCGGATACCAATACGCTGGCACCGGCCCCTGCCCCCGCTGCGGCTCGGTAAACGTCAACGACTCAAGGAGGACTATACAACTATTGAGAAAGCTAGCTACGGAAGTCGACGAGGTAATCATAGCAACCGACCCAGACCGGGAAGGCGAGAAGATAGCATGGGACGTCTACCTCGCCCTAAAACCCTATAACGACAACATAAAGAGGGGGAGATTCCACGAGGTTACGAGGGAGGCAGTTCTAGAAGCCCTAAGGAACGCAAACGGCATAGAAGAGCCGCTAGTTAACGCTCAGATCGTCAGGAGAATAGAGGACAGATGGATAGGGTTCTACCTCAGCAGCCACCTATGGAGCGTATTCGGTAAGAGATGGTACGGAGCCGGCCGGGTACAGACTCCAGTTCTCGGATGGATAATCGACAGGTACGAGGAGTACAAGAGAGGGAGGGGCTACCGGGTAGTAGCGGTATTAGAAGACGGCAGAGTCTACTTCTTCACAAAGGATAAAGCAGAAGCCGAGCAAGCGGCACAATCCAAGAGTATAATTGTGGCCGAAGCCACATACTGGGAGGAAACACATAACCCCCCACCCCCCTTCACCACGGACTCCCTACTCTACGAGGCGTCTAGAAGGTACTCCTATAACGCCCGGTTCACCATGAAGCTAGCCCAAGACTTATTTGAAAGCGGCTTGATTACGTACCATAGAACAGACTCCACCAGGGTATCTAAAACCGGGATGGCTATAGCGGCCTCCTATCTAGAAAAGACTGGCCTAAAGCACCTCTACAGGCCCAGGTCTTGGGGCGACTCTGGAGCACACGAAGCAATCAGGCCCACAAGACCCATATCTCCAGAGGAACTCGAACGAATGGTCTACGATGGTACTATAAAGGTCCCGCTAAAACTGACTAGAGCCCACATAAAGCTCTACGACCTGATATTCAGGAGGTTCATCGCCAGCCAGATGACCCCGTCAACAGTGAAAATGGCGTCGATAACGCTCAGGCTAGGCACACTAAACGAAGTGGTCGAGGGCCCGGTCGACTACCGGGGCGAGGGATTCCATCTAGTCTACAAGCCCAGGGCCAGGAAGTGGGCTGACGGGTTATCAAAGGGCCAGGAGATCCCGGTACTGGAGACGCGTGTCGTGAGGGCCAGCGCGGTGTCACTACTAAAGTCCGGAGACGTTATACAGTTGATGAAGAAGCGCGGCATAGGCAGGCCTAGCACCTATGCCAAGGCGATAGAGGCCAATATAAGGCACGGCTATGTAATCGAGAGTAAGAGGCTCAACTACCTGATACCGACAAAGCACGGTATCAGCGTCTACGGGTACCTAGCCGAGAACTTCGCCGAGCTAGTCTCCGAAGAGACCAGCAGGAGAATGGAAGAGAGGCTAACCAGCATAGAACGCGGCGAGACCGATCCAATCGAGGTCATAGAGGATGTGAAGTCGCTCATAACAGGGTTGGTAGACGCGGCAAATCTATCGCGGACCGCCATCTCGACTTGACACGGCCGGTGAATAGCCCCTAGGATTCGGGCCTATAGGCTAACTCAACGTACAAGTAGCTCTCCCTCCCACCCCCTACCCGCCTACTATCTATCTCCCATCCAACAATCTCGACAGAACCCCCCAGCCTCCTACGTACCTCTGCGACGACGTCGGCTAGCACGCAGACGTCCCTTCCATAACCGATAAGCCCGATCCTCTCAAACCCCCTATTGAACTCGACAATCACACGTAACGCGTATTCCAACACGCTCCCTCTACGCTTCACCACGATCCTGGGTACGCTATGGCTTCTCACGCCCCTGGCACCACATCCATTGCCTCTCCAGGCGGAACCACTTATGGAGTGGCGCCAGCCTCATATAGATATCTTTAGCCTCTCGGCTAGAGCCTTAAAGAACCCGCTTGAAGACCCCATATAATTCACGTGCGCAATACCAGAGTACCTGTTCGGCTCAAGGTTAATGTTAACGAGCTTGGCACCGTTCTCGACTGCAAGGAGTGGCAGGCTGCCAGCGGGCTCGACAACCCCACTAGTGCCGACAACCAGGACTAGATCGGCCTTAAGGAATTCACTGTAGGCTCTACGAAGAGCATCGGGAGGTAGAGCCTCGCCGAACCAGACAACATCGGGCCTGGCAAGTGAGGAACACCTGGGGCATCTCAGGGGCAACTCGCTATCCTCCAGGACCCTGTCTATCATCCACTTGTAGCCGCAACCCGTGCAACGCGCCCGCAGTATAGAACCGTGTAGCTCGATTACATTCCTGGAACCAGCCCTTTGGTGCAGGCCGTCAACATTCTGTGTTACAACAGACCTTACCAAGCCCCTATTCTCCAGCGCGGCTATAACTCTATGGGCTGGCGTCGGCCTCGCCTGTAGGACCAGTTTCAGCCTCCAAGCATACCATCTCCAAACCCTTAGGGGGTCCCTCTTGAAGGCCTCTGGCGATGCGAGTTCCTCCGGCCTATACTTGTTCCAGAGACCATCTCTTCCCCGGAAAGTCGGTATCCCTGCCTCCGAGGATATACCCGAGCCCGTGAATACGATGGCATAAGTAGATCTACTGAGCAGTTCCGCCGTTGCTTCAACAGCTTCCTCCAGGCCTTCTCCACCCACCTAGATTCACCCCACAGGATTAAGCTAGGCGCCTCAGATTCCGGCGCATTCTCCACCTTGGAGTCGGTGACGAGGTTGATCGTCATCGGCGCCATGGAAAGGAGGGTCCCCACCACATACTTATTATTGGAGCCTAGTAGGTTAGCTCGGGGTCCTCCACGTCGTATTCTCCCCCGCCTGGTGGTTCGGGTGCCTCGGGCCCCTCCGGGCACCCCTTTCCATGCCTGATCGGTTTCTCTATAGAGCTTAACAGCACTACTCTACTCGCCTTGACCTCGCCAAGCACCTTATAACCTGTGAGCTCAGAGAGCCTCCAGGCGAACCTTCTAACTTCGTCGTGGCTGGGCATGTTTGCCTTGCTGAGCCTCTCCCTACTAGCCCCAACCCACATGTAGGCTTTTACCTCCACGTAGGTTGGCAGCCCGATTTCAACGAGCCTAGCAAACCCCCTTAGAGCCTCTGCAGTGTCGTTGAAGCCCTTGACGAGCGTTATCCTATATACTGTCGGGCTGGAGAAGCTCGGGAGTATCCGGAGCGTCTCCAAGGTTAGGTCCCATCCCCTCGGTACTAGGGGCCTATTGAAGTAGTTGTAGCTCTTTCTATCCCAGGCTTCAAGGCTAATGTAAAGTTGACTGGGCTCCTCGTCGAGGCCCGCTAGGACGTCCGGGCGCACCCCCCTGGTCACGACGAACGTAGTCATACCACGCCTGTGAATCTCTTTTATCAAGTCTCCCAGTAGCTCATAGAGTGTTGGCTCCCCGGTTAGGCTCATCGTGACGTGCACCGGGTTCATGGCCTCCTCTATCCTCTTGGGGTCGGCCTTAGGGTGCCCCTTGTATCCACTAACGATCCTCCTATGCTCGCGTATTATACCGTCAACTATCTCTCTCGGGTCGTCGCTGAAGGGCATCCTCGTTTCATCTACGTCGATGCCTAGGTCCTGAGGCCTGATTCTCCAGCAGTGTAGACATGCATTCCAGCACCAGAAGGCGGATGGACTCATCTGGATGTCCCTATGGCTCTCTATGCCATAGAACTTACACTTGTAGCAGAACCTATTCTCCACTATGGCGGTATGCGTCCAATAGCACTTTTTGACCACAGTATGCCTCCCGACGAAATGATACTTTTGCCTGGCCATTACCTCGGCTAGAGGCTTGTAGGGGTCCGGTACCCTCTCCACGGCATCTCTCAACCGTAGACTAGCCATTGTAGCTCCCCGGTTAACCCCCATAGTCTTATCTAGTGCATGATCATGCTAGCGTTGAAATATTGTACCCTCGATGCTCAGCTCGACCGGCCGATACCATCCCTTCTCGACGATGTAATTATAGGCGCTGTAGGCTGCAACAGCGCCCATCGCCGCGGCGGTAATGACCTGCCTGAACCCGCGCCATTGGCTAGTGCAGTCTCCCGCGGCGAATACCCCGTCAAGATTAGTCCTCATCCACTCGTCTACCTTGATGTAACCCGCGTCGTCAGTGTTGAGCCCGAGGCTCTCGAACCACTCCTTGGGGGGCTCGAAGCCTATTTCGATGAAGACCCCGTCTACTTTTATCTCCCTCTCCTCGCCAGTGACTCTATTCTTTACGACGACCGACTTGACCTTCCCATCCCCCTTTATCTCGGTAACGATGCTATTCAACAAGAACTCTATGTTGTCCTTAGACTTGGCGACCTGGACGAAAAATGGTTTAGCACGGAACTGATCCCGCCTGTGCACCAGGTATACCTTCCTCACGTAGCCGCTCAGAAGTATAGCCCCCTCAAAAGCCGCGTCTCCGCCTCCGACGACAACGACTGAGTCCTTCCCAGCATAGAAGGGAGCGTCGCACACGCTACAGTAGCTAACGCCTCTACCGCTAAACTCCCTCTCCCCGGGGACGCCCAGCTTTCGCCTAGTCGAGCCAACAGCCATTATCACGGCCTTGGCTACCACGTCGAGACCCCTTTTACCGAGAACCCTTAGACGCCCATCGGGCAAGCGTTCGAACCTCACAACCTCCTCGGGATAGTATATATCGGCCTTGAACATCTCTGCATGCTTCTTGAACTTGTTAACCAGGTCGCTGGCCCTGATTTTACCGAGCCCGGGATAGTCGTCGATGTAATCTGTCAAGTTGAGCTGTCCACCGAGCTCTTTAGCCACGACGAGCGTCCTCAAGAGGAACCTTTGCGTATAGATCGCGGAGCTGAGGCCAGCTGGACCACCGCCTACTATCACTACATCGTACTCCTCGCCCTTAGGTATCCTCTTCAGTCTCCTCAGCCTAAGCGACATCTCATCCACCTCCTATAGGGTGTCTTCGGGGCAGAGGTAAAAGGTTGTAATCTATGCGGGTCGGGACTTAAAGGCTTCTTCACAGCCCCCCGGGACCGGGGGCGTTGGCGAGTACAGCCCTCCTCATCCCCGTCTTCGATGGAAGTACCCTTACAACCGTCTATTTATTATCCCTGCAACGCTCCCTACGCGAGCTTATGTAGCCGCTTGTAAGTATTTCTAGGAACTCGCGGGGATCCCTAGCACGCACCGAGAGCTCCCCGGGGTATTTGATAACCTCAAGAGCACCAATCTTAGCCAAATACTTGATTATATTCCTCGCAGTTTTACGCGTCATGCACAACTCCTTGGACACGTTATCTATAATCGTGCCCAGATTCGCCTCGCCGAGCTCCAAGACGAGGCGGTAAACAGCTAGTTCACGTCTACCGGGAAGCCCCATACCATACCCACCATGCAGTAGGGGCTCATGTAGTGGTCGGTGCTCCACATACATTATTTCGGTGTAGGGTAGCCTACTCATCGCCCCCTACAGGAGGCGTATAGCCTAGCAGTAAAATTAAGGAACTCTATTGAGGGACCCTCAACGATGTTTGTACAATACACGCCATCGCCTCTGGCTCCAATGACAGGCTGGCCATCCAACAGCACTAGAGGAATACACCCGGATAGGGACCCTCTTGTACGAAAAACGCCCTTGACCCCGTTCGCAGACAACGCTATGGGATCCCTAGCGTTATACGCTACAAGCCTCCCCGTAATCTCTCGCTCCTCGCCAATCCCCGACCGCTCTAGACCCGTACCAGCGAGTTCGTTGATAACACACCCATCGACCCATTCTGGACTGGTAATGACATAGCCCTTGAGCCCTGAACCGGGTGGAAGTATAACACTACCCACCGCAAGCGCCAGTCTAACACTCCGTAGAGTCCCACGTGCAGTAACTATGCTGGGATAGGTAACTAGTACTCCACCGGTCGATTCGACAGCGTCCAATACCCTGTCATAGCCTTCACCCTCTACGGCTGGCTTATCAAGGACGATCCATCCAGCATCCACACGAGGCATACAATCTCCTCCCTCTAGTAACCCCCGGTGTCTGGAGCCATTTAACCTTCCCCGGCGACAGAACTGGACGGAAGCCGATGAAGCGACGTGTAAGGGCCAAGCCCCCAGCTAGTAATGGGGGCTATGAGGAGTAACCAGGCTCACGAGGCACCTAAAAACGATCCTACAGCCGGCTAATACCTTGGGAATGGATTCAGCATTTAAATTGCAACGCGCTACGTAACATCACTGTGGAAGGGTGGATTGGCTTGAAGTTATTCGAGTATGAAGCCAAGGAGATACTTGCTAGAAAGGGGGTTAAGGTACCTAGAAGCGTCCTGGTCACGCCCTCGGATGACCCAATAGCCAAGATGAAGGAGGCAGGCCTGACGCCACCAGTCGTGGTCAAGGCGCAGGTCCTAGTAGCCGGGAGGGGTAAAGCAGGAGGCATAAAGATGGCGAAGACCGAGGAAGAGGTCAGACAGGTAGTCCAGGAACTATTTAACAAGCCCATCAAAGGATTAGTGCCGAGGCTACTCCTAATAGAGGAGGCTATCCCCCACGAGGTAGAGCTCTATGCAGCGATAGTTCTCGACAGGAGTGCCAGGAAGCCGGTCGTCCTAGCAAGCAAGTACGGTGGA
Organism: Candidatus Thermodiscus eudorianus; assembly: GCA_015521085.1. Lineage (NCBI taxonomy): Archaea > Thermoproteati > Thermoproteota > Thermoprotei > Acidilobales > Acidilobaceae > Thermodiscus > Thermodiscus eudorianus (SeqCode). The sequence continues at coordinate 223,112 of WAOW01000005.1, forward strand.
ATGGACATAGAGGAGATCTCCAGGGAGAAACCAGAGAGCATAGTCCGGCAGCACATAGACCCCTTCATCGGGATGAAAGGATACCAGGCCAGACTCATAGGGAAGAAGATAGGGCTGTCCGGGAAAGCGTTATCTAGCTTCTCACGCTTCCTAACGGCGCTGTACAACGTGTTCGTGGAATATGACTCTGAACTAGCAGAGTCGAACCCACTAGCACTCGTGGGAGACGAGGTGATACCCCTAGACGCCAGGATGATAGTCGACGACAACGCCCTCTACAGGCACCAAGAGCTTGTAAAGGAGATAGAGCTGACAGGCGAGTATACGGAGTGGGAGATCAAAGCGCGGAAGGCAGGGCTAGCTTTCGTCGAGCTCGACGGAGAGGTGGGGATAATCGGTAACGGGGCAGGCTTAACCATGACCACAATGGACCTCGTATACGAGTTCGGCGGCAAACCAGCTAACTTCCTAGACATAGGCGGCGGTGCCAGTGCCGACCTAGTCAAGAAGGCGGTCTCATTCCTCATAGAGTATCCCAAGGCCAAGAAGATATTCATAAACATATTCGGGGGAATAACCAGGGGAGACGAAGTAGCTAAGGGAATAGTCAAGGCCATGGAGGAGCTAGGCCAGATACCGAAGCCCATAGTAATAAGGCTGGCTGGAACGCGGGCCGAGGAGGGCAAGGAGATACTGCAGAAAGCGGGGATAGAAGCCTTCACAGATCCTATTGAAGCAGTAAAAAGGGTGATAGAGTTATAGGAGAGAGGGGTGGCGTGAAATGGCCGTCCTATTAGACGAGAACTCGAAGGTAATAGTCCAAGGCATAACGGGCAGAGAGGGCTCGTTCCATACCAAGCTCATGCTAGACTACGGGACGAAGATAGTGGCTGGAGTAACCCCAGGCAAGGGAGGCCAAGAAGTGCATGGAGTGCCAGTGTATGATACGATGAAGGAGGCGGTAGAGGCTCATCCAGACGCCAATACCTCGATAATATTCGTCCCGGCGAGATTCGCGCCCGACGCGGTGTACGAGGCTGTGGACGCTGGGATGAAGCTGGTCGTAGTAATCACCGAGCACATACCGGTCCACGAAACCCTAAAGTTCGTCAACTATGCAAAGCAAAAAGGGACGGTAGTCATAGGACCCAACTGCCCAGGCATAATATCCCCCGGCAAGTCAAAGGTAGGAATAATGCCGGGTGCAACGTTTAAGCCAGGTCCCGTAGGCATAGTTTCAAGAAGCGGTACATTAACCTATGAGATAGGCTATGCCCTGTCAAAGGAGGGTATAGGACAGAGTACCGTCATCGGCATCGGAGGAGACCCAATCATAGGATTATCCTTTACAGAGGCAATGGAGTATTTCGAGAAGGATCCAGAGACGAAGGCACTAGTACTAGTGGGAGAGATCGGAGGCGACATGGAGGAGAGAGCCGCTAAGATGATAGCTGAAGGCAGGTTCACGAAGCCAGTAGTTGCCTTCATAGCAGGCAGAACGGCCCCACCCGGGAAACGAATGGGCCACGCGGGCGCGATAATAATGATGGGGACCGGCACCTACGAAGGCAAAGTCAAAGCCCTGGAAGAGGTCGGGGTGAAAGTAGCTAGAACCCCGTTCGAGATACCAAGCCTGATAAAAGAATACCTCTAAACCAGAGGCCCCACACATCTATAACCTAGACATCCTCCTCTTCCTAGCTTGATACTCTTCACTAGTCCCCGCGGCTATGACCTCGTAGAGCACCGCGGTATTCTTACCGGGCTTGGGCCTCAATAACCGGCCCAGCCTCTGTATGAACTGCCTATGCGAACCAGTGCCAGAAAGGAGAATTCCCACGTTAGCGTCCGGTATATCGAGGCCCTCGTCGCCGACTGTAGTCACTACCAACACACCGGTTCTGCTACGCTTGAAGGTATCCAGTATACGGGCTCTACGGGTCTTGTCGAGGCCGCCGTGTAAGAGTAAGCCATTGACTCTTCTAGCTATCTCCTCGGCCTGGGATTTAAGCTGTGTAAAGACTATGATCTTAGACCCTTTTGCGAGTTCACTGTTTATTATTTTCTCGGCCTCCCTCAGCTTTGCCTCGCTATGCTGTACTAGTTTCACCATCTCCTTGTGGACGCGCAAGGCCTCTATAGCACTCTTGTCTCCCTTCTTGGCAGCCTCAAGTAGCTCCTGGAAAGTCCTACCCCGAGATAGGGCCTGGTACTTTCTCCTAAGCTCCTCATACCTCTTCCTTTCGTTGTCAAGCAACTTCACCTTCCTAGTCCTAATTACATACGTAGCCAGGTATCCCTGCCTGGTGAGCTCGCCGGGGGTTAGCGAGAAGATTACACCACCTATCAACGGGAAGATCTCTTCGTGCTTCCCATCCTCCCGCTCAACGGTAGCAGACAAGCCAAGCCTGTAGGGAGCTGCAAGCCCAATCGATATAGCCTTAAACTTATCAGCCGGCAGATGGTGTGCCTCGTCATAGACCACAAAAGCATAGTTTCTTGAGAATACTTTAAGGTGGCGATGCGTGGTCTGGTAGGTAGTTACCGTGATAGGGGCTAGCCGCTTCTCATCGCTGTAATAGGCTCCAACCATGGCTCCAGCGTTAGTGAAGTGCCTGATGGCTTCAATCCACTGCTTCACCTGTTCTTTAGTATAGACTACGACCAACGTCCTGACTCCCAGCTCCGCGATCCCAGCGATGGCGATGACAGTTTTACCGGCTCCCGTGGGTAGAGCAATTATCCCTGTATACCCGTTTGACCGCCACTTCTCAAGCGCCTCTTCCTGGTAGGGCCTTAGTTTGCCCTTGAATTCTATGGGCCGCGGAAGCCGTGCTCTAGAGTCTAGTAAGCCGATTTCATCGTTAACGGGTAACCCTCTTCGCTGTAACGCCTCGATAATCCTCCTATACATGTATGGGGGAGCCTTGTAGGCGTGTTCGCTCCTATCATAGGGAAGCCTTATACCGTGTTCGCTTAGAATATCCTTAAGGTATACCTTGGATTTAACCCGTATCCAGCCGTCATCCCCGAAGTACACGTCGACTCGGGTCGCCTCTGCTATGAGTTGTTTCAACGCCTCTCTATCCTCTTCATTGACACCATCAATACTGCTGATAATAGCTAGGATATCGTCCAATCCAAGCCCACTCCTATTTATACGGTCGGGGTCAAGCTCGAAAACCGAATAGTTATCGAAGCGCCCCAGATACCTTGCTATTCTTGTGAGCTGGTAGAAGTCCTCTTTCGGAAGCCACTTAGCCACCCTAATGCGGATCCGCGGCAGCACAATGGTGTTCTTCATCAGGCTACCTCCACCACAGGTCTATACCCTAGTACTCCTAGTTTGCCGGTGATACCTATTTTTTCTAGAAGCCTCGCAGCTCTGGCGACTGGGTTGAAGCTAGCTACCAGTACAACACAGTTCGAACCGCCGATCCTCTCCAAGCTAATCCTAACTACCTCAGCCTCATCCGCGAATGGTATGAGGCGTTCAGCTCCTTCACCGCAGCTCCTTATATGAAGCTCCTCTACATACACACAGTCGGCTCCCAGGGTTCCTCTAGCATAGACTTCCAAGCCAGGACTGTCATACAAGAGAATGTCAACCCTGAGGTATTCCCTGTATTGGAGAATCGACCATACCTCATAGGCGCTCTCTGGGTTAACAAAGGGGAGATCCTCCAGGCAGAGGCCGGCTCCCGGCGTGGGTCCCTGATCATCACCCATGGGGCTCACCTCTTAAAACCATCTTCATCGCCGGACCCCTCAAGGGTCATGGTGGAGTCCAGGACTAATTAGAAGGTCGGTGAGGTCACCACTCGGCATCGCCCAACTACTAGGGCTTCAGACTCGGCAAACTCCTCATCCCGCTACTACAAGCCTATACCTGGTAGTTAAAAGCCTCTCCTGCAAAATAGACCGTGGTGTGCTAGATGTCGTCCATGAGAATCAACAGGGGGGAATACAAGGCTGTTGCACAGAGGATGAAGGCACTACAGGAGCAACAGAAGAAGATAGTGGAGAGGATGAAGAGGATCAAGTACAAGATCGCTATCATGAGCAACAAGGGTGGTGTCGGAAAGAGCTTTGTGACCGCGAGCCTAGCCGCGGCTCTTGCGGTCTCTGGTAAGAGGGTCGGCGTGCTAGATGCCGATGTCCACGGACCAAGCATCCACAAGTTACTGGGCCTTCCAACGGGACTCGGGATGCCTGCAAGAGCTGACGGAACTATAATGCCGGTCGAGGTCCCTCCGGGCATAAAGGTTGCTAGCCTCGGCCTGCTGCTCCCAGAGGACGAGACTCCACTAATATGGAGGGGGCCTATCAAGACGAGCGCACTAAGAGAGCTACTAGCATATACTGAATGGGGGGACCTTGATTACCTCCTAATAGATCTGCCTCCGGGTACTGGCGACGAGCAACTTACTATAGCCCAGTTGATACCGAAGCTCACTGGATTCATACTGGTAACTATACCGAGCGACCTATCCAAGGCTATAGTGTTAAAGGGTCTATCATTCGCTAGGAGGCTCAACGTGCCGGTTATAGGGATTATCGAGAACATGTCTTACTTCAGGTGTCCCGGTGGCACAATACACTATATATTCGGGAAGGGCGCAGCCGAGGAGATAGCCAGGAAGTACGGTATCGAGTTTCTAGGATCTATACCAATAGACCCTAGGATTAGGGAAGCGAACGATAAAGGTAAGATCTTCTTCATAGAGTACCCCGACTCGGAGGCGAGCAAGGCCTTTGTAAAAATAGCGGAGAAGGTTATGGGTAGAGTCGAGGGATTAAAACAAGAGTAGTTTATTTATAAATAATTATATTATGTTTGGATTTAGACTAGGCCGAGCTTCGACGCTAGTTCAGATGCGCTATATTCTCTAGCCAACTTGACATACGCTTTCTTCTCTCCCTTCGATGTGACCAGGGTCCTGACCTTCTCCACCTTGACACCGTATAACTGCTCTACAGCCCTCTTTATATCGGGCTTGCTAGCCTCCATCCGGACGATCAGGGTTAGCGTGTTCTCATCTTCGAGAAGCCTCGAAGCCTTCTCGCTCATATGAATCCTAATGATAACCTCCTCCGGCCTCATGGAGCAATCACCCTGAACCTAGCCTTTAACTGGTCAAGAGCACCCCTGGTAATCACAGTTAACCGGCCCGGCTCGCCACCTGGAGCCAAGTGTATCACGCCTACATTCCACGGCTCCGCAACGCTGACTCCAGGCAAGCCCTTGACTGACAGGGCAAAGGGGGACCTATGGTTTTCCACGATAAAGAGTATGCTGACCGGCTGTTTGTATCTCCTGCCACGCATCTTCCCCTTGCCGGCCCTCCATCTCTTACCAGATCTAGCTCTTAGCACATCATCATACACGCCGATCTTCTCCAGCAACTCCTTGGCTTGGGACACTTTAGATACGGCATCGAGTACGCCGCTATCGAGAATTACTGGAAGTGACTCAACGCTGAATCTGTGGCCTCGCCCTCTAACTAGGTCGACTATGGAAGTCGCGGCCAGAGCACTCATAGTCGCAATCCTCTTCTCGACGCGGTTTATTTCTTCATGAATCCTCTTCTCAACACGCGGTGGGTGCGCTAGCCTCCCACCCCTAGTCATGTTCACCAAGGCGGCCCTCATACTACCCCTGATTCTAGGTACCCTTGAAACCCCGTGGTGGGCTCCGAGGCTCCTGGCACTGGTTCTCTTACCGGCCATAGGATCTCTTCCCTTGGGCTGCAATTTTGCCGTGAACTCGCTGTAGTACGCCCTTCTTATCAAATCCTTCCTAACGGGTACTCTAAACACGTCGGGGAGGGTGATCTCCTCCAGGACACTACCATTTACGTCATAAACGGGAGCCGATACGGGTTCCCTGAGATACAAGAACAAAGACGAATACATGCTGCCTCACCTCAGTTACCCTGCTTCGAAGCCAGACTCACATAGACGATCTGAGGAGCCTTGACACCCATCTTCAAGTACCAGGTCGGCGGCCTGACGGGCCAGCGAAGCACCAGCGGTCTCTTCGGCGTGCCTGGTAGGCTACCAGCGATAATGGCATAGGGACCCTTAACCACGCCATAGTGTAGGAACCCCCCGGCCGGCGTTATCTCAAAACCGTTTTCACCATACGCTAGTATCCTCTTGTTATACTCGGTTCTTCTGTGGTAGCCCATTTGCCCAGCAGCTGGAATTTCCCACCATGTGCCCCTGCCGTGGCTTCTGGCTCCAGTCCGCCTGCTTCCTTTTCTATGTTTGTGCCATCTGGGTAGCTCCTTCACGCCCCACCTCTTAACCGGTCCCTGGAACCCCTTGCCCTTCGTCACACCAATTACATCCACTAACTGGCCCACACTGAATACGTCAGGGAACTTCAACTCTCCTCCAAGCTTCTTCGTTGCATACGAGAACAATGCGTTAATATCAGTGGTGCCGCCGAGTTTGACTTCGAGCAGGTCCGGCTTCTTCTTGCTAAGCCCGCCGGTTAGTTTCGGTTGAGTCGCGATTATGATCCGGAGCTCTCTTATACTGTCTAGTTTTGATTCGAGTTTTTTCAAGTTCTCTTCCTTAAACCCGCCAAGAGTCGGTATCTTCCTCCAGAGTTCTAACTGGCTGGGCGGCTCTGCCCATACCTCGCCTGTAGAATACATTCCGCGGTTAGGGTCGTACGCGTAGCCTCGGATAGCTAGTACGTAGACCGGTGGTACCTCGACTACAGTAGCGGGCACAAAGATCTCTTGTCCAAAGGTTGGGCTCCCGGCTCTATCGTCTATCATGTAGAGATGCGTCATGCCAGCTTTGTAGCCGAGGAAGGCTAGTGGTTGGGGCTCCCCGGTTTCTATATCGGGCCATGTCTTGATGCGTGGAACTAGTCTAGAGGCTCTCTTTCTAGGCGAGTAGCCTAGGCTGCCTCTCCTTGGAGCACTGTGCTTTCTTGCTCCCAATGCTAACACCCTTCAGCCTGAACAGTATCCTCTTCCAGACCCCCTCTAGCCAAGTCCCCCTACGGGTTATAAAGCCTCTGTGATTCGAGTGTGCTGTTTAGTATGGCTAGCGTCGCGTGTATTGCCTCCTCGGTTCTCACCGTCTTAGTTCCCTGCATTGGTATTGTGTTCAAGACGAGATCGTAAAGGTCTGGAGAGGCCTCGTCCACAACGCTCCCCGTGGGACCACCGAATACGACTAGAAAGCCTTTGCTATCCTCATATTCCTGAATTGCCTCTCGACTATAGCATTCACCTTTCTTGCTCGTACCTATGATGGTATAGCCATGGTCTCTGTAGCGGTCCAGGACACGTGGCAGGTCCGGGTTAGCTTCAACGCGGAATCCGGTGTAAAAGTCCGGGTCTGTCACACGCTCCAATAGTAATTTATCTTCATCTATTATTCTAACTAAAATTCTTTTACCGGGTTTGGAGTTCCCTCTTAAGAGACCGTAACCATAGCTTCCGAGAAATACCCTACAGACGCCGCTTGTACACTCCTCCACTAAACCCTCCATAACCAAGTTCCTAGCGGGCCTACGCGGTATGTCATGAAGTGGAATTCTCAGCGGGGGTAGTAGACCTGCTGCCCGCAACTCGGGTAGGAGTGGGAAGAGCCTCTTCCTAAGGTAGGGTGGGGTCGAAATGTACTCTAACAGGAGCCTCAATAGTTTATAGTCTTTTTTACTAGAGAATTTATCTTTGTATATGATAACCTTGTCAACCCTATATAGGGCGGCTGCTCTAGCTATGACCCCAGCCTTCAGGGTTTTCAACTGTAAAGTCTCCTCAGTAGAGAGAACACTCGCCGCTACGGCTATGGCGATCGTATGCCTCCTCTTCCACGGGGGCCACCGAGAGCAAGGCAAACCCTAGACCTCAACCAGCCCTCCAGGTAAAGAATGAGGGACATGCTGCCAGCCCTACTTCTTTTTCTTCTTATATCCACTTTTCGTTTTTACCTCTTCCTCTTCTTTCTTCTTCCCTTTCTCCATGAAGAGCGTAGTCCTCTGCCTCCCACCCATATAGCCTCACCACCTATGATGTGTCTCCCCGGGACGGGGTTATATACAGTAGCAGTTCTCTATACTCAATGAGGGTGTTGGAAGTGGCATTCTTATACTCGTCTCCGATAGAAGACCCCGGAAGCGTGCTCCGTAGGTTAATGAGAGAGAGGGATATAATAGTAGCACCCGGTGTATTCAATCCAGCAGTAGCGTTACTCGTCGAGAGAATGGGTTTCGAAGCAGCATATCTCTCCGGTGCTGCACTAACTGGTAGCTTGGCAATGCCAGACCTGGGGCTGATCACCTTAACCGAGCTGGCCACATTTACTTCCTACATAACACGAGTAGTATCCATACCGATAATCGTAGACGCGGATACCGGTTTCGGAGAGGCCATTAATGTTCAACGAACTGTTAGAGAGCTGGAAGCTGTTGGTGCAGCCGCGATTCAAATCGAAGACCAGGTCCTACCGAAGAAGTGCGGACACCTGACGGGCAAGAAGCTGATTCCAGCAGAGGATATGGTTAAGAAGATAGTAGCCGCCGTAGAAGCCAGGAAGAAGGAGACGGTGATTATAGCTAGAACCGACGCCAGGGGCGTAGAGGGGTTAGAAGCGGCTATCGATAGAGCGAAACTCTACGTTGAGGCTGGAGCAGACGTTATATTCCCAGAGGCCCTAAAAAGCCTCGAAGAATTTAAGGAGTTCTCAAGAGCCCTACCCAACACGCCGCTACTGGCAAACATGACTGAGTTCGGCAAGACACCCTACCTAACAGTTGACCAGTTCAAAGAGGCCGGCTTTAAAATAGTCATATTCCCGGTAACAACCTTCAGATACGCTATGGGTGCTATAAGGGAGGCGTTGGAAGTATTAAGAAATAGTGGCACACAGAAACCCCTCCTAGAGAGGATGATGACCAGATGGGAGTTCTACGAGCTCATAGGCTATAAGGTCTATGAAGACAAGGATAGACAGATAGCTGAGAAAGCCGGGGAAATCGTCTCGAAACATAAGGGTTTCACAGACGGTGGAATAGCCGATTAGATCCGTTAACCACTCCCTCTCCTCTTCATATGGCCTTTTTCTACCAATAAGGGGAGTAAATGGCGGTCCAAGACCTGCTAAACCTGATCCAAAATACCACCCAGCAGATTTCGATACTGGCGTGGGCGGTCTTCCTCTTAACCTGGAGCATTGGTTGGACTCTACGAGGCGCGCCAATACCCCTCGGTAGGCTAAAAAGGACGGGATCCAGCTTCATAGAGGACTCTGTCTGGGCGGCTCTCTGGCTCGCGCTCGGGTCGACGATATTCAGTCTGATAACATACTTGATACAAGTCATAACGAGTTGATGGAGATGGAGGTAGACTACCTGAGAGTCGCATATGAGCTCTCGATACTCTCATTCTACATCGGAGTCTTGATATACGCGCTTCCGATACCGTGGCCGCCATTGAAGCGTTGGGCCCCAAGATTAATGATGGACGGGTTTTTCACAGCAGCTCTCGCAGCGCTATTCTACGGGTTGCTTTCAACAAGCGACTATATAGCCCGCGTGCTGGGTGGATCCTGGGAGTTGTTTCAGGGATGGCTCTCCACTGCTATAAGTACTTTAATATCGCTCAAGGGATTTGTCTTTGTTATAACGATGATCACTTCTCAATTCCCATTCGCCGGTGCAATCGGATCGGCTCTAAGGCCGGTGGATAGAGTAGCCGATATAGGCTTCATAACCATAGCATGGATATCGGCCTTGATGATAATAGTGAGTAACTTCGGCAAAGCCCTCGCAGCTATCGGAATAGCGTTGTCGGCGGTTCCCTTCAGAATATCGCGAAGTGCTGGTGCATGGCTCCTATCCTTTGTCCTGGTCTTCAATGCCGGTCTGCAGGTACTCCCGTCCTTCCTCGCTACACTAGCCGAACAACCTGGGAGGCCGGATCCGTCGGAGCTAGAAGCGAACGGCCTCGCGATAGCGAAGCTACATGTCATCGACTACACCAACAGGAGTGTCGGGGGAGGAATCCTCTACATGTATAATAGTGCTGGGGACGAGTGGGCTAAGTATATAGTCTCTAATGGATTAGCTTGGGACGACGACTTCGGTAGCACGGTTCCCGTGCCAAGCAGAACCGAGGTATATCTCGCGCTGGAAATCGATAACGTGCGCTTTAATCTAAAACCCTACCCGCTCCACCCCTCTGATTACCAAGGTAATGGGACCCTATGGGAGGCGGTAGTTTCCAACAAGTACCTTGTATGGGTCGGGAACTACACTATAATATACACTACAGGCGAGCCTCAAAGCTTCACCAGAGATGGCGACAACGTGTCTCTTACAGTGTATCTTAACAGCGGTGAATACATAGCATTTAGGACCCCCTCAGAGTGTAGCGTGTCAGTCAACCACTCCGACGGCCTAGAAAGCACTAGCTCCACCTGGGAATGGATGGATATGACGGGGACGTTAGTAAAGTATACACCCAAGCATCCAGGCGAATACACGCTAAGTCTAACCATAGACACCTGCAATAGGGTCTCGCCGGACTTTGGAGACACGGAGAACTATCTGGAGAAGGTCGGGAAGCTCGGAACATACATGGACATAGACTTCATTTCATCCATCCTACTCTACTACACCACGATACCTCTACTCTACACCTTTGTTTTGTTCACGATAACAACGGGCCTAGCCAGGATACTCGGGGGACGGGAAAGGCTCTTCATTAAGGTTTAGTGGGTGGACACTCATGTGGTTTGAGGTTCTAATAGGAGGGATGGCAGTAGCATCACTCACATTAATAATCAAGAATACGAGGGCGACTAGAGACTTCGGAGTGAGTCTAAGTAGGGCGTCAATAGCGGATAGAAGGGGTGGTACCGAGGCGATAGTATTCGAGGGGAAGACCTACGAGCCAATCATATACTATTCCGAGGACCCGATACGCGATGAAACCGGCAGGCTGGGTGAGAGACTGGCCAACCTGGCTCGGAGTGTAAGGATAAACGTTACATACATGACAAGCCTGTTCAGAGTGGATAAGGGCAGGCTACTCTCGTACCTGGAAGACCAGATAAACAAGGCTCAATTCGGATACCAGGCTACCGGCCACGTCAGATACGCTGAGAGACTACGCTTCCTCAAGAAACTATACAATGAGGTGGCTAGAACCCATACACCCTATACCCACAGGGTCCTCCTCGTGGTATGGAGCGAGAAGGGCGATACTGAGGCGCGTGCAAAAGCCGAAGCCTTCAAGTCGATGGTCGAGGCCGAAGCCGGGATTAGACTTGAGAGGGCCAAAGAGCCTCTATTGAAGGCTCTCCTACCCTCCACCAGCGAGGGACTGGGGACCATGCCGCCGTCTATCTTCGCTAGCATTTATGACTCTCCCGGCGTCGTCCTCGGGAGAGACTCCGACGGCAGGCTAGTGGTCTTGGACTGGCCGAGGGATTTCGAGACGCACATAGGCGTCTTCGGCCCCACGGGTAGGGGTAAGACGGTACTGCTAAACGGTATAGCGTCACAGCTGGCTAGCAGGAGCGAATCAAGGCTAGACCCCTATATGGTAGCCGTAATAGACCCGAAGGGCGACCTAGTAGCGATGCTCTCAGCACAGGCAACGGCTGTAGAAGTCTTAGAGCCCGGAGACTGTATACAAATACCAAGGATGGAGGGTTTAGCCGAGATATTATTGGAGTCTGTTTTCGAGAGCTATTCCTCCAAGAGCGTTAATGCGTGTGAGGGAAGCCTGCTCAGGCGAGGCTTAGTGGTCTTCGACCTGTCGAGCCTTGCTAACGAGGATAGAGATGTGGCGGCGTCGCTTATATTGTCGAGCCTCGTGTTAGAGGCTAGCGAGGGGGATCTCCCCGGCAGGGTCGTGGTAATAATAGATGAGGCGTGGAGGCTGGCTATGAGTGGAGCCAAGCACCTGGTATGGGCTCTTAGAGAGGGTCGAAGTAGGAGACTCCACGTAGTATATGCGACGCAGTCGCCCGAGGATCTACCAGATTCTGTGCTAAACAACACGGGGACCCTTATAGTGTTCGGCGGGTATACGAGGAGCTATACAGAGGCGGCCCGGAGACTCGGGCTTGACGATGCTAGACGCCTGCTGGAGATGCCGATCGGGACAGCTATGGTGAAAGTCAAAGACCTGCCGCCAACGGAGACTCGTGTATTCGGATTCCACGAATACGTTAAAAAGGTGGAAGAGCAGAGTATCCCTGGATCGGACAGGGGAGTGAGCTAAATTGGGTAAACGGCTCAGGCAGCAAAGAGCAGGCAGGGGGACGCCGACATACCGCAGCCCAGGCCATATACACCCCGGGCCCGCCAAGTATCCGCCCCTTGCAGACTCTACCGTTAAGGGCAAGATCGTCGAGCTACTCCACGACCCAGGTCGCTATGTCCCGCTGGCAAGGATCGTGACGGAAGACGGCAAGGAGTTTCTAACACCAGCTGCCGAAGGCGTATACGTGGGGAAGATCGTAGAGATAGGCCCTGATGCCAAGCCCGATCCAGGCAACATAATGCCTATAGGCAATGTACCCGAAGGAACCATGGTATTCAATGTAGAGATAGTCCCGGGCGACGGGGGCAAACTAGCCCGGCAGGCAGGAAGCTATGCCCTAATACTAGGCAGGGCTGGGAGCAAGACTAGGATACGCCTGCCCAGCGGCAAGGAGAAAGAGGTGCCAAATAAGGCCAGGGTAACAATAGGGATTCCGGCTGGAGCTGGAAGAGTAGAGAAACCGATTATGAAAGCCGGACTCGCATACCACAAGTGGAAGGTAAAGGCTAGGAAATGGCCTAGAGTAAGAGGTGTCGCCATGAACGCCGTAAACCACCCATTCGGAGGCGGAAGCCACCAGAGGAAGAGCCACCCGTCAACCGTAGCCAGGGAGACGCCGCCAGGCCGGAAGGTAGGTCATATAGCGGCTAGGAGAACCGGTAGGAGAAAGAGATAGAGCCCCAGCACCCCCTACAAATAACCCAGAAGCCTCTCGGCCGCACAGACAAGACGGGACGCCACGCTCCAAGCCTTCAATCCAAAACCAGACATTATCCTATACCTCTCAGCAGACTTCCTAAGAGTAGACCTCTTAAAGTCCCCCCTAGCAAAGGCTCCTATGCCGAGGGGCATGCCCGTATAGAGACTCCTAGCAACAATCCACTCGGGACTCCTATCCTCGCCATGCTCCCAGAGAAGTAGGAGTTTACCGTGTTCTTCTACAAAATCTCCCAGTCTCTCGTGTGTCATATAGATGAGGGCGTCGCCCTCCAGGGGGACCCTCCCATACTCCAGCAACTGGGCCATTAGACCGCGGAATCGCTCATAGCTCTTGGGAATCCTGGTACTAGTTTCAACACGGAAAATCCTCCCGTCATACACGTGTACATATACTTCGAGCAAGCCATCCCTCGCTAAGGGCGAGTCTAGGAGGGACAGTAGGGTCACGTGGACTATATCGGGCCTGCCACGTTTCCACTTCTGAGGGAGCGCAGCCATTGCATTGTAGTGCAGACTCTTCTCCAGCAACATGTCTCCAGGCCTAACACCATACCGGCGCGCACTCCTAACCACCTGAGGATGGCTCCACAGCTCGCGAGGGACCCTCTCAAGGGCAGCCTCCAAAAGAATTACCCGGAGGATTCCCTCCATAACCCCCTCCTCCTAGCCTCAAGCTGATTGACAGGCCTACCCATGAACTCCGCCCCGGTTACCAGTCTCACTCCAACACCCTTAGCGGCGTCATAGTGCTCAGCTATCTTGTCAGAATAGTTTATATCGCGTAGCAGGTGGTGATCTACAACCACCACTCGCGGCTGGAGGAGTGTTATGACCCTCTTCAACCCCGCAAGCCCGGCTTCAACGGCCTTGACTGGGACCTTGAAACCCGCGAAATACGTTGGGGGACCCCCGACGATCACGATATCCGGTCTAGGCCTGCTCCACCCTTCAAGGACCCTTAGAGCCTCGGGGTCCGCTGGCCCCTGGACGTCGCTAGTAAATATAACTGCCCCCTCCTCCGACAATATCCTAACCATCACCAGCCTCCCCACACGGGTGCCTGGCTCCCCGTGCCATACAGGGGGCGAGAACTCTATCCTGACACCCTCAAACTCTAGGAACCGGCCATCGGCTATCCTGACATCGGCTAGCTCCTCGACGCCCAGCTTCTTCAAGAAAACATAGCTCCTGATCGCCTGGCTCCTGTTAATATTCCTCCTAGGATCCTTCACAGCTAGGATCTTACCCCTATAGAGATCCGGTTCATCCCTCATATAATGATCATAGTGATAATGTGTAATCGTTACAACATGGCTCTCACGGATCCACCTCCTAGCCTCATCCAAGGCCCTTTCAAGCGTCTTCCACTCCATCTCATGAGGCGGCAAGCCATAGCGTCTAGGAGCAATACTCGCACCAAGGTCCAGGCCGATCACTACGCCAGATACCTCAACTACTGTAGCTAGACTCCTAACCCCCATACTATCAGCCGCTATAATCCTAACCCTCACACTCCCACCCGACCTCGACTCCGGATCTCCTGGCCATGTCCAGGTAATCCCTGCAAGATACCGGTAGCCACCGGCTCAGCATTTCATAGTGATCCCTATCTAGAGCCAGTCTCCCACCCTTGGAGGCTCTAAGTATCTCCACCTGGAGCCTCCTCAGCACGTCCCTTCTCGTCATAGACGATATAATAGCCTTCTCAAGAGTCATCCCTTCGAAACGCACCTTAAATACGATCTCGGCTATTCTGTTGATCCTATCGGGGACTCCTACAAGGGAGCCTCTCAGCTCTATCCTCCTAGGCTTACCCCACGGGACAGCCGTGTCTAGGAACCTACTAACACCTGGCCTAGGTATCTTATCAACGATTCCCCCCACCAGGAAGGCATCAGCATCCCTTATGTCATCCTCGCTAAGCACCTTCTCAGCGTCTGGCCTCAATATTACCACTTTATCAGCATTCATATTCCAGAGGACTCTTCCAGGCCTCTCACCCCTAACCTGTATCTTGGATTTACCCACAGAAGGATAGAGCCACTCCCAGGCGTTCTCGGGGGCACTAGTTAGTATCAAGTGTGGATCCCATAGAAACCTCCTCACGACGGTTAGCGTCATGGCGAGTTGTATCTTGAGGGATGCGCGTTCCTCATCGCTATGCTGGCTTAGCCTGCTTAAGTCCACGACGAAGGCTGGAAGAGGATTAGCCGGAAGCGCCTCTCTCAGCGTCCTCCAAGAAAGAAGTCTTCTAAGGCAATTCCTCAACCCCACAACATACCTACAGGACCCGCCCTTCCCGGGAACCGCTACCGCTACGCCGCGTCCCTCCCAGATAACCCGACAGGGAACGGGCTCCCTTGATGCACAGATGTCTAGTTCCTCGACAAGCATCTCAACCGCCAGCTCCTGCAAGCCCAGCTCCGCAAGCCTCCTCCTATTAACAGGCCTAAGAACAGCGACCCTATCAACCCCGAGATCCACCAACAGGGCCGCCAGTGCATCACCCGGCCGTAGCAATGCAGTCACGATGTCATCGCCTTGCGAGGCATGCCTCCACTCTAGAGGAAGTCATCTAGAGTTATACGGTGTTCTCCTCCCTTCTTCTTCCTCACCCTAAACCCGGTACCCTCCAAGGTGCCCCATGAATATCTGATGATCGGTGGTTTCTCACCCCTTCCTACAACGTCCATTACCCAGTCAATAGTCCTTGGATCACTGGGATAACCGCTCCCCCTCACCCCATAGAGGCTCGATAGAACCCGTATTCTAGCGTCTCTAACATGCTTGGCCACTATACTTGCCGCCGACACCTCTATGTACTTGGAGTCGGCCTTCTCCTCGACTATAATAGGCCCCCTATAGCCTAGCTTTCTGAGAAGTATCTTCAACTTGACTACCCTGCCATACCTATCCACCGTAACCCGAGATATGGCTGCCGGGTTGACTCGCACGAGTAGTAGCTTGAAGGCATTGTATATGGCTTCCTCGGTGAGCTTCGTCAGGTTATACGTGTCTATGTCACGGGGCTTGACCGGGTATACAGAGAATGCTAGGCAATCCAGCCTTGAGAGCTCCTTATAGATAGAGGCGCGAGTGGAAGGGGAGAGATCCTTGCTATCACGTACTCCCAGGGCATGCAGTGTCTCGACGCAGTCGGACCTGACAGCGGCTACCGCGACAATCATCTCCCCAACTAAGCTTCCACGGCCAGCCTCGTCGGCGCCGACTAGCCACGTATCCATGGTAGAGGGTCCCTCGTCATAGATGCCGTGCAAGCGGAAGATTATTAACTGGTCCAGTGTCAAAGGCTAGCGCCATAAACGAGTAGCTTAGGGCAACAGGGCTCCCGAGGTCTTATAGGAGATCCTGGGAGTTTTATTTAACGGGATGACAGGCTAGGGATACCTGGCCGTATCGAGGGAGAGCATCTATGGGCAGATTATTCGGGACCGACGGGGTGCGCGGCGTCGTTGGCGTTCAGCTTACCCCAGAGCTGGCGCTGAGGCTTGGCAGAGCCATTGGAGCCTTCCTCGGCAAGGGATCGAGGATACTTGTTGGCAGAGATGTGCGGGCTGGTGGGTCGATGATTAAATCCGCTGTCGTGGCTGGATTGCTTTCAGAGGGAGTCAAGGTTTATGATGCCAACTACATTCCTACCCCAGGCCTGCAGTATAATGTTAAGGAGGGTCCCTATGATGGGGGCGTCATGATAACTGCCAGCCACAATCCACCGGAGTACAACGGTATCAAGGTGATAGCTGGCGATGGAATCGAGGTGTCTAGGGAGGACGAGGAAGTTATCGAGGAATACTATTTCAAGGGGACGGGATCAGCCCTAGAGTGGCGTTCCTACGTGCATGACCCGATAGTACTCCACGACGCTATAGACTTGTACGTCAATGGAATCCTGGGCAACCTAGAAAGGCTCCCCCCACTAGAGTCTAAGCACAAGGTCCTGGTGGACTGCGCAAACAGCGTGGGGTCGCTTGTAACTCCACGTGTGCTACGGGAGATAGGGGTCCAGGTCAGGACCATAAACTGCAACCTAGACCCACTCTTCCCCGGTAGAGAGCCAGAACCAACGCCTGAAACCCTAAAGGAGGCTGCAGAGATGGTTGTAAGAACAGGGGCATCGCTCGGAGTAGGTCATGACGGTGATGCTGACAGGGCCATCATAATAGATGATACAGGAAACGTCGTCTGGGGAGACAGGACTGGCGCGCTACTGTCCGGGTACGTCTCGGAGCGCTGGAAAGGGCTTCCACGCAGAGTGTACACCGGTGTATCCAGCAGCATAGCCGTAGAGGACTACCTCAAGCCGCTAGGCATAGAAGTTGTGTGGACCCCGGTGGGTAGCGTAGTCATCTCCCGGATGATACAGCGGGATGGAGGAGCGATCTCTGGCTTCGAGGAGAACGGGGGATATATGCATGTGCCACACCAAACGGTCAGGGATGGGGCCATGAAGGCGGCTCTACTAGTACACATGGTCGACGAGGAGGGACCCCTTTCAAGCCTACTAAAGGCCCTCCCCCAGTACTACCCGGTCAAAACAAAGCTACCCGCCACACGCGAACAAGCCGCCTGCGCCGTTGAAGCGGTCAAGGAGCACTACTCTAATCTACGCCAAGTAACCATTGACGGTGTAAAGGTTTTCGGCGACGGCTACTGGGTCCTAGTAAGGCCCAGCGGCACCGAACCAGTCGTGAGAATAATGCTAGAAGCCAGGGATCCGTCGAAAACCGACGAGTTATTGAGGGAGGTAAAGTCCCTGTTAAAGGATAAATGCGGTATCGGGTGAATGCCGTATTGAAGTACTTCGTCATGGATCTACTCGCTTGCCCTGTCTGCAAAAGCACTAACCTAAAACTACACGTTATCGAGGAGGAGGAAGAGGACACGGGGCTAGATCCCGGCAAGGTCAAATGCAGGAATTACTGCCACTACCTCGGCAAGCCGGCCAGCGAGGTATCCATAGATGAGTGTAGGGTGTGTGTCAAGAAGAGGATAAAGACTGGCGTGATAGTCTGCCTCGACTGTGGAAGATGGTATCCGGTAATCGAGACCATAGCCGTTATGCTGGATGATGAATACAGGGATGAGAAGATAGACAAGAGATTCGTCAGGGAGTATCTGGATAGGATTCCCGAGGAAGTAAAGGGCCTCATGAAGATTCCAGACTTGAACAAGCTACGAGGCCAGTGATAACCGTGTAATACCGGGCGGGCCACAAGATCACCCTCCCCCGGCAAATACACAGACGGGGTTAGCCGTTGAGCTACAGCGAGAAAGAACAACTGGCCAGTAGGGAAGAGGTATTATCGTGGATTAAACACAGGATAGAGGAGTTGGAGAACGAGTTAAAGATGTTGAAGAGCATCCTATACCACTATGAGGAGGGAACCCCTGGGAGGCTATCTATCGACGAGAAGGTTGAGGAGGTAAAGGTTGGTAGGAGGAGGATAGCCAGGCTCTACATCGGAGACAGCTATGTGAGGATTGTTCCCGAGTTCGAGATGGTCTTGATCGGCGACATGAAGGAGTACCTGGATGAGATCATAGACGAGATCAGGGAAAAACAGATCAAAGAGGGCGTAGAGGAGCAGGACCAGGCCAAACTCACTATCAGGGAGAGAACGAACGGTAGTATAAAAGAGATAATTATTTCAAATATAGAGGGTATTGCTGAAGTGATTAAAGCCAAAGCCGCGCTCAAATACGTCGCAGAGCTAGCATGGGAGATTTACAAGGCCAAGGAAAAAAGCGAGTAACGCCAAGAGGGGGCTCGGGCCCAAAAGGATCCGCATCCGGCGTCCGCCTACGGGCTTGCCGGGTATCCTCATCGCCACTACCACCTTAAACACGATGGACGCTAATAACCAGCTTGCATCCCAGAGCTCAGTTCCTAGCCTTATAGCTTCTCGCCGAGAGATAATAATGAGGGGTGTCGTCGTTGGGCGATCTAGAGTTTGAGATTGTAGCAGAGACGTTCGACTCCATGGAGAGGATAACGGCTCGAACACAGCTAACGCTACTCCTTGTCAGGCTCTTCAAGAAAACCCCGCCCGAGGTCATAGACAAGATAGTCTATATAATACAAGGAAAGCTGGGGCCGGAGTGGAAGGACATACCGGAGCTAGGTGTCGGAGAGAAGCTACTCATAAAAGCCATCGCACTAGCATACAAGGTCCCCGAGGACAAGGTCGATAGGCTGTACAAAGAGCTGGGAGACCTAGGCAAAGTCGCCGAGAGGCTGTGCAGGGAACACAAGTCACGTGCAGGAAAGACGGCCCGGGGCTTGTTAGCGTTCATGGGTGAAGAGCCTGAATCCAGGCTCACGGTTTCAAGGGTATACAACAGCCTAATGAAGATAGCCTACGCGCAAGGAGAGGGTAGCAGGGACCTCAAGCTCAGGATCCTAGCCGGTTTACTGGCTGATGCAAGCCCCCTAGAGGCACGGTACATAGTGAGGTTCGTCGAGGGCCGTCTAAGGGTCGGCATAGGCGACGCCACTGTACTAGACGCGCTAGCAACAGCGTTTGGCGGAGGAGCCTTTGCAAGGGAGGTTATCGAGAGAGCCTATAACCTTAGAGCAGACCTGGGCCTAATAGCCAGGCTCCTCGTGGAGAAGGGCTTAGACTCGCTCAAGGAGATCAAACCGGCGGTCGGCACGCCGATCAGACCGATGCTAGCCGAGAGGGGGAGGGACCCCTCTGAGATACTGAGGAAGGTCGGTGGCAGGGCACTTGTAGAATACAAGTATGACGGGGAGAGGGGGCAGATACACAAGAAAGGCGACACGGTATACATATTCTCTAGGCGCCTGGAGAATATAACCTCAATGTATCCAGACGTAGTTGAGATGGTCAAGAGTAGTGTAAAAGCCCATGAGGCCATAGTAGAGGGGGAGATAGTAGCGATCGACCCGGAGACGCTGGAGTTGAAGCCATTCCAGGAGCTCATGCAGAGGAAGAGGAAACACGACATACACAAG
The DNA here is from genome assembly GCA_015521085.1 of Candidatus Thermodiscus eudorianus. Taxonomy (NCBI): domain Archaea; kingdom Thermoproteati; phylum Thermoproteota; class Thermoprotei; order Acidilobales; family Acidilobaceae; genus Thermodiscus; species Thermodiscus eudorianus (SeqCode). The sequence continues at coordinate 243,131 of WAOW01000005.1, forward strand.
ATCATGAAGGAAGTCCCCGTCGCGGTATTCCTATTCGATATGCTGTTAAAGGACGGAGAGGACCTCACGGTCAAGCCACTACCAGTTAGGAGGAGGAATCTGGAGGGGTCGATAAACGAGTCAGACACCTTCTCTCTGGCCAAGGCGATTGTAACAAGCGATCCCGAGGAACTGTGGAACTTCTTCCTACAGGCAATAGAGGACGGCGCCGAGGGTGTAATGGTCAAGGCACTACACGACCAGAGCATTTACAGGGCTGGCATCAGGGGATGGCTCTGGGTCAAGCTCAAGAAAGACTACAAGAGCGAGATGACCGATACAGTAGACCTGGTGGTAGTCGGTGCGTTCTATGGCAGAGGCAAGAGGGGTGGAAAGCTGAGTAGCCTACTCATGGCAGCGTATAATCCGGAGACAGATACTTTCAGGACTGTATGTAAAGTCGCTACTGGATTCACTGACGAGGAGTTAGAGAAGATGCAGGATATGCTCAAGCCCCTGATAATTCCGCATAAGCATCCACGAGTGGACTCCAGGGCCAAACCCGATGTGTGGATCGAGCCAAAGATAGTGGCGGAGATCCTGGGGGCGGAGCTGACACTCTCGCCTATGCACACCTGTTGCCTGGGCGCAGTCAAACCTGGAGTAGGTATATCGATCAGGTTCCCGAGGTTCATTAGGTGGCGGCCGGATAAAGCTCCCGAGGATGCAACGACTGAGGAGGAGCTCTTCGAGATGTATAAGAGGCAGTTGAGGAGGATTGAAGAGGAGCCGGCGAAGGTCTAGGGCGGTCCTAAAGGACCTTGTCGTCCAGAGGATAGAGATACTATACGAGATAGCGGTCCAGAAGGCCAAGGAGGGGGACTGGGACTATGCTGCAAGGCTCGGATCACTGATAAAAGAAATGTCGACGACAACAAGGGTGAGACCCCCCAGATGGATCAAGAAGGCTTTATGCAAGAGATGTAACCTCCCACTTATACCAGGGGTAACAGCGTCGCTACGGTTGAGAAGCCAAGGCAGGTTCTCATATATAGTAATAAGGTGTGCTAGATGCGGTTGGATTCACAGGAGGCCCTACAAGAAGGGAGGTCAACGAAATGCCCCCGAGGAGCGCGAGGAGAGCAAGAGCGGCGCATCACGATAGCCCGCATGTAATCATAGGGAAGAAGGGCTTCACGAAAGAAGTCCTGAAGGAGATCGATAACAGGCTCGACAAGCAAGAGGTAGTGAAAGTCAAGATGCTGAGAACAGCGGTGGGAACGGGTAGAGAGCGTAGGCTGGCTGCAGAGAGGGTAGCTCAGAGCCTGGGCGCACGGCTTATGGGTGTGAGGGGCCGTACATTCGTACTCTACAGGCCCAGGAAGAAATAGTGTTTTTAATTCCCGTGGACAGCGTAGCCGATGGATGGGTGTAAGAGGCCGTGGTCAATGCAATGGAGGTTCCAGCGGACCTGCTAGTCAAGAGAGTCGCAGAGAAGCTCAAGAAATACGAGCAGGTCAAACCGCCCGTATGGGCCTTCTTCGCTAAAACAGGAGTCCACAAGGAGAAGCCCCCCGAGGACCCGGACTGGTGGTATATGAGAGCGGCCTCCATGCTCCGGAAAATGTACAAGAGCGGGGAGCCCATAGGGATAGAAACGTTCAGAACCATTTACGGTGGTAGACAAGACAGGGGCTCGGCGCCGGAGCACTTCAAGAAAGCCTCGGGTAGCGTTGTAAGGAAGCTGCTCCAGCAGCTGGAGGATGCGGGGCTTGTAGCTAAGATCCCCGGGAAGGGGAGAGTCCTCACCCCGGCCGGGAGGAGTCTACTAGATAAAACAGCCAAGGAGATCCTAGAGGATCTAGTCAAGGAGAGGAAGGACCTAGAGATATACCTCTAAGGGGCCCCGGCATTCTACTCCAATATAAAAACCGTTCCCGAGGACTACCTCTACCCGGGGGTGCTACTGCTTGAGCGTAGATGATAGGGAGTTGGAGGAGATAAGGCGGAGAAAGCTAATGGAGCTACAGAGGGAGCTGGAAGAGGAGAAGAAGAGGAAGGCCCTTGAGGCTGAACTTAGGGCTAGAAAGGAGGCGTTGCTACGCAGGATACTGACTGATTCCGCCCGGGAGAGGCTTGCTAACATAAGGCTTGTAAAACCAGAGCTAGCCGAGGCGGCAGAGAACCTGATAATACAACTAGTCCAGGCGGGCCAGCTTGTGCCTCCGGTGTCCGACGAGCAGGTAAAGGCTATATTGTTAAGATTAGACTCACAGGCCAGGCGTAGCTTCAAGATACGGTTCGAGCGCAAGTAGGTGGGCCTGGATGGCTAGGAACAAACCCCACGCAAGGAAGCTTAGGCTCGCGAAAGCCGCCAAGAGAAGTAGGGCTTTGCCTGCATGGGTTATAGTAAAGACCATGAGGAGGTTCACTTTCAACCCCGTTAGAAGGCATTGGAGGATGACTAAGCTGAAGAAGTAGCTGGAGGGTAGGTGGTAATAGCCATGGCGGAGGAGAAGGTTCTGTTCAAGGCCGTCTACAATGTTAACCTCTCCCGTGTATACTGGGGTAGGAGGACTAACCGCGCCGACAGGGCTGTAAAACTCGTTAGAGAGTTCGTCAGGAGGCATACAAAGGCGGATAGGGTAGTCATAGCCGACGAGGTCAACAACTATATATGGAGTAGGGGCCGGGAGAAGCCTCCGAGGAGGGTGAGTATTCTAGTCAAGGTCGTTGAGAAGAGTGAAGAGGAGGAAGAGAAGGAAAAAACTAGAGAAGCCCGCGTATACCTCGCATCGCCTAAGCTAAAGCCCGGTAAGATAGTAGCCAAGGAATCCAAATCCAAGTAGCTGTGGACTTAAGGATCCACTAGACCCGATATGGGTATCGAGGATTGGCGGGGCGTTAGAAGGTGCCGTCTACGGGTAAATTCGAGATACAGACTATGACAGTGATGGGTAACTCCAACGTAGGCGTTTACATGTTCGCCACCGACAAGTACGTCCTCGCCCCGGCAGGGCTAGATAAGGAGGATAAGGAGGTCATAACCGAGGTCCTCGGAGTCGAACCTGTCGAAACCACTATAGCCGGGACCAGGCTCATCGGCGTCCTAGCATCGGGCAACGACAAGGGCCTGCTAGTGGCATCCAGCATCTCAGACGAAGAGTTGCGTCTCCTCAAGAGATCCCTTGGCGACGGAGTTATCGTGGAGACATTACCTTCGAGGAATAACGCGGTCGGTAATCTACTCGTCGCCAACTCTAGGGCTGCACTGGTGTATCCCGGGCTTGAGAGGGAGGCCTTAAAGACTATACAGGACGTGCTCGACGTTGAAGTCTTCCAGAGGGCTATCGCTGGCGTTTCAACAGTTGGAAGTATAATAGCATTAAACACTAGAGGCGGCCTCGTCCACCCCGATGCAACCGACGAAGAGATCAAGTTCCTATCCGAGGTATTCGGAGTACCCTTCATAACCGGAACAGTTAATTTTGGCGTTGCATTCGTCAGAACTGGATTGGTGGCGAACTCTCGGGGCGCCATAGTAGGAGAGGAAACCAGCGGACCCGAACTCGCCCGTATACAAATGGCCCTAGGAGGTGGAGAATAGGAATGACGAGTGTGAAGATATACCTGGTTAAGGGGGAGATGCTACTCTCCCACGATAGATTCCCCGAGTGGAGGAAGTTCGAGATATACGTTCGAGCAGTGAGGCCAGAGCACGCCATAGAGAAGATCTATAGCGATCTAGGAGGCAGGCACAAGCTAAAGAGATACCACATCAAGATAAAGGAGGTAAAAGAGGTCGCCCTAGACGAGGTAGACGATCTAAGGATGCTGAGGCTATCAATGCTAACTAAATGGGTGAAAGCCTAATGTCAAAAAAACCAGAGGAGCAGACAGTAATAGACCCAAACGCGCTACTCGTGCAAGCCCAGGAGCTAGCGCAGATCATAGAGAATCTACGGAGCCTTCTGGCAAACCTAGGCGTTAGAAGGGACAGTATAAGCAAGGCCAAGGAGACCATTGAAGCCATCGGCGAGAGCGAGGAGCCTATATTGGCCCCAGCAGATCCCGAGGGTATAGTATTCTATAAAACCCAGCCGGTCGAGAAGGATAAGTTCCTAGTCCATCTAGGCCTCGACGTCTACGCTGCCCTCAGCAGGGAAAAAGCATTGGAATCGTTGGCTAAGAAGGAGGCCGAGATAAGCAAAGAAATATCGATAGTCTCGGAGAGGCTCGAAGAAGCCCGGCGGCAATACGAGGCGATACAATCGATCCTCCAACAGCTAGCCATGAAACAAGCCCAGGCTAGACGACAACAATAGATCGCCCGAGGAGTGCGTCCTCTAGTCTAACCCCTTCCATTAAACGAGGCCACGGGATGAAGTAACCGATCTGGGGGTCGTCTGTTGTTCAATAGATTTAGAGACGCCATAAAGAAGACCGTGTCTAGTCTGAAGGAGAGAGTGGGTGAGAAGCTACAGAGGGAAATCAAGGAGGACGACCTAGACGAGATACTGGATGAGATGATGATGGAGCTCCTAGAGGTCGATGTAGCCTATGAAGTAGCTGAGTCCCTGGCAGAGGCGGTTAAGAGGTCCCTCATAGGACTACGAATAAGTCGAGGCGTGGACTTAGAGGCTCTAGTGAGGAAGACTATAGAGGAGAAGCTCCTGGAGATCCTTGACAAGCCAGTGCCTGATGTTGTAAGAGAGGCTAGATCAAGGGAGCCCGGCGAGAGACCGTTGGTCCTTGTCTTCCTAGGGGTTAACGGGGTGGGCAAGACAACTACAATTGCAAAGATGGCCTACATGCTCAGGCAAGCAGGTGTAACCCCTGTACTGGCAGCTGCGGATACCTTCAGGGCCGGAGCCCAGGAGCAGCTAGCAGTACATGCTGAGAGGCTTGGAGTGCCCCTGGTAAGGGGTAGGTATGGGGCGGATCCAGCTAGCGTCGCTCACGACGCTATAAGCTATTCCCGGGCTAGGGGGTACCGTGTAGTCCTGGTTGATACTGCTGGTAGAATGCATGCTGATTATGATCTAATGGGCGAGTTGAAGAAGATAGTGAGGGTTTCCAAGCCCGACTACAAGGTGCTGGTGGTTGACAGCCTGACGGGTAACGATGCTGTGGAGCAGGCTAGGAGGTTTAATGAGGCTGTTGGGGTCGACTTTGTCATACTCACGAAGACGGATGCAGACGTTAAGGGGGGTACTGCCGTGTCCGTAGCTGGCGTCATAGGAAAGCCCATAGCCTATCTCGGCATTGGCCAGGGCTATGGAGACCTAGTACGGTTTGATGCGAAAAAGTTTGTAAAGGATTTAGTGGGGGCCTAGTATTCCGCGATTACTGATACGAACTCGTGCTTGGTTAATAGTAGTTCTAACCTACCCTCCTCGTCCACTACGGGGAGCGCCCCTATGCCGTTTGCCACCATTATTCTAGCGGCTTCAGCGGCATCGATGTCCTTTGTGGTGGTTATGATGTCCTCGCTCATGAGGTCTCTGGCTAGGGGGACTATGTACTCTCGTAGCGCTACTATCTTGTCCCTACCCATGTAGTCCCTTGACTTCACCTTCCTGTATCGGTCTTTGCCTCGGGCGAGCCTGGATTCCAGGGGTATGCTGGCGAATGCCAGGTCCCTCTTAGTAATTATGCCGATTGGCTTGTTATCGTCGTCGACCACGACGACTTTACCGGCCGGATCGAGTGCTATAAGTCTAGCTACATGAAACACTGCGTGATAGGGATTCGCCACGGCGTAGGGTTCCCGAGCTAGATCGCCCACCAGGAACTTCCCCTTGTAGATGTCTGCAAAAGCCCTAGTGAGGTCGGTCCTAGTTATTATGCCCTTGACAGCTCCATCATCTTCTACGACGGGCAATCCCCCGATCTTATACTTCTTCATCAGTTGAGCGGCATACTTGATGGATTTCCTCGGCGTAACCACCTTGGGGTCTCTGGTCATTACATCAGAGGCCGTGAGCGTGTTGATGGGCCTGCTAGGGTATCGGCTTAGGAGGGCGTTGACTAGGTCGGATACAGTTATTATACCGACCGGCTTATCGTTCTCGTCTGCGACAATTATCCTACCGATACCGTGGCGTAGCATTAGGCGGCGTATGTGAGCTAGGTTCTCCCATGGGCGGACGACTACGACTTCCATGCTCATATATGATGAGATCCTAGGGGGCAAATTGCATCACCATAATATAGCTGTTAACACGTCTCTCTCAGTCACGATACCGATAATGTCGTTATTATCATCAACAACGAGTAGACTACTCGTGTTATACTCCATCATCGAAGCCGCTGCATCGCCAGCATCAACGTTCTCGTTCACAGTATAGAAGCCCGGCGTCATTATCTCGTAGACGGGGATCTTCAATACCTCCTCGATATCGACGCTGGAGAGCTCCTTAAACGCCGTGTGACCGCCGAAGAACCTGACATAGTCTTTCGCGGTGACGATCCCTTTAACCTCGTCTCCGGACTCGCTTACAACGGGTAGCCTCCTGAACCCGAATTTCACCATCTGCCTAGCGGCATCCATCAATGTATCCTCTATGTTTACGGTAACGATACTCCTAGTGGCTATCTGGCCCACCTTTACCCCCAGCTTCTTGCCAGCTATGTGTTTCACAATATCGTGCTCGGTCACAACGCCATATACACTCCCATCCTCGTATACTACTGGTATGATCCCCACGCCGTTCTCTATCATTAACTGTATCACGCTGTCAAGGGCCTCGTCCCTTGTCACGAATATGGGCGTCGGGTTTGCTATCGAGCTAACATACTCGTCTCTCAAGGCAGAGTATATGTTCCTCTTGTGCCTCTCGACAACGATACTATAGTACTCGCCCCCGCCTAGATAATTGACTAGATCCATGGCCGTCAGCAAACCCTTTAGCAACTGTCTAGCGGGATCGGCTACTATGAGTCCTCTAACGTTCTTCTCAGCAATTGTCTCGGCAGCCTCAAGTATGGTGGAGTTAGGCGCTATAGTCACGGGAGGCCGGGAGGCTGTTAAGGCTACCTCCCCCTCCCTGGGCGGAATCCATTGGCGCCAGTTTGGAGTTCCATCAGCCCTCAGCCACCGAATGCCTTCTGGCCTCACAATGATCCTTGTCTGGGGGACTGGCTTCCTCCTGACACGAGCCACAGACACCTTTTTAATAGGGGGTCTCCTCTCCCTCCTGGCTCCACGCACAGGTCTACTCACTTCTAATCCCCTCCCAACATAATCCTAACGATATCCTCGCGATCAACTATACCAGTGAGTCTCCTAGACGATTCCGATTCTACTATAGGTACCCTGCCGAAGCCCTTCTTAATCATTATCTCGGCAGCTTCAAAAACTTTAGACCATGGATAGAGGTAGACGACGCTGGTAGTCATAACCTCGCGAACCCTCGGGCCCTTCTGGGCTCCACTTGAAGACTCCAAATTAACCCTAGCACCAGCGACGAGCAAGTCGTACTGTGTTACAATACCTACAAGCCTTCCTTTCTCATCGACAACTGGGAGTCCGGCATAATCTAGTTCGCGCATCTTCTCCCAGATACTCATTACAAAATCGTCAGCGCTAGCAGTCTCCAAGTCCTCCCGTGTCATGACTTCCTCAACACTCAAATTCTCCAAGGTGTCTGGATCCTCGTCCACCATGCTCTTTACCACGTGTTCTAGTCCGATATGGCCGACCAACCTCTCATTGTCTACGATTGGCGCATACCACTCGTCAGCCTTCAACATCAGCTCCACGCTATCAACGACTTTATCGCTCGGGCCTAGGATAACGGGAGGGTCCTCCATAACAGTCTCGACAATCGCATTACTCTTAGCACTCGTTATAGCCAGTATATCGGCACGCGTTATTCTACCCAAGAGCCTCCCAGTCCGCTCCTCTAGCACGTATGCGACCCGCGCCCTTGTAGATCGGAAGAGTGCCCGCGCCCTAGTCAGGGGATCCCTCGGATGGACCGTCACGGGAGAGGCGTCCATAAGCTCGACTACAAGCTTCTTCCGGGTTCCGGGGAAAAGATCTCTTGTCACGGGGATGCGCCCCACCAAGTATAACTATGTTGGCAGGATGTTTATAAGGTTATATTCATAGTTTTTCCATTAACCTCAATATGGACTCAACCCGAATTCCCAATCAACCCTCCAGCGAACACGCCTCAAGGACACCCTACCGTATTAGAAGGACGCCGGGCGTACCCCTAGAAGGCCGAAGGATCCTGTAACCTAGTAGCCTCGAAGCACGCCATATGATCTCCCTAGCGATGTGAAGCTTCTCCTCTTTAGCTCTAGCACTACATAAAGCCTTGCCCACGCACCTAGCGTGGTTAAAATCGAACCCCAATAGAGCGATTGCACCAGCGTCCATATACATTGAGAAGACGGCTAGTCTATCGCCGTCCGTGAACCCTCCGATACCGAGCACTGGCCAAAGGCAAGCAACTTGGCTTGTGAATACAATCCCCTCGTCTCGGAGAACCCGGTCAAGTACTCCATTATTAGACAACAGCATCGTGTTATCGCCGTGAACGTGTACAAGCCAATACATTGAAGCATCCCTAGGATGGATACTGGCCTTATCCAACGAGTCTAAATCGCCTGTCAGGACGTCGACCCCGTATGGTAGACTCGTTACTTGCTCAACCCCGATAACCACATCGCAATCGTTAAGGCCATCGCCCTCGAAGAGGGGGCCTAAAACGCACACCCTCCTACCCGGTATATTTGATACCGCCCATTGGAGAAAGCCGCATGTGCTGGATGGCACCGCGTAGCGGGCCGCCAGCTCGGCTGCCTCGATCTCCCTCCTGCGCGGTAACCTAAGTCTCTTCTCAGCGATGTCAATGTATAATCCCCTTGCTGGTGCGAGCTTTCTACAGACCCCCTCGTATAACTTGCAGTAGTCTCCTCGCAACGTTATCAATGTTGCCACCGCCAGGGATGGATCGCTCTATACAGCGTAGCAAGTAGTCTAGCACGCCCCAGTCCGGTTCTATGACGTGGGCCCTCACCCTGCTATAAATTATGAGGAGCTCTACCAGGCATCCATAGCCCCTATTGTAGCCCCTCCAGGGAGCGATACTAATGGGCCTCAGCCTATCGCATTCGTAGAGGACGTACTCGGGGGCTTCTCCAACCCGAACAGGACTACAGGTAAACACACTACCCAGTCCGGCTAAAGCATCCAGGTCACGGAGCTCCTTCCTACGCTCTAAGCTATGCATGATGCTCTCGTAAAACACGAGGGGGTCGATGGGTGCTAGGAGGAGGAGGCAGCCCCCCACGTTCTTCTCTTCTCCACTCATTGGGTCCTTGTATATCTTGAAGAAGTAGGGTCCCTCCCCTAGAATACCTAGGGGCATTGAGTAGCTGGCGTCACAAGACACCATAACAAACTCCCTGTACATCCACGCTTGGGTCATGCTTATTTCCCTCGGCTACGAGGCATACAAGAGAGGCCTGTGAGGTCCTCTGCCGCTGCTGAGGGACCCCCGCGCCGGGGGTCTAGGTGAGGTCAGCGAACCCCTGACCGAGGCCTTTCAGCGCGTTCCGCTATTATCCAGGTTCTAACCAGCGTAACGGATGCGCTGACCAGGGATAATCCTAGTATCGCTGCTAGTAGGCTAGCGGCCACGCGGGGAGGGTCTCCTGTGATCAGTGACATGCTGTTTAGGAGGAAGTATATGCCTGTGGCGAGGAGTAGTAACGCGATAACCGCAGTCATTACCTGTTTGGCCCTACTCAACTAGTGTATCACCCGCCATAGAGGGATAGTCTGTCGAGGAAGCGCAGTCTCTTCGAGATCGGCGGGTGGGTAGAGAACAGCTCCATTAGGGGGCTCTCCTCCTCGTGCTTCAGCGTCTCCACGAGGTCATCTATATCAACTAGCATACCGCCGCTCACTTCCACTAATGGGGCTACTATGAAGAGCGGGGCTGCGAACGACGATTTAACAGCCTCTACAGGGCTTCTCTTGACTGCAATGTAGATTTTGGCTAGGGCCCTTTGAAGGGACCTCGGCCGGCCTGTAGTCAAGGCAGAGTGTGCATCGGCATAATACTCCCTCAACCGGTTGAAGTGTGCTATGAGGAACCGGAAGACTATGCTTAGAGCTAACAGTGCGGCTCCAATAGCCGCCAGTATAAGGGGGTTGCCCTCCTCACGCCTCCTGTCGCCGCCACCTAGTAGGCCCGTGAATATGAGTATTCTCCCCATGAAGTATACCACTAGGGGGATTATGCTTAAGGCCAGGATCCAGCTCACGTCACGGTGTTTGAGGTGGCCTATCTCGTGGGCGGCGACCGCCTCCACCTCGTCCTCGCTCAACAGTTCCAGGAGGCCCCTGGTGAATGCAACATACTTGCCTGCGAGTGGGCTGCTGTAGGCGAAGGCGTTTGGCATTCTGAGATCAGCTATCCTAACCTTCACCCCTCCTATGCCACTCCTCTCCGCCACTCTACCGACAATAGTCTCAAGGATCTTCTCATTATAGGTGGCGGGCTCCCGGGTCCTATAGAGGACGTTTATCAGCCAGGGCGATATCAGCCACTGTAAGACCACGAGGCCGGCTGATAGGATCATTGCTCCTATTACGAGCTGGTCCCCAACGGCTCCAAGATACTTCGCTATCCCGATTATCAAGGCGAAGTAGGCTACTACGGTGACGAGTGCTGTTAAAGCCATGCTACCCTTGAGTGCGGCGAGGCTCGTCGGCGTGTTCCCCACGAGTCTATTGGCGTTTAGAGCTAGTAGCCCCATTACCCCAGCCACTACTAGGCTCTCGATCAGCAGTAGCCACCAGTATGCGAATATCCATGCGAACATCGCTTCCCCCCTTCATGCAAGCTCTCCGATCGAGACTATTATATCGCCATCCGGTATGCTCGCCTCGCACCAGGCGTCGAGCAACTCTATCTTTTCCTTACTAATAGATTCTCTTATACTATTTAATACATTAAATAAGAGATCTTCTATAAGTGCTCCATCGCCCAAGACATCGTCTAAAAGGGTATGATCGTATCGGGAGACAGTATCCCTAACAAGCCCGGAGAACCACGATATATCGACTACACTCCTAGTCTTAATGCAAACTCTAATCCACACGTCATGGCCATGAAGGGAGTACCCAAGCTTGCCAGCGCTTAACGCGATGCTCGCCACAGCCCTAGAGCAGTACACGGGCATCCTCGCCCACCGAGACTGATATTACACTAGATTCCCTAGGAAATGTATGAAACGGTGGCTGGCAATGCCTGTTAACCAGGACTTGATAAAAAAGAACGTGAGAGAGATCGGTAGAGGCGTAGTCATCCAGTTCTACGTGAAACCCGATTCCAACCGTACTACGCTAGTCGTGGAGGAAGACGAGCTAGTATTCTACACCGATGAACCGCCGGTGGGAGGCCGTGCAAACGCTAGCCTAATCAAGTTCCTGTCCAAGACACTACGTGTATCGCCTTCGAAGATACGTATCGTCAAGGGGTCTAGAGACCGGTTGAAGATCGTCGAGGTAAACGATGTCACACTAGACGATGTCGTTAAGATGCTCTCAGAGGCAGCAGAGCCTTGGTGACCTCACCGCGGGATAAGAGGGAAATCCTGGATCTTGGCCTCTCCACTCCTCTTACCGCCACGCGCGACAATTGCCACCGGCTCGCCTAGTATGGCGTAGCGTGTATCGATGTAACCCATGCCGACCCCCCTCCCGATTACCGGGCTGAAGGTTCCACTGGTAACCCAGCCGACAGGGATCCCCTCGATCTCGATCGTGTAGCCATGCCTTGGAATAAACCGGGCGAACTTCTTCTTCATAACCAGCCCGACTCGAATCCACCTCACCCCCTCTCTCCTACAGGTTCTCAACATGGACTCGCCAACGTACCCGGTCTTCTTCCAGTCGATAGCTCCAAGCCCGTACCTCAGGCTTAAGGCGCAGGGATACCTAAGGGGGTCCTCTCCATACTCGTTGCCGCCGAGGACAAAGCCCATCTCGATCCTCAAAGAGTCCCTCGACGCGATGCCAACGGGCTTCACTCCCTTCTCTAGGAGCGCCTTGTAGAGCTTGACCGCCTCACTGTGTTCAATCCAGAACTCGAATCCGTCCTCCCCCGTCCATCCACTCCGGCTGGCCACGTATATCCTCGCCGGGCCGAGCTTGACGTCAACGAGGAACTCTAGGGGCTTCAGCGATACCAGGTCAGATCCGCCGAGATCCTCCACTATAGCCGCGCTCCTAGGCCCCTGGAGGGCTAAGAGACTATACCTGCCCTGTAGATCCTCTACCTCCACCTCTAATCCATACTCCCTAGCCTTCTCGATAAAGTAGTGTTTCATCGCTTCTGCAACCGCCGCGTTGGGTACAACCAGCCATTCATCATCGCTGACCCTGTAGAACATCTCGTCATCCTTCACTCTAGCGTATTCGTTCAGGGCCAGTGTTGGCCCGCTCATGAACCCTTCCTTTGTCTTGGATAGCCTCTTGGTGAAGAGCCTCTCAAGCAGGTCAAGCGATCCTCCTCCCCGGATCCTCAGCCTGCCCATATGGCTGATATCGAATATGCCGACAGCCTCCCTTACACTAACGTGTTCTTCCAGCGCAGAGGTATAATACATGGGCACATTCCACCCGGCGAACTCGCCAAACGTGGCCCCAAGCTCTTCATGGAGACTTTTCAGGGGCAGGTCTCTAGCCACCTAGGACTCACCGTTGGTAACGATTGTGGAGGAAAGCTTTAATCGTGTAATGATACTGCTTGTGCAATTACTCCCCAGAATCGAGTGGTTCTGAGTAATATCCCACGGGGAGAGGGTCCCTCTCCGCATCTACCTCCAATAGAAGGCGCGGCCTATAGGAGCAATGGCCCACTAGCTCCAGAGCCCCGCGCATATCTCCCCCGTAAATCTTCCTCCAGAGGGATAGAACCGTCCTATCATCTAGCCTAGGAGGGTTGCCACACGTGCCAGCGGCTAGGAACCCGTGTTGCGGTAGTACACGGGATAAGGGCACCGGGTCCACATCGCCGATGTCCACCAGGATTACTCCGCCGTAGAGTATCGCGAGTGCCAGAGCATACTCCTCCGGTTTGAGCTTCCCGATCTCGTCTCCCTTGAGGACTCGTACTACGGCCTCGGCTACTGTTTCGGGAGGAGGGGGTCCCTCTCTTAGGACAGTCGCCATGGCGTAGTTCTCCGACTCCGCTACTATCACTGGGGTGTAGAGTGTTAGCCTCGTGCCCTCCAATTCTACTTGCGCGGGCATGGGTTGACTCCTCTACATGAAGCTGGTAGGGTATCCGCTTTCGTCTTTCCTCGGCTTGGGGAGCACCTTCAGCTCGGCGTTTAGAACCGCCGAGATCAGTGCCAGTATGTTCGAGAGCTTTCGGATGGTATCGGCTACGAGGGCCCTGTCCAGCTTCTCGTGGTATGCTATCTTGGTTATGAGTATGTTCTTGGCGTTTACCAGGTCAGGTTGGATTACGATAATGCACTCTGGACAGATCCCGTAGGCGGTTTTCAGGACTTCTGTGATGACTCTTATCTTATCCTCGCCCTCTAGAGCGTCGTACTTCGCCTTATGGTCTGGACTAATCAGTATGCCTAGAGTGAATACTAGCTGGTCTTTCTTTGCAGCTGGCTGCTGTATTAGTATGTGGGCAATTGTCGGCGGTATCCGCGCCACCACTCGAAGGACCCACTCGACGGGCGCCTCCCTCGGCACTATCTCGCTTTTGACCTCCAGCCCCTCGTCTAGTAGCCACTGTACTATCTTGTCTTTGACCGTGTCCAACCCATACACCGGCTAGTCGGCGTGTGTATTATTAGCCTTATATTTACCTGTTTTCCATGCGTTATGGTGGCAGGTTTATAAAGCGTGGATCAGCAATGTTTAACGGTGTTAAACGGGGGAGTGCAGGTGGCTAAAGCACTGGAGGTAGACTCGCTGAAAGTAAGCGTACATGGGAAGACTATCCTCAAAGAAGTAAACCTAGACATAAACTATGGAGAGGTACACGCCGTCATGGGGCCAAACGGGAGCGGGAAATCCACTCTAGCATACACCATAATGGGGAGAGAAGGCTATGAGGTAACAGAAGGCGACATAAAGCTGGACGGGACCAGCATAAAAGACCTCCCAACCGACGAGAGGGTATTGAGGGGGCTGTTCCTCGGCTTTCAAGAGCCCCCAAGTATACAAGGCGTTAGGTTCTCCACGTTCCTGATAGCTATTATAAACAAGAGGCTCGGAGCCGAAGACCTAACAACACTCAAGGACCCCAAGAAGCTCCGCGAGATCTATAGCCTCTTGGAAGAGGTTGGCCTCGACAAGAGCGTGTTACAGAGGGAGCTATACGTCGGCTTCAGCGGGGGAGAGAAGAAGAGGGCGGAGATGCTGCAAGCCCTGTTAATGGATCCAAAGGTGGTTATACTGGACGAGCCGGACAGCGGATTAGACGTTGACGGTGTCAGGAAGATCGCTGATATCATAAGAAGCCTACGGGATAACGGTAAGGCAGTGCTGCTAATCACACACTACGCCAGGCTCTTCAACTACGTCGAACCAGACAGGGTAACAGTACTAGCAGACGGTAGAGTCGTAGCGACGGGTGACAAGGACCTCGCCAGGCTGATAGAGGAGAAGGGCTACCAAGCCCTCAGAGAATCGAGCTAGCCTGGAGGTCGAGGAGCCTTGTCTAGGAAAGGAGCTGTTAAGCTTCGGGAGGAACTCCTAAGGGGTATGGATACAGTAGATATGCTCGGCCTCACAGGGAAACCCTACAAGATCGAGGTAGAGCTACGGGGGAAGATAAGCCGTAGCCTGGTCGAAGAGATAAGCAGGATAAAGAAGGAGCCGGACTGGATGAGGAGGCTGAGGCTCAGGAGCCTCGAACTATTCGAGAAGCTCCCCATGCCTAAGTGGGTCCCCGGGATAGAAGAGATAGACCTGGAGGAACTAGCACACTACGTCAAGCCAGACGCGTTCCAAGCCCAGAGCTGGGACGAGCTACCCAGGGAGATCCGGGAATACTACGAGAGGCTCGGTATACCAGAGGTGGAGGCGAGATTCCTCTCGGGCCTCTACGCGGTCATGGACAGTGAGACGGTCTATGGCAGGGTAAAAGAGGCTCTACGTAGCAAGGGAGTAGTCATAATGTCTATGGACGAGGCGGTTAGGAAGGACCTCCCAATACTAAAGGACTACTTCATGAAGATATTCCCAGCAGCCGACCACAAGTTCGCCGCACTCCACGGCGCCCTCTGGAGCGGCGGTGTCTTCATGTATGTTCCCAAGGGGGTGAAGATCCCCGAGCCCATCGAGGGATTCTTCCTCATAGGTAAAGCGTATGAGGGCCAGTTCGAGCATACCCTGATAGTAGCGGATGAGGGTAGCTATGTAAACTTCATCGAGGGATGCAGCGCTCCAAGGTTTACTGGTTATAGCTTCCATGACGGCATGGTTGAGCTATACGCGCATAGGAACGCCACAATAAAGTTCACGACCGTCCAGAACTGGAGTAAAAATGTGATAAACTATAATAATAAGAGGGCTATAGCCGAGTCGGGGGCCAAGGTGGACTGGTTCGAGGGAAGTATAGGGAGCAAAGTAACAGTCACATACCCAAGCACCATACTGAAAGGCGACAACGCCATCTCACGAAGCATGGTGGTAAGCCTATCCAAGGGCCCGGTGATTAAAGACACAGGGAGCAAGATGATCCACCTGGCACCAAGAACCAGGAGCAGGATAGTCAACAAGACGATAAGCGCCGGGGGAGGAGTAAACATCTATCGAGGGCTAGTAAAGATAGTGCGCGGGGCAAAACACTCCCAGGCCGACGTAGAATGCGACAGCCTAGTATTCGACAAGGAGAGCAAAGCCCACACTTACCCGCATAACCAGGTGGACGAGCCCACAGCACAAGTGACCCACGAGGCGACCACCGGGCGGCTGAGCGAGCCACAGCTATTCTACATGCAGTCTAGGGGGCTAAGCGAGGACGAGGCCAAGAGCCTAATAGTACTCGGCTTCCTAAGCGACATCCTAGTCGAACTACCCTTCGAGTACCTGAACATACTCAACAGGGTCATCCAGCTAGAGTTCAAGGAGCTAGGAGCGGTAGGGTAGGCAGAGGAGGCGGAAGGAGGGATGAACACGCTACGGAGCCGCTACATGGAATTAGCCAGGAGAGAGGCGTTCCAGGAGATAGCAGACTCGCCTACCGTGAAATACTACACCAACTGGAGGGAGTTCGAGCGCAGGCTGGATGCTGCCGACTCCAGGAACTATCCGAGCCCGCCAGAATGGCTGGAGGCCCTGGAGCCTAGGAAACTAGTCATAACCAATAGAGTCGCTGCTGAGGGTGTCGAATCTAGCTGGATAAGAGTCTATAGCGATTACGACGTCATAAGCGACTTGAAAGTCGCCGGCAAGCTCGAATACCTCCATGCGGCACGCGCCAAGCCGATAGTAGAGCTTAAGATACCTGAGGGTGTAGACGCTGGCCCCATACTGATAGTCTCCATGGCCGGTGAAGCGTACACGGGACACCACCTGAGGATTATACTGGAGCCTGACTCTAGCGTGGAGTTGTTGATGGCTGATCTAGGCAATGAGAGTGAAGGGTCCCTCAAAACCCTAACCACGGTCTACGAGGTATCAGAGGGCGCGTCTCTAAGGCAATACGTCTATGCCAACCACGAGAACACAGCGGTCTATGTTAGAAGGATCTACAGGCTCGGAACGGGCAGCAGGCTGGAACTGAACACCCTATACTCTGGGGGTCCCTCTACTAGGGTGAACGAGGATGTATTCCTGGACGGCCAATACAGCGAGGCTAGAGTGGTCTCCTCCGCGGTATCAAGAGAGACCGCCTGGAGCGACGTGCTACTCAACGTTAGACACAGGGGTTCCAGGTCAAGGGCTTTCGTCGAGGGGCGTGGAGTCGTCCTTAACCGGGGACTTCTAACGCTTCGAGGCATTGCGATCGTCGAGGAAGAGGCTGAGTGGTCAGCGTCGCACGTCGAGGTCCACGTCTCGACATTCGGCGAGGAGGCTAAGGGGTACGCGAGCCCCATGCTGGAGATACACACTGGGAATGTCGAAGAGGCATTCCACAGCGCCAGCGTGGCTAGCATAGGCGAGGACGAACTATTCTATCTAAAGAGCAGGGGGTTAAACGAGTCGGAAGCCAGGGAACTCCTAATAGAGGGCATAGTTAACTACTCCGGTGTCATCGAGAGGATGAGGATACCCTACGCTAAAGTAGCCGGGAGATAACCCGTTATAACTCCTCCTCCAGCTGGGATACGAAACGCCTAACGATCTCTAACCTCCTATATGCCATCCTCCTAGATGGCTCCAGGTACATGTGCTCTGGAAGGCCCAGTATCTTCTCGTGGAAATGCCTTAAGCTGTCCTCGAACGAGCGGTTGATCCGGCAACCGGTATGTATAACCCTAGCTATACCAACGGCGCCTAGAGCATCTAGCTTGTCAGCATCTGACAGGATCTTCGCCTCTAGAGTAGTAGCGGCTTCTCCAAGCGAAAAGCTATGACTCCTGATAGCGTGTACAATGGATTCCACCTCGTCTACCCCATAGCCTAGGCCTGGCAGAATTTCCCCAGCAAACCTAGCGCTTTTTACAGCATGGTGCTCTACTCCCTCGATACTCCTTCCTATGTCGTGGAGCAGTATCGCCGCCTCCAGGATCCTCCAGTTGACCGGCTCATCTAGCCCTTCGGCGATTTTCCTCGACAGCTTGTGCACCCTCACTATGTGGGGCCATCCATGGGCTGGATCCGCTCCCATCATGGCTCTGGCTATTGCGATAAGCTGTCTGGGAGTGTTTTCGAAGTTGTGCTTCAATCGCATCACCCTGTGAGGCAGTATACCTAAGCTCTTGATTTAGGTGGTATAGGTGTGTCGAGCCTGGAACCCTATAACTTTGAATTGTGGGGCTATGGTGGGTGTGATCGTATAAATGTATGTATTTACACGTGTACTTACATGTGATTAGGGTAAAGCGAATACCCTAGCAGGTACCAATAATAAAATGAAAGTAACGCAGGAGGTGCTTGTATTGTCAAAGCAACCAGAGTGCAAGGTGGAGAACGGTTATATAATAGCGCCTAAGGGCCTGGTTAACGTCGTCCCAGACGTAACGTACATCAGCGGAGTAGACCCCAAGGGAGAGCACACGATCTACAGGGGGTACACTATAGACGACATAGGCAAGAACGCTAGCTTCTACGAGGCCACTTGGCTCTTCCACAAGGGAGAACTGCCCTGCGAGGAAGAGCTAAAGGAGATCAAGAAGAAGATCGACACCTACAGAGGCCAAATACCCGAAAAGGTCCTAGACGCTCTAAAGATAGTGCCCAAGGCCCACCCAATGTACTACGGAAGCTACGGAGTCGCCCTACTGGGCCAGTATAATGCGCCAGAAGACTGGAAGTTCGACGACGACTTCCTCTTCGACCACGCGCTCAGGCTGATAGCACAGCTCCCAGTGATATTCGCCGCTGGGTGGAACCTAGCCCACCACGGAACGTTCCTAAGGCCAGACCCCAACATGGATCATGCAAAGGACGTGCTAAGGATGATCACACTAAGAGAGCCCTCCGACCTAGAGGCCAGGGCCTTCGAATCCTCACTAGTTCTCTACATGGACCACGGCTTCAACGCATCAACCTTCACGACCAGGGTGATAGCCAGCACCCTAAGCGACATGTATAGCGCGATAGCAGGGGGAATTGGCGCCCTGAAAGGCCCACTCCACGGCGGAGCAAACGAGAAAGCACTAGTGATGCTCCTCGAAGCCAAGAAGCTAGCGGAGGAGAAGGGCAAGCCCCTAGAGGAGTACATAGAGGAGTACATCCTAGAGAAGCTCGCCAAGAAGGAGAAGATAATGGGATTCGGCCACAGAGTCTACAAGATACACGATCCCAGGACCGACGTGGCGGCAGAGTACATCAAGCAGCTCCCAGAGGGAGACTACTGGCTGAAGGTGCTGAAGAAGGCAGAGGAGGTAATGTGGAGGGAGAAGAAGCTCCCAGCCAACATAGACTTCTACACAGCCATACTATACTACCAGCTACAGATACCGATACCCATGTTCACGCCAGTATTCGCGATGGGCAGGATAGTCGGATGGACAGCCCACTACATAGAACAAGTCAAGAACAACAAGATAATCAGGCCAAGCGAGAAATACGTCGGCCCTGTAGGGAAGAAGTACCAGCCCATGGAAGTAAGGTGTAAGAAGTAGCACCATTACTCCTTACCTTATCCTTTTTAACAATTTCTCCCACAGGTCCTCTTACCTAGTCGATCAAAGTTCAAAGCGACTCTAGCGATAGCTCCTGGGCCTCAGGCATTCATCAGAGCCAAATTATATGAAGATCTCTTCTAAGTCTCTATTAACGGTGTGGGATACATTGTCAAAAACAGAGAGCCAGAACGACCTAGCGGGCATACTAGCCGAGGCGTTGAATATATCCACGGAGAGGGCCAGCAGACTGTTAGAGTCAAAGAGCACGAGGGTAATGAGGTACAAGGACATACGTTACATAGCCTTGAGAAGGGATGTAGCTGACCACTACGAAGGGACAGTAATACTAATCACGAGGGACGACTACCGGGTAGTAGAAGGCTATCCCCATATAGAGAGGGTACTCCTCCTCTCAAGAGCCCTACCACGCCACTTTATAGACTATATTATAGTCGAGGAGAAGATGGACGGGCACAACGTGAGGGTTGTACGCCTAGATGGCGAGATCCTAGCGATAACCAGGGGAGGCTACATATGTCCCTACACGACTAACAGGATGCGTAGAACCTACGGAGGGAAGATCAACAGCCTGTTCGATGATCTGGGAGAAAACGCGGTCATCGCCGGCGAGGTTGTCGGAATGGAGAACCCCTATACACGCTACTACTACCCCGAGGCGCCCTACTGGGACTACTTCATATTCGATATATACGATGACGGCGGTAACCCGTTGCCTGTAGACGAGAGGAGGATGCTAGTAGACAAGCACGGGCTAAGGAATGTTCCCCTACTCGGGAGAATATACAAGGAGAACTGGCAAGACTTAATGGAGATAGTCAGAGGCTTAGAATCCGCTGGTAGGGAGGGGGTTGTGCTCAAAGACCCTGAATACAGGGTGCCTCCCCTGAAGTATACAACGAGTTACATAAACACGAGAGATATACAGGAGGGCATGAAGTACCCATTCGACGAGGGCCACACCTTCATCTTCCCAAGGGTCCTACGGCAGATGTTCAAGGCCTTCGAAGAGGATTGGAGCGAGGAGCGATTAAGGGAGGAAGCGAGGAGGCTAGGCGAAGCAATATTACTACCCGCTATCGAGAGCATAAGGAAGTTCGCTGTAGGCGAGCCTCTGGCCGAGGAGTTTATACTAGAGTTTAGCGACCTAACAGACCTAGAGGAATATATATCCTATGCGGCTAGCCTAGGCGTTCCAATAACGGTGATCTCAATAGACAAGACAGACTCCACTATAAAGGCTAGGATGCTCAAGCACAAGAGGACCCCTGAGTATTATAAGAGGATCTTTAAGACGGGCATATCACCCCTCGACTAGCTCGCCTATTAAGACCGAGTAGACTATGCCGCTGGCGACGCCAACTATATCAAGTACGGCTCCGGGGTTCCACCCCCTTCTCCTCCACAGGTTATCCAGGTATTCTAGCGAGGCTCTGACGCCATGCCTAAGGGATAGCTCCTTAGCGTATCTCGCCTCTCGGAGAGCCTTTAGGTAGGCGCTCATCCCCCACTTCCTAGCGATCAGTGTATCGCCGTGGCTAGCCAATAGTTCTAGGATAGCGGCTAGTATAGCTTCCTCTATACCGTCGTCAATTCGATCCAGCATGATCTTATAGGCCTCTGCCGTCAACGGGTAACCCGATAGCAGCTCGTTATGGACGTGATCCCACCTGGAGGCCTCAAGAGCCGGGACTAGGCCCGGGGGATACTCGCCGGAACCAACGCTTGGAACCGCGCCCTCGTACCGTCCAAGGTGGCTCGCTCCCAAGAGTGATAACGCATCGTAATAGGCCTTGCCGGACTCAAAGCTGTCGCAAGCGACTACAAGCTTCGAAGCATTACTAAAGAGATCCCCAGGGGTAGAGGAGTCATGGAGAGCCCTACACAGGGGGAGGAGCAGGAGCACACTGCCCAACTGTATATTCGTCTTGGAGACCCTCGTCACCGACTTTATGTAGGAGTTTAAACCCCTGCCAATGAACCCCCTGCACTCGCCGCTACAAGCGGCCATACAGGCTTTCAGCGCCGGATAGACGCCCATCACGAAGTCATAGACATCCTTATCAGGGTGGCTCTTGCACCTAGTTACGCCTCCGGGCTTGGGATGTGCGAGGGGTTCGAGTACGAGCCCCCAGAGTATCGAGTAGCCCCCGCAGTGCACCAACTTGGATAGAGCACCGATTAACTTGAATACACCTGGCTCTAGGAGAATATATGTTGGCCCCTGGGGGCTCGCGGGAGGGACAGTGCTTGCCGGAGAGGGACCCTGTAGATGCACTGCTAAGAGCATTATACGGCATGGCCCTGTCTAGGGGCTCTGGAATAGCTGGAATAGCCAGGGCAGGGGGGCAGAGTCGTGTCAAGATCAACATAAGGGCCCTCTTCAAGTACCACGACGAAGAAACAGGGTATAGGCTGGTCGAGGAGGCAATAGCCGAGCTGGGAGACGAGGGGTCTCGTAGACTGGAAGCTATGGGTATAAAGCTGGTTAAACGGGGAGGGACCCTATACATCGAAGTACCCGTAGATCTACTAGCCAATCCCCGGGGCCTACTAGCAAGGGGACAGGGCGAGGCGTAGCTTTGATGATAGCTAATAGCCTAGAGCTAGCGGCCAAGGTTGCACGTTCACTCCAAGGCTACGTTAGCGAGAGGAGGGTATTCGACGTACTCAAGAGGATAACACTATATAATAGGATACAGGCCTCGCCGGGCCTAGTAGAGGCCGTCGGCGATATAGAGAGGTTCATCATAGACGAAGCCCCAGACATTGTCGAGGTGAGAAGCTTCAAGTACACGGGAAAGGCAGGACCCGAATGGCTCTCCCTACCAGCCCATTGGGAGGCACACGACGGGTGGATAGAGGCGGCAGGTAAAAGATACACGCTGAACCAGCATCCAACCCTAGTAGCGGCACACAGCCCCGGCAGCGACGGTATAATAGAGGGGAAGGTAGCCGAGCTAGAAGACCCCCTCAACCCGGACTCCTATAAGAGTCGAAGCGACGCGATACTCCTTATCAAGAAACACCACAAACTGGCATACCGCCTAGCGGCGGAGGCAGGGATACCAGCAGTCATACTGGCCGACCCCTCCAAGGACCACGACAGCTTCCCCTACATGGGGCTATTCCTCTCCCAAGACGAGGCCCAGAAGTACCAGACAGTCGCCGTGACACTGCCTTGGAAGCTGGCAGAGTCCCTCCCCGGCAAGACAGTACGGATAAAGGTCGACGCTGATCTCGGAGGCCCAGGCCAGTTACCAGTGTTGGCTGCGTGGATCGGAGATAAGGATTCCAAAGGACCAGTCGTGCTAGCTCATATTTGCCATCCAAAGCCCGGCGCCAACGACAATGCCAGCGGCTCCGCAGCGGCTGTCGAAGCGTTCCTATCATTGGCCGAGGCTATAGACGAGGGCGCTCTAGAGCCTCCAGGCGAGACTATAAGGCTAGTCCTATTACCCGAGTACACGGGCTCCTTCCTAAGCATGGAGGGCTGGCTCTCCCAGCTACTCACGCATGCGTTGAACCTAGACATGATTGGCAGGAGGGACCCCTATTCGAGTGAACCCAGACTCCTGTATCCGCCCGTGACACATGGAGTCTCCCGCATAGGAGACATATTCTATGATGTCGGCCTCACCATAGGCGCCAACGCGAGCATAGACTACTACATGGCCGGGAGCGACCATGACGTGGCACTGGCCTATGGGAGGGACGCGGTAATGTACAACCAATGGCCCGACAGGTTCTACCATACGGACTCTGACGACGCAGACACCGTATCCACTGAGAGACTTCACAGGACGGCTCTCCTAGCGGCAGCCACGCTGTACCTAGCCTCCACCGAGTACAAACCCACCGATACCTCTAGGAAGAACCTAGTAAATGGAATGATAGCTCGACACGTCGCCCAGGGAGACTACGATACTGCTAGGCTGGCCTCAGCCATAATGCCATTAAAATACAACGTTGAGGCTCCACTGCAGAGCCTCATCCAATGGGAGCCCGTTGATGACGACAGAGAGGTCAAGCCTAAGATACCGCTATACGCAGGTATACTGGTCCAGTTGGAGTCACTTGAGGCCAGACTCAAGCTTACAAGCGAGATTGAGAGGCTAGGATTCAAGTCCAACACGTTAAATATACTAGACGAGGTCTTCTTCTCAGCCCACGGCGGGAGCACGGTTAGAAGGCTCCACACAGAGCTGGCAAGCGCTTACGGTATAAACCTGGTAAGCAGTGACAGGCTCCAAAACCTCCTAGCATCGCTAGAAGACGCCGGGCTTATAGAGCTAACCGGATAGGGCCCTGATTACGCGCCAGCTCCTGCTAGCGACAGTATAGGCCATTAGGATTACTAGGGCCCAGAGCAGTAGCCTTGACACGCTCCATAGGCCTAGTGCCGCTAGTAGGGCTATGAGTGTTATGACCAGGATCCTATCGCCCCTCTCCATTAAGCCGACCCCCCTCATCTCGACCCCTAGGACCTCTCCCTTAGCCCTGACGTAGCTTATCGATATGGCCAGCGAGAGGCCCACTAGCACGATCCCTGCCTGGAAGCCGTAGCCCAGCAGGGCGTAGAAGTAGGCGGTGTCCGAGAATCTGTCGAGGACTGAGTCTAGGAACTCCCCCCTCTTGCTTGCCCGCCTAGTAGCTCTCGCAACGGCGCCGTCAAACGCGTCTACAAGCCCCGAGACGGGGATCACTATCGCCCCTGCAAGCAGGTGTCCCCAGTAGACTAGGACCGGACTAGTCCAGGCGAGGACTAGTCCTAGAAACGTGTAGACGTCGGGGTCGCTAGACACCTTTGATAAGAGCAGTCCTACGCGCATCGTTTGTCTCTCAACCCTCTTCCGGAGCCTCTCCATTACCACCCTATCTAGCTCCTCCGCGGCTTATACTATACTTCAGTAAAATAAACCCCCTGCACTATATAGATGATGGTGACTAGAATATGGTTAACCCTATCCAGCCCGGCTCGAAGGCTCCCGACTTCGAGGCGCCAACCCATACGGGTGGCAAGCTAAGGCTCAGCGACTACAGGGGCAAGATAGTAGTGTTGTACTTCTATCCGAGGGCAATGACTCCGGGATGCACCAGGGAGGGCCGCCGCTTCAGCGAACTCTCAGAGGAGTTCGCCAAGCTAAACGCGGTCATCATAGGGGTCTCCACCGACCCGCCAGAGAGGAACAAGAGATTCGCCGAGAAGGAGGGCTTCAAGGGAGTAATACTCGTAAGCGACACAGACGGCAAGATAGCTGAAGCCTACGGGGTCCTAAGGAAGAAAAAGAGGATCTCCGCGGAGCGGGCGACCTTCATAATAGACCCTGACGGGGTAGTACGCAAGGTTCTAGTCAATGTAAGGCCAGCCGAGAAACACGCCGACCTAGCCCTAGAAGCCGTTAGGGAGCTCGCAGGAGGCCAAGCTTCATAGGTTTATATTCTTTTTCGCCACCCGGGGTTTAGCCCCTAGGGTGCATTAAATGAGCAAGGCCGCGGTAGCCGGGATACTGGTGGTCGTAATAATCATCTTAGCCGGCATCGGATACCTATATTATGCCAAGCCGGAGCAGCGGGTCCTGAAGGTACTCAACTACAGCGAGTACATCGATCCAACGGTGCTAGAAGACTTCGAGAAGGAGTACGGCGTCAAAGTGGTATATGACGAGTATGAGGCCGCCGAGGAGGCATGGGCCAAGCTAAAGGCCGGAGGAGCTGGGTACGACGTCATAATAACGGCTCACTCCTACGTGGGGCTGGCAAGGCAACAGGGACTCCTCCACCCGCTAGACAAGTCGAAGCTGCCCAACCTAGTAAACCTAGACCCACGGATAGCGTCGCACCCGGCGGACCCGGAGCAGAAGTATGCGGTACCCTATATGTGGGGGACAACCGGTATAGGCTATGTGAAGACGTGCGTCAAGGAGCCGCCCAGGACATGGAAGCAATTCTATAACGCGTCGTATCTTTCACAGTATCCCGGGAAAGTCTCGTTGCTGAGCGAGTTCTCGGAGACAGTGATGACTGCCATGATAGCCCTCGGCTATGATCCAAGCGTTAGGGAGAACTGGAACGACCAGGTTATGAAGCAGGTGGAGAACCTTCTCCTTTCTGTGAAGCCATACATAGTAGGCCTATACGGCGCCTCCCAGTACATGCCGGAGCTCCAGAACGAGCACATATGCCTAGCGCTCGCATGGAGCGGCGATATACTTGTTGTCCAGGAAGAGAACCCTAATGTCGAGTTCGTTAACCCGAGTGACGGGGCCCTGTTCTGGGTCGATTTCATGGTCATACCAAGGGATGCAAAGCACGTCAACGAGGCCCTGGAGTTCATCAACTTCATGATGCGCCCGGACATAGCGGCTAGAAACGTGAAGGCGGTCTGGTATGCGTCGGCTCTCAAGAAGAGCCTGATCCTAAAGATAGCCGAGGAAAATAATGACGAGGAGCTACTTGAGATCCTAAACAACCCCCTAGTATACCCACCGCCAGACACCAAACTCATCCCAAGCCCGGTACTAGACGAGGAGATGTCGAGCTACGTAGAGACCATTAGGCTACACGTCATGGGAGGCTAGAGAGGCTAAAGGTATACTCTTAAAACACCAGTACAACCGCCTCCAAACAACATAGAGGGTGGGCGAGGCCACTGGGATTGCCGGGGGTAGAGGTATACGCGGAAAAGATAACAAAGACCTATAAGAGGGTCACAGCGTTAAGAGAGGTCACCCTGAAGGCTAGGAGGGGCCACATAACCACGCTCCTCGGCCCCAGTGGCTGCGGGAAGACAACACTCCTAAAAGTGATAGCGGGCCTCGAAAAACCAACCAGTGGAAAGATCTACTTCGACGGCGAAGACGTCACGAGCCAGCCGCCCGAGAAGAGGAACATAGGCTTCGTATTCCAGGACCTAGCACTGTTCCCCCATCTAAACGTGTATGAGAACATAGCCTTCGGGCTGAGAATAAGGCGTTATAGCGATGCCGAGATAAAGAGACGGGTATATGATACACTAGAGCTAGTGGGGCTTGACCCCGGGGAGTTCGCGTCCCGGAGAATAAACGAGCTCAGCGGCGGGCAGCAGCAGAGGGTCGCCCTGGCCAGGGCACTAGTGATAGAGCCAGCAGTCCTATTGCTAGACGAGCCCTTCGCCCACCTAGACTACAAGATAAAACAGAGGCTACTCCTCGAATTGAAGAGGATCCAGAGGGAGACGATGACCACAGTAATCTACGTTACACACGATCAAAACGAGGCAATGGCTGTAAGCCACGAGATAGCCGTTATGAGGGATGGCATGATACTACAGGTGGGGGCGCCAGAGGAGGTATATGAGAGTCCGCGGTCGGCTTTCGTAGCTTCCTTCTTCGGCGAGGCGAATGTCCTGCCCCTAGGTGATGGAAGGTTCCTCGTTGTAAGGCCGGAGCGCGTGAAAGTGAACCCGGAGCGGGCCGACGTCGAATACGAGGGCGTCGTGGAGGATGTCATATTCCAGGGCCCGCTCCTGCGGCTAGAGGTGAGAGTCAACGGGAAGATGATTAAGGTAATCATGCCCAGGAATGGCGGCCGGTTCAAGCCAGGCGCCCAAGTAAGGGTGGGATGGCGCCTGGACGATGCCAGGGTGGTAAGCGAGTGAAACCCTCCCTGGCAATCATACCGCTACTCATCTTCCTCCTCGTATTCTTCTACGCGCCTTTCGCTATACTGGCTTATCAGAGCTTCACGGGAGTGGGCGGAGGGCTAACCCTGGAGAACTACTTGGCTATAGTGAGGGATCCCTCCTATACGAGGATAGTATTCTATAGTATAATGATCGCCTCCGAGACAACGCTCGTAACCCTAGCCCTTGCATACCCCGTGGCATACTATGTGGCAAAGGTGTCTACCGGGCGGGAGAAGATACTCTTGCTAGCGCTCCTACTAACCCCCTTCTGGGTAGACGTGTTGCTCCGATCCCTTGCGATCAAGACAGTGATATACACGATAGGCTTGAAGGAGGGGTTCCATGCTATGATGCTAGGCATGATCTATGAGTACTTCCCTATAATGCTCCTCCCCTTGTTCGCCTCGCTATCAAGAATACCAGACAACGTGCTAGAGGCCGCTAGGGTCCTAGGCGCATCGACTAGAGACCTCGTATCAAGGGTGGTAATCCCCTTAACACTGCCGGGGATAATCGCCGGGTCACTCCTAGTACTGCTAATGTCTATGACCGAGTTCGTCATACCAACACTCCTCGGAGGGAAGTCCGGGTTCACCGTTGGAAGCCTCATCTACTATCTCTTCCTAAGCGGGGGCATGTGGGGCGTGGGCGCTGCCCTCGCAGTAGTAATAACGCTGGCTCTCATGGTAGCCGCGTTTGCCGTTGCTAGGAGGACGGGGGAGGATATGCTATGAGGATCCTCAAATACTACACGTATGCCGTTATCACGCTCCTCTATATACCGATCATCGTCATGGCGGTATACAGTTTCGACGACAGCAAATTCTTCGGGACATGGAAGGGGTTCACCGTGAAATGGTACCTCCAGCTCCTCCACGACACAGAGGCTTGGATAGCCTTCAAGAACAGCATAGTCGTGGCGGTAGCCAGTGCACTGATATCTACTGCCATAGCACTCCCAGCGGCCCTAGCCTCCAGGAGGGAGGATAGAGACCTGGTATCGCTCCTCATATACCCCCCGGTGATAATCCCCGAGATAACCGAGGCAGTATCCCTGATGCTCCTCTTCCTCTACCTGGGTTTCCCCCTGGGCCTTGTCAGCGTGTTGATAGGTCATACAGCCTTCAACGTCGCCTACGCCTATATAGCGCTGTCGCCTGTGGGGAGTAAGGGTTCTCGTCTGGCCACGGCGGCGAGGACTCTCGGAGCCGACAAGCTCACGGCGTTTCTAAAGGTGACTATACCCGTTTCCATGCCGGGGATAATAGCGGCTCTGGGGCTAGCCTTTATGATGAGCTTCACGGACTTCACGAAGACGCTTTTCACTAAGGGCCCTGGGTTTGAGACCCTGCCTATCTTGGTCTGGAATAGGGCTAGGAGGCCTGGGTTAAACGACTATTCTAGCCAGCCGGCTATAGCGGCTCTAGCAACTATACTCGTCGTCCTAAGTATATCGGTAGCGTTAGCCTATACTCTATGCGAGTTGAAGCGGTCCAAGGGTTGATCCCTCACGGAATCACATGCCCCATATTCTATAGCAATATTCTCAATATGTTTTACTAGTCTATATAAGGTAGCTGGCAAGCATAATAACTTTATAGACGGCATCCCGGTCTTGAGGTGAATACATTATGCCTATCCGAGTAGAGAGGGACCCCCTCATATCCTGGATAATCATTGACAGGGAGGATAAGGGGAACAGCCTAGACTACGAGCACGCAAGAGAACTAGCGAATGCAATCAAGGGTGAATGCGAGGATCAAAACACAACTGTTATCGCGATAAGAGGAGCCGGTGAGAGGTTCTTCTCGACAGGGGTGGACCTGGAGTCGGTAGCGAAAATAACTGGGACGGATGACGCGTGGAAGATAATGTATGAGGGCCTAGGCGGGGTCTGCAGAGCGTTATCCGAGTGCAGTAAACCCGTTATCGCCGCTGTCAACGGGCATGCAGTCGGCATAGGATTCGAGCTGCTATACGCCAGCGATATCGCAGTCGCTGTGAGGAAGGCTAAGCTGGGTAGCCCGGCGGTTAAATGGGGAATGGTGCCCCCCGCAACGCCTACCGTGGGCCCGTGGCTCATTGGGTATAAGAGGGCTGCCTTCATAGCCTTGACTGGCTTACTCATTACAGCTGAAGAGGCCTTGGAATATGGGATAGTTAATATGGTTGTCGACAACGTAGACGAGCTCGTGGCAAAGGTAAGAGAGGTTGCAGAGGCCATTGCCTCCAATGACCAGTGGGCTGTTCGAACTGCTAAGGAGTTGTTACGGGAGGCGAGGCCGCATCTAATGCTCCAGCGAGGATTGATGAGCCTGGTGTATTCTGCTTCGAGGCCAGAGACTGTGGAGAGGGCTAGAGGGTTCCTAGACAGTAAGAATAAGAAATAAAAAAAGACTTGTTTTATTGTTTAGCCTTTTTTGAATGCCTTTGGGAATCCCTTCACTAGATAATACACTATCCAGAGTATGGCCAGTCCAGCTATCACGTCACCGACCAGTCTAGCCCATATAATGTGCTGCATAGTCGGCTGGGTCCATATGCCAGCGAGCTTCCCGTCTGGAGTCACGAGGCTCTTGATATACCAGTATCCCAGCTGGCTTCCTGCGTCGAACTGCTTGTACATCATTACTCCAAGGCTCAGCAGTACCTGGAGGTAGAAGCCTACCGCGGTTATAACTACGGCCTTCCTTATATTCGGCAGGGCCTCGACCGGTATCCCGCCGGCCAACACGAAGGCTATGACCCACATCAGCATGGTCGGCACTCCGTAGGCTAGGGGCATTGCTAGGTGTGCGTGGACCATTGTTGCCTGTGAGCCGTGTAGGTAGTAGTTTACTATTGGCATGTTGATTAGCCCGGCGCCGAAGGCCACGACGCCGATGGCCCCTCCTAGCGCCGCGACTAGCGTGAAGGTTAGGACTGTCTTCTGTATCTCGTTTTGTATCTCGCCCCTCTTCCACAGTACTATGGCGTATGCTATGACGAATCCTATGGGGAGTACCTCTAGAGTAGATATCGCGGCTCCTATATACATCCAGAAGGTGGGTTCTCCTCCCCAGTAGTAGTGGTGTGCCGTGCCTATCATACCGGTCGCTATCTCTAGGGTAGCGTCTAGACCGGCAACGGCTACTGCTAGCCTAGGCGGTACCATGCCGGTTATCACTAGCAGTATCAGTAGTATCGGTATCACTATCGCCGGCCAGAACCCTTCCACGAAGGCGTGTATAGTTATCCACCTAAAGTACTCGTCCATGGTGAAGTTAGTCCATGGCTTGACGATTGGTAGCGCGCCTATGAAGGCTCCGAAGGCGGTGCCGCCTAGCCCGATTGAGAGTATCTTGAGTAGGGCGTTGAAGGGATACTGGTTCTGCTTGGCTACCTTGTAGGTTGTTACAGCCAGGTAGCCGACGAGGCCCGCTATAAGGAGTAGCCACACGGTTCCGAGGCTGACGACTGGCCTGCCCTGGCTGCCGAAGAGGAACCATAGGGAGTCCGGCATCTTGCCCAGGTAGCTGCTCCATAGACCTAGTAGTCCTAGTATCGCTACGAGGCCTCCAGCCAGCAGTATGGTTAGGGACTGCTGCTTGGTTATCTTGAGGCCGAAGTAGGGTAGGACGAATAGTGCGAAGCTGACCCAGGTCACGGCGATCCAGAGTATCGCCAGGTTATAGTGTAGCCCTCTGGCTACGTTGAAGGGCAGTAGATGGCTTAGGTCTATGCCGTAGAGCTCGGGCTCTGCGTATAGGTGCATCATGTAGCCTCCCAGTAGCCCCTGCACGATCAAGCCGAGGGCCGCTAGGAGCATTCCGAGCAGTGCAACCCTCTGAGTTGGTGTTGGTTCTGGGAGGCTGACGGTTATCCTCTCGTCCCTCCAGTAGTCTATGAACTTTATTATAATGTAGCCAGCTATCGGCATTATCACTAGTAGTAGCACGAATATCGTGATCCAAGTCGCCCTGGTCGCGTCTATAGTCTGCTCCACTAGGCCGGGAGTGTAGGGGAACCCGTTCGTGTATCCCTTCATGGCGATCAGGGCTGTCCAGGTGAAATAGGCCGTTATCTTCGATATGTCCTCGTCTGTGAGCAGCTTGTCCAGCGCTAGTCTATCATTGACGTACTCGTCTCTCCACAGCGATTTATAGTAGTTGTAGAGCTTCTCGTAGGCCCTAGCGACCTCGTCTCCGACGACAAAGGTCACAGGGCTGTGCTTCTCTATCGATACGAGCTCGTTTCCAGGCTTACCATTGGCCTCCATTTGTATGAATTTCAGCGCGTAGGCTGTATAGTCGGTCCCGAAATACCCGCCGAATCCGAGCACGCTTCCATAATCTTGTATGCCGTATCTCTGTACCAGGTACTTGCCCTCTATGATATCGTCCTTGGTGAAGAGGACCGTGCCGTCGCTTGTAACAACGCTCTCGGGGATCGGCGGTAGGTTCTGGAAGGTATAGGCGGCTGCAGCGAAATAGAACACGTAGACTAGTATAGCTACTATCAGGACGAGGCGTGCCCACCCATTATTCCCATTTGAGGCCAAGTAACTCCACCCCATGGAAGCCGCTTGCTCATTGAAGTGATGTGGGGCTATGGGACTACTAGAGACAACGGATAACCAGGTTAACCGTTCCCCAGCCGGAGACCGGGAGTTTTATATACAACTATATTCCACCTTAAATAAAGGCTGGCAAACCAGTTCCTCTGGAGGGTATATGAGTTTATGAAGCTGCTCAAGGTGACTATGAAGCAGTGCGACCTGCTCCGTCAGTTGAAGCCAGACGAGTACCTAGGCACTAGAATAGGCACATGCCCGGCCAAGATCGAGCACATCGTAGTGTCGAATCGACGGGTACACGTGTTGAAGAAGAGCTGTGACGACTGTGTCCTCGCGAAGCTCATGCGTGCTACACACGTCATAGGACAACCCGTTATAAGAGGCGACGAGACTATAGTCTTCATAGTGAGAGACAACAAGTATACCAGGAGGCTCCTCAAGGAGCATAGCTATGAGATAGTCGATGTCGGCGAGGTGGACTATAGGGAGGTTTATTTGACCCTACGGCAGAAGGAGGCTCTGCGCATGCTGGCTAATGGCGAGGCCTCTAACATATCGAGGCTAGCTAGAAAGCTTGGAATATCAAAGCCAGCGGCCCTGAAGCTGGTTAAGAGCAGTATTAAGAAGCTGGCCAGCAAGTACTCTTAGTCGAGCTCTTCAGCGACTGGTATTGGGCACTGGCCTTTTTCCAGGAGATTGGCTAGGAACTCTTCTAAGACCTCTGGAGGCACTAGCCCTACGAGCCTATCCACTTCCCTGCCGTTGTGGAATGCTATCGTTGTCGGGGTACCCATTATGTATAGCGCTCCTGCCAGTTCGAAGAGGCGTGCGGCGTTTACCTTGAAGAAGTATACTCGGTCTCCTAGTATAGCGGCGGCCTCCTCCATGAGGGGCTCCATCATCCTGCAGTAGGGGCATGTGGGCGTGTAGAAGAAGCCTATCGCTAGTCTACACGTTGAGATGGCCTTCTTGAATTCCTCTATCGTGTTGATTTCGACGAGTTCCTTCCTGGGTTTTATCTTGCAGCACTTCCTTAGCTTCTCTTGTATTAAGAGTTCTTGTATGATCTTTTCCCTGGCTTTCTCTAGTACTAGCTCCTCGTCCATCTCGTATTCCACCCGGGGTTTGTCTTTTGGCCTCTACTGGCATGCTAGGAAACGCCCTTATATAGGGGCCTATATATCATACATAATATTATTATAGTTTATATAATATACTGTACTAAATGATATATATCGGTGTGATTCACAGGGCCGAAATGTGAGGAGTCTTGATCCCAAAGGAGCTACAGGACGAGTTAAACAAGCAATTAAACAGGGAACTGTACTCGGCGTACCTATACCTCTCAATGGCAGCGTACTTCGACGACAAAGGCCTCGGCGGGTTCGCCCACTGGATGAAGGTACAGGCCAAGGAGGAGTTGGAGCATGCAATGAAGTTCTACGAATTCATAAACGACCGTGGAGGCAGGGTGGAGCTATACAAGGTAGACGAGCCCCCTAGGGAGTGGAAGAGCGTGACAGACGTGTTCAGGGAGGCCCTAGAGCACGAGAAGACGATAACCAAGCACATAAACGACCTCGTGGATCTGGCTAGGAAGCTCGACGACAAGCCGACGGAGGTATTCCTGCACTGGTTTGTGACGGAGCAGGTAGAAGAGGAGAAGACCTTCCAGGAGATACTACAGTTATTGGAGTTCAGCGGCGAGACCCCACAGGCCGTGCTCATGTTGAATGCCAGGCTCGGACAGAGGAAGCACTGAGATAATAAAACAATTTTATATTCTTTTAATATAATATATACCCAAATCTAATACTTATAACTACCAGACTTAAAGTAACCGGTGGAACTACGTGGTCGAGGTAGGCGATATAGCGCCCGACTTCAGGTTGCCGGACGAGAACTTCAACCAGGTCACACTAAA
This sequence comes from Candidatus Thermodiscus eudorianus, assembly GCA_015521085.1. NCBI lineage: Archaea > Thermoproteati > Thermoproteota > Thermoprotei > Acidilobales > Acidilobaceae > Thermodiscus > Thermodiscus eudorianus (SeqCode). Next base: position 276,563 of record WAOW01000005.1, read on the forward strand.
GCAACTCCTAGGAGAAGGCAAGCCAGTCATCCTGGTCTTCTTCCCAGCAGCCTTCAGCCCCGTCTGCACGGCAGAGCTATGCGCTTTCAGGGACAAGATGGCGAAGCTGGAGAAGGCCAATGCGACAGTCGTGGGGATAAGCACCGACAGCCCCTGGTGCCTGAAGGAATTCAAAGCCGCAAACAGGCTACAGTTCCCCTTACTGAGCGACTATAACAGGGAGGTCATCAGGCTGTATGGAGTTGTCCACGACGAGATACTAGGGTTGCGCTATCTGGCTAAGAGAGCGGTCTTCATCATAGATGGAGAGGGCAGGGTTGCTTGGAAGTGGGTTAGCGACGATCCCAGAGTAGAGCCGGATTACGATGAGGTTATATCGGTGGCGTCGTCTATAGCTTAATAGGATTTATTTTATTGTCTTTAACGGGGTTTACTTACATAATGTTATTTAACACCGTTAAAGTTATAGGGTAGGATGGAGCCGGTGAATAGAGTTGGGAGACGCTCCAAGAGAAGAGATCCGCCTACTACTCGGAGGGCCGCAAGGCACGGGCCTAGAGACCGCGTCGCAGATACTATCGGCGGCGTATGCGATAAGGGGATACAGGGTATACTCCATGCGAGAATACTTCTCCAACATAAAAGGCAAGCACAGCTACATAAACCTAAGGGTAAACCCAGCGAGACAACCACTAGCCCCAGCAGAAGCCCCAGACATCATAGCCGGGATAGACCCCGAGACTATATTCACACACTTCACCGAAGCGGTACAGGGCACGATAATAATATACGACTCTAGAAGCACGGCGACGAAGCTAGCCAACGTGCCAACCATGGAGAGACAACTAAAGGATAGGATAAAGAGCATCCTAGAGACAACAGGATACGAGGCAACAATCAAGGGCGCCCTAGAATACGCGAGAGACCGCCTAGGCGCCCTACCCCTAGGACTAGACTACCAGGCTATACTAAACGAGTTCGCCGAACTCCTAAAGATCCCCAGATACCAGGCAAAAAGGTACATAAACACTATACTAGTCGCGACGATAGCAAACATCACAGGGCTAACGCTAGAGGAGCTAAGGAGGGGCTTCAAGAGGAGGTTCATGGCCAAGGAGAAGATAATAGAGGAGAACATGAAGCTCTCACAGCTAATCTACGAGAAGACAAGCGAGCTAAAAGGGAAAATAAGGGTGAGTGACCCGATAGACCCGCCCGAAGAGTACCTGGTCGTCAACGGGAACGAGATAGTCGCGATAGGCAAGATAGTTGGTGGACTCAGGTTCCAGAGCTACTACCCGATAACCCCGGCCGCCGACGAGAGCTTCACTATAGAATCACACGAAGACCTAAGCGCCTATAGCGACGAGCTGGGAGGAGTCGTCGTCTTCCAGACCGAGGACGAGATAGCAGCTATATCGGCGGCTATAGGAAGCGCGCTAACCGGGACCCGGGCGGCGACGGCGACGAGCGGGCCAGGATTCGACCTCATGGTAGAGGCTCTTGGGTGGGCTGGTATAAACGAGGTCCCAGTAGTCATAACGTACTACCAGAGGGGAGGACCCAGCACGGGCCTACCGACTAGGGGAGGACAACAGGACCTGTTCTCAGCCCTCTTCTCAAGCCACGGCGAGTTCCCCAGGATAGTAGTATCGAGCGGAGACCACGAAGAAGCCTTCTACGACGCGATAAAGGCTATGAACTGGGCCGAGCGATACCAGCTGCCAGTGATACACTTACTAGACAAGTTCCTGGCGAACTCCACCGTAACAATACCGCCGCCGAGGCCAGAGGAGGTACTAATAGACAGGGGCCTCATAGCAGAAAAGCCAGGACCCGGTTACAAGAGGTTCAAGAAAGACGGAAAACCGATAACGCCGAGAGCACTACTAGGCAGCAAAGGAACGGTAATCTGGTATACCGGGGACGAACACGACGAGGAGGGTCATATAAACGAGGACCCGATAAACAGGCTTGAGATGCACGAGCTACGCATGAAGAAACTAGAGATAGCGCACGAGGAGATACCTCAGGAGGAGAGAGCTATACTATACGGCGACGGCGAGGACTTCCTACTAGTCGGATGGGGGACCACAAAAGGAGCATCCCTGGAGGTGCTCGACTTACTGAGGAGGGAAGGCTACAGGGGCTCGTACCTGCACCTAAGGATCTTCGAGCCCTTCCCTAGGGAGTATGTGAGCGAGATCCTCTCTAGGTACGACCCGGAGAGGGTCATAGCGGTCGAGGCTAACTATGAGAGCATGGCGGCCAAGGTGACTACTATGAATACAGGTTTTGTTTTCAAGAAATACATCTTAAAGTGGACTGGCAGGCCCATATACGTTAACGAGCTCGGGCTAGCAGTCCTACGCATACTAGAGGGATCCTCCTCGAAGGAGGTGTTAAGCTATGGGGCTTAGAATGGACTACAAGACAGAAGTCTGGATAGACTGGTGCCCCGGGTGCGGGGACTTCGGCATACTCGCAGCCATGCAAAAGGCGCTGAAAGAGCTGGAACTAGAGCCATGGCAGGTCGCTATAGTATCCGGGATAGGGTGTAGCGGCAAGACACCACACTTCATCTATGCCAACGGCGTCCACACGCTCCACGGCAGAGCTATACCCTTCGCTACAGGCATCAAGCTATCCAACCCAGAGTTAACAGTCATAGTCAACGGGGGAGACGGAGACCTACTAGGCATAGGAGCGGGACACTTCGTCGCACTGGGCAGGAGGAACCTCGACATAACGGTGATCATACACGACAACCAGGTATATGGTCTCACGAAGGGGCAGGCAAGCCCCACACTACCAGCCGGCGTAAAGACGAAGGCCCTGCCGAAACCCAACCTACAGGATGCAGTGAACCCGATAGCGCTAGCACTCACAAGCGGGTACACCTTCGTGGCAAGAGCCTTTGCAATGAACATAGACCACCTGAAGGACATTCTAAAGAGGGCGATACAACACAAGGGGGCAGCCGTAGTAGACGTCCTCCAGCCCTGCGTAACCTACAACGACATCTACACGACCCAGTGGTACAGGAAGAGGATATACCACCTGGAACAAGAGGAGGGCTGGGACCCAGTAGTCGCCGATCCCTCCGAGAGGCCTAAGAAGCTAGGCCTAGCCCTGTCAAAGGCATGGGAGTGGGGGGACAGGATACCCGTCGGGGTATTCTACGAGGACAGAACCCGGGATACCATAGAGGACAGATTGGAGATGCGCATACCCAGCTACCACAATAAACCACCGTCGAAGCAGAGGGTAGAGATAAGTGGGAAACCATTGATAGACTCTAGCGCGTTCAAGAGGATATTCGCTGGGTACATGGTAAAGGTGGAGAAATAGCTGTTTTTATAAAAACCCCACTACTTCTCGATCCTATATGGCTTAACCATTTTTTCCAGGTCGAGCAACTCCCTAACCCGGTCCGGCTCCAGTCCAGCCTCCTCTAACGCCTCCTCTAGAGAAGCCCCCTCCTGGAGCCTCTTAACTATAGCGGCCACCCTATCATAGCCCAGCACAGGCGACAGCACAGTCAATAACGCAGCGCTCCTGTAGGCCAGGCTCCTCATCCTATCGGGCCTAGGCTCGATACTGGGTAGGACGAGATCGCTCATCTTGCCGAGGGCCTCCAATAATAGCTTGGCTTGAACCACTACATTATACCCCGTGACGGGTATACCCATGCTCAGCTCGAACTCGCCCAGCATAGAGGCGTTGGATATCGTGGCGTCGATGCCGACGGCCTGTGTAGAGGCTTGCATTATAGCCTCTAGGGTCACGGGATTCCTCTTACCAGGCATAATACTGCTCCCGGGGATATCCTGTCTAATGTCTATCTCGCCAATCCCGGTGAAGGGCCCGCTGAACATAAGCCTAAGGTCCTGGGATAGCCTCCACAGCTCTAGGGCTATAACCCTGTAGACGGAGCTCAAGAGAACTATATCGGTTAACAACCGCATGGCTCTGAAGGTGTTCGCCGGTGAGACCGGTAGCCCCGAGAGCCTGGCAAGCTCGTTTATGGCAAGATCCCTGTACCCCTCGGGCGAATTGACCCCCGTGCCGACAGCGGTGCCGCCTAGAGGAACCTCTCCCACGTACTCTAACGCATGGCCCAGTAGCCTGTAGTCGTGCCTGAAAGCGTCTAGATAAGCTGAGAGTTCCTGGCCGAGTGTTACCGGGAGCGCGTCTCTTAGATGCGTCCTCCCAGGCTTCACTAACCCGCTATACTCCTCAACATACCTCGACAGTACATCGATTAGCCTCCTAAGGGAGTCTCTGACCTTGACCCCCGTTTTTAAGGCAGCCAGACGGATGGCTGTTGGGACGACGTCGTTGCTACTCTGGCTCATGTTCACGTCGTCGAGTGGATGGACTTTTACGCCGTGATTCTCCCATGCTTTCCTGGCTATTACCTCGTTCACGTTTAGGTTGAGCCCGGTCCCGCTCCCAGTCTGGAAGACGTCAACATCGATGTCTCTATCGTATTTGCCGTCGGCGAGCCTTAGGGCCTCGGCCTTGATAGCCCTATACTTGTCAGGGGAGAGTAGGCCTAGCCTGTAATTGGCCTCAGCCGCGGCAGCCTTTACCAGCCCCATACCCCATATGATCTCACGGGGAAAACGGGTGCCTGTATCGAGGTAGCCCGTCCTAGCCTTCTCGACATATGACCCCATGCGCTAGCCCTGGAAGCATATACGTTACATGCAAGATATATCTCAGCACATATACGAGGTGTCGTCCACCACCGCTCTCCGGAGACTACTTCTCAACGGAACCCTCCTGGCGCAGCAGGAACTGCACTGCCGGCCACAGTATCTTCAACGCGTCCTCCACGGTGTTGACAGTATGGCCCATGTCAGGTGCAATATATGCCTCGAACGTCTTGCCATGCTCGGCGGCCTTATCCATGAAGCGGAGGACCGGTTTCAGGGGAGTCCTCGAATCATTCTGGGGGTGTATGATCATCAGGGGGTCCCTCAGGTTCTCGACGAAGTTGATGGGACTCCTATCATCCCACAGCTCTGTTCTCCCGCCGAACACCATGTGTATGAATGACTTGAACGCGGCGTCACTCAACTCGTACATCTCCCTCCAATCGACGACGCTAGCCCCGGCGACGCCGGCCTTGTACTCGCCGGGCTTCTTCGTGAGGGCGCACATAGTCATGTAGCCTCCATAGCTGTACCCCATTATGTACACGTGGCTGGCTAATCCCGATTCCATAGCCCATCTGGTAGCGCTGATAATATCCTCCAGCTCGCCCCCACAGGGATCGCCTATAATCTTCAGCCTCCACCTCTCACCATAGCCAGTGCTACCCCTGTAATTCACCATTAGAACGTGGAAGCCGGCCAAGGCCAGGCCTCCTGCTAGTACGTTCCACATATCGGCGTCCTCGGCGAAGGGACCCCCATGCACTAATACCACTGTGGGGCCTGGCTTGGAGGCCCTATTGCTCTCTAGATAGAACACTGGGACCCTCTCCCCGTCGAAGCTCTCGACTAGAGCAAACCCACTGCTACCTAGCGCCCCGGTTACATTGCTTGGCACGGACCCGGTTAGTAGGACCTCATAGTCGTTGCCTCCCAGCTTTATGATCCTGGGTGGGAGCGAGAGGCTGGTATGCGTTACTGCAAGCCCGCCCTTCCACTCGTAGACTGCTCCATGGATCCCTTCTGGGGCCTTTACTAGACGCCCGTCTAGGAATATCTTGCTCCTGCCGTTTTTCCTGGCCACCGCGATGAGGGACCCTCCTGGCGTGTACCCGATGTAGTTGAACGAGACGGGCTTGTACTCTTTAAGGTCATCTCCTGGCAGTGAAAGTTCGCTGTCCTCCATTGTGGCTGGGTCTAGCTTCATCAACACCGCGTTATCGCTCCTGTCGAGTGTATAGACTATGGAGTCGTCGGGGGCTATCCTGGCCATGAGTATGCTCCCATCAGGCCTCTCGTGGATTTTGACGTCCCCCTTCTCTAGGTCTGCTATGAAGAGCTGGAACTTCCCCGTGGTGGGCTTTAGGGCTCCGATGCCGACCGCTATAGGCCACTTATGGTCTATCACGGCGGCGAAGCCCGGGAGCGTGGCTACCTTACTCCTCTTACCGTCTCTAACAAGGAATATCGCGTTTTCAGCCATGGTCGCTGCCCCGTACACTAGAACCTCGTCGTCGTAGGAGCCGCCTAGTATACGAGCTGGCTCGACGCCCTCAACGGGCTTCTCGACCCCTGGCGCGTCAGGGTCGATCTCGTATAGCATGTACTGTTCCCTGCCCTTGGCGACGTCCCTCATTATAATGGCCTTGGATACATTGTACTTGGCTTCGAGGACGCCGTTAACAGGCTTCTCGTTGAGCTTCACGAGCCTGCTCCCATCGTAGGTGTAGACGTTGGTCTTGCCCTCGCGTAGAGCCGATACAAGTAGTCTTTCGCCTATAACTCCCCGTAGACCGTATAAGTCCGTGTTGAGTAGGCTGATTATTTCATCGAGTATCCTCGCATAAGGGTGCATGTGAGAGACACCTCAAGGGATAATAACCGTGATACAGGTATAAATATATTAATAATGAAAATAGGGATTTGAATTAAGCAGCAATGCCGAGGGATCAACGGGGGTGCGAGGGCTAGAAATAGTAGTACGGGGCCAGGCTTAATACTAGAGGCCAGAGGCGATGCCGGGCATAGCGGACCTCCCTCTACACCACGGGAGGGTCCCTCAATGGATGCTGGAGGTCATGACAAAGCTAGCCAGGGCCATAATAGATTACATGGTTGAGGTAAAGGGTCCCTCAGCAGTGCTAGCCATGCTAGCCGACCCACTATGGTTCCAGGCCTTCAATAACGTAATAGGCATGGACTGGGACAGCAGCGGGAGCACGACGGTCGTCGTGGGGATACTGAAGAGGATAACCTGGGAAGGCCACGACCGCGGGATACTAGTCCTAGGCGGTAAGGGAAGCAGCATGAAGAAGCTACCCGAAGAGGCCGAGAAGGCGGGCGAAGCCTACGGCCTGGATGCATCAGAGCTGAGGAGGGCCAGTAAGACGGCCGCTAGGGTAGACTCTGCATTCCTGCAGGACGGGTACGAGCTATACATACACGCCCTCGCAGTGACTAGGATGGGAGAGTATATAGTCGTGCAGCAGGGCATGAACACGGCCACCGGAATGGCCAGGAGATACCACGTAACACGCTTCGACCTAGAGGAACCCCACTCGGGCGTCGCAGGCCTCCGGGCCAGTGTACTGCTCAATGCAACGGCCTCCGAGAGCAGAAAGGCCCGCAGGATGTACATTGACCTAATCCAGGATGGGCCACGGCGCATAGCCAGGTACCTGGAGGAAGCCAACCGGGTGATCCAGGGCAAACCCTCGCTCCTCGACTACGTATCCAGCGGGAGGGACCCTCCCCCACGGGTGAAGCCCTACTACAGGCCCGTGAAACCTTCAAGGCAGCTCCTCAAGTCGTTCGAGACCATAGGCAACTACCAGGTCACCGATGAACGCGACCTAGCCATAGCCCCCGGGCTAGGGCCCAGGGTTGTGAGGGCCCTAGCCCTCATCGCGGATATACTCTACGGGGTCCCTACTAGCGTGAGGGACCCTCTATCCCACCCGCTAGACCCATTCGCATACTCCTACGCGATCGGAGGGAAAGACGGGGTCCCCTACCCCTTTGACAGGGAGACTGCTCTCAAAGCCTACCAGTTCCTCTTGGAGGCGGTTGAGGAGGCTAGGCTTGGAGTTGAGACGAAGTCGCGCGTGCTAGCGCGGTTGAGGAGGCTGGTGAGGCGCCTGGAGTCTTAATATATAAAGGTATAATAGACGGCTGAACATTACTAACGGACGCGGGTGCAATATAATCCATGACCCGGATCCTCCACGTGACAGACATACACTGTCGCAACGACAAGCTCAGGAAGGTATTCGACTCAGCCTCCTACGACCTCGTCGTCTCCTCGGGCGACTTCGAGTGCGTCGACACCGTAGAGCTGTTCCTAGAGGAGGCTGGGGCCCCCGCCGTAGCGGTTACGGGCAACATAGACAACCCCGGGGTTGCTAGGCTTCTACGCGCCAAGGGCGCTTTGCTGGATGGGAGGATGGTTGAGGTAGAGGGCCTGGTCTTCGCTGGCATAGGGGGTATGGAGGTCGTCGGCAATATAAGGATGCTCCAGTCCCTAAGCCCCTCCAGCGGGGTGGATGTGCTCGTATCACATCACCCCCCGCGCGGGGTACTGGATAGGACTTTCATAGGGTTGAGGGCCGGCTTGAAGGAGCTCTGGGACATTATATCATCCCTGAAGCCCAGGGTACACGTCTTCGGCCATATACATGAGAGCTCCGGATTCGAGGAGAGGGATGGCATCATCTTCGTCAACCCGGGTCCCCTGGCCAAGGGTAGATACGCGGTAATAGATTACGATACTGGCGAGGTCGAGCTGCGTAGCCTCTAGGGCCGCAGGGTATCGTATTAATTATGGGAGTGCATTCCTTGTAGCAATAGGGTGTTGAGGCAATGGTGGCTATGACACGGGAGGACGCATTAAAGTCCATCTCGGAGTACGCTGCTAGGTACGGTTTGAAGCCTAGCGTCGACCTGGACAATGGCGTGCTAGTCATTCTACACGGCGAGTACCCTATAAGGATAATCGTGGAGCCCAGAGGCGAAGGAGTGTATGCCGTCGAGCTTAAGGTCGGAGAGGGCATCGACGAGTCGATCGAGGAACTATTGGATGCAGAAGTGGATCCGAGGGCAGAGCTAGAGGACGTCGTAGAGGTGCTCGTACAAGTGGTGGATTACGCCGTCAGGAAGCTGGAAGAGGCCGGCTTCAAGGTTAGAAGACTGACCAGGGAAGCAATACTCGACGTCTACGACGCGTTAGAGTCGTTCCTAGAAGAGGAGGAGTAGACCGCTAACCTCGCACGGGCCTCCGCTATAGCGGAGGCCAACCCGGACAAGCTGGACACCACCCTGGAGACAGGGACCTCCAGTTGCACCCGGAGATCCCTCCTCAGATACCGATAGTCTAGGAGGAAGTAGACAGCGCGGTCCTCGGGGGAACGCGTGGCCCTGCCGAGGGCCTGTTTTATCCTCACGATAGTCTGGAAATCAAACACGTAGTAGCGGGCGCGGCTCCTCCCTATCCTAGCCTCAAGGTCCTCCTCCATAGTCCTACTATAGTCGTCTGGCTGTGGGTATGGTACGCCCACAAGGGCCACTATATGGAGCAGGTTCCTACCCTGTTCATCGGTGAACTCGACGCCCTCGACCAGCTTTCCACTAGCCACGGCGTGCACACTCACCTCGGGCGACTCCCGGATCCACTCCTCTACCTCGTCTATACTGGTGCCGCGCGACTCGACTAGGACGTCTAGATTCACTGGTAGACGAGACACTACCTCTTTCATGACCTCGTAGCTAGGGTATACGAATAACTTCAACCCGGGGAGCCCGCCGGCTATAGCGGCTACATAGGCCGAGAGCCTCTTATACATGTAGGCCGACCGCTCCCTGTAGCGGGTAGTGACGTCCCGCGCGACGACTGTATAGATGTTGTCGAAGTGCACGAACCTCCCAAAGGCCACATCGGTATCCACATACTTGACCTGTCTCTCCACGCCGAGAAGCTCCCGCACGAAATCCCCTCTAGGGAGTGTGCCGCTGGCCAGTATGACAGCTCTAGCATTCTGCAATGGAGTCCTCACAACCACCGCTGGATCCATTGGGAGTGTCACGTACTCGGGCTCCTCCTCGCCGGGTTCCACGAACAGGCGCGACTCGGGGAGGACCAGGATCGAGAGCCAGGAAGCCACCCTGGAGATCCAGGTCCTAACCCTTCCCAGGAGGACGTTCCCCCCGCTTAGCAAGGCCTCTTCAAGCTTCTTATCACGGACCTCCTCGGCCGCGTCTAGGATAACGCTGAGGTCGAGTCCCTCTCCGAGTATCTCCTCTTTGTCGATCCTCCTAGGCTTCTCCAGCTTCCTGGGCTTGAGCCTCCTCAAGACGACTAGAAGATCCTGTAGCTCCTGTACCACGAGTCTGGCCTCGGGGAGGTACTTCTCGACCTCCTCTATGCTCTTCTCGATCGTGGACGTTTTCAGCCTCTGCTCCAGCAGGTTGTTTACCGTGGCTAGGGTGTGTGCCTCGTCCACGACGACTATGAAGTCACTGTAGTCGTAGGGTTCCAGGACTCCCTGGAATATATCGGCTCTAAACAGGTACGGGTATGTGGCTACGATGAACGTGGACGAGTCAACTAGCTTGCGTAGGGTGAAGAAGGGGCAGGAGTCGAGCTCCCTTGCAATCCTCCTGGCAAGCATGAGGGGAGGCTCGCTGGACCTAGAGATCATGTCCATGACTGCCTCGACCGCCACCTTATCCACGTTCGAGAAATACCTGCATAGCCCCCTCAGCCTGGCTAGCCTGCAGTTATCCCAGAAATCCTCCTGGGGAGGGGGCTTCCCTTCGAGCGACATCAGAGGGCAACTCCTCCTGGCACTGAATAAGAGCGTGAAGGGCTGTCTAAACCTCCTGAGCTCCCTGACAACCGGGTATAGCTCGTTAACGGTCCTGACTAGGTAGAGGACCTTCTCCGCCCCAGCTAGCAATAGGCCATATATTATACTGGCCGTCTTGCCGAAGCCCGTCGGAGCCCTCACGGCAAGCACCGCGCCATCCTCTACAGCCTCCTTTACGAGGAGTGCAACCTCCCTCTGCCCCTTCCTGAACCCTGTATACGGGAATAGCGGCTCGCTCATGCCCTTCCACTCCTAGAGGCTTCTAGGGGGTCCCACAGCCGCCACATCTTCACCGCACCACCCAGAGAAGGCAGTGCTCTGGGTTCAGGGTGATGGTCATCCCTTTCCCCCTTAAACCCCGATCACCGTTACAATAACCCTCCTAGTCCTCGGCCCGTCCATCTCGACTAGGAGGATGCTCTGCCACGTTCCCTTAACCAGCGAGCCGTTGGCTAGGGGGAGGCTGGCGTGGTGGCCTAGCATCGATTGCCCGAGGTGGGCGTGGGCGTTGTCGTCTATCCTGTTATGCATCCAGTCTCCCGAGGGCTCTGTATGCTTTGACAGGAACTCCACTATGTCCCTCATGAGGCCCGGCTCGGCCTCATTAATCGTTAACCCGCACGTGGTATGGGGTACGAAGACGTGTACTATGCCATCCCTTACTCCAGACTCGGCAACTACGTCCTCGACCCTACGCGTGATGTCGACTACATCGAAGCGGCTCCTAGTCCTCACATCAACCTGGCCCCTATACACTTTGCACGACAAGCCATGGCCCCCGCTACCATAATATCCCCGCCTGGACTTATTCTTTGACACCCGGGTGGACGATCCTTGCCTAGACCGTATACGGTAATCTTCTCCACCATGACCATCGACGGCAGAATCGCCTCGAAGACAGGATACAGTAGGCTATCCTGCTGGGAGGACTTCGAGCTACAACACAAGATCAGGGCGGCGAGCGATATAGTAATCGTGGGTAGCGGGACAGCGCTGATCGACGATCCAAAGCTCACGGTACGCCGCGTCCCCGGCAGATCGCCTATGCGGGGTGTTGTTGACTCAAAGCTGAGGGTCCCTCCCACAGCCCAGATATTCCAGAGGCCCGGCGCAGTGCTTATCACGACCAGTGGACATGGGCCCGGCGAGTTGGAGCCCTATAGGAAGCTGGGCGTTACGATAGTCCAGGCTGGCGTGGAGAGGGTGGACCTGGCTGGTGCATGGTCTATGCTGTATGACATGGGTGTTAGGAGGGTTATGGTTGAGGGTGGAGGGCACTTGAACTTCGCCCTACTCCGGGAGGGCCTTGTCGATGAGGTATGGGTCACGGTGGCTCCCTACGTATTCGGGGCTGGAGTCTCGGTGTTTGAGGGGCCGGGGTTTGACGGTGAAAACGAGGTCGCGAGGCTTCGTGTAAAGGAGATTGTGGGCTTGTGCGGCGGGGGCTGGGTTAATATTAGGTTTGAAGTGCTCTATCCCCGCCGCCCACTCTAGAATATTATGCCCTTGTATGCCTCCTTGTAGATCGGGTGGTTCTTCATGCGCACTATGTACTTGCTCCTGTCGTATTTCTCGCCTGGGTTGAAGGTCTTCACCTCTATCTCGTGCTTGTAGGCCTCTAGGTCTGTTGAGTATTGTTTGAGCACATAGTCCCTGTAGATGCTCTCCATCACGTTATAGGCGCAGAATGGTATTATCCTGCCGTCTGGCGCTGTGTAGTGTATGTTACACCTCCTAACCCGGGTCACGTCATAATTGTATAGGTCCATGAAGTGCATCATCCCGAGGAACATCATGTGATAGTGTAGCTGGCCTAAGGCGTCGTAGTTCCTCTTTATGAACACGTTCCACAGTAGCTTGGTAAAGCTGAGCTCCTTGGGCATCTTCTTGGTGTCGACGAACTTCTTGAGGTCTAGCGTGCTCTTCAACATGAGCATCTTCTTACTCTTACCCTCAAGAAGGTATATCCTCTTCTCGTCGAGCCACTCTATGAAGGCGTCGACATCGAAGAACTCGGTTATCGGAACGAACCTCTTGGCTAGGCCATTGGCATCCCTCTCCACGAAGATGTAGGTTCCAGCCCCGCACATGGGGTGGTTCGACATGCAGAACTGCGGCACAGCAGTCCAGGCCTCGACGAACTTAGCGAACTTGGCGGCCACCGGGATGGGGTACCAGGCCTCCGGGGGTATCTGGTAGTCGGTCTGCTCGGCTATCTTGTTTATGGCGTCCGCAATAGTTATCCTCATCCTCTCCCTCTCCTTCTTCTTGAGCTGCCCGCTCAGGCTGACGGGCTGGAAGTTGACGCTCCTAACGATATCCATGTGCTTCGCGCCGAACCGTATGATGTCGCCTAGCTCGTGGTCGTTCATTCCCTTGATAACGGTAGGGACTAGGACTACACTAGTCATGCCGGCCCTCCGGAAGACCTCAAAGGTAAAGGGTACCTCCCAGTGGTTCTTCCAGTTCACCTTGGGGGTTACGCCGTCGAAGCTCATGTACACGGTGTTGACTCCAGCCTCCCTAAGCATCTTGGTGTAGTGTACAGCGTATTCTGGATCATCGAAGAAGGTCTTAGCGAACCATATACCATTGGTATTCAACTGTACGTGCCTGACTCCCTCCTCCTTGAGCATCCTCACTATATCGACTAGATCGCTCCTCATCATCGGCTCTCCGCCGGTTATCTGGATAGCCATAGTGACTCCCTGCCTCTTGAGCTGCCTTACCTGGGCCCGCAGTTGCTCTATCGTTGGCTCGTAGACGTAGCCAGCCTTCTCGGCGTAGAAGAAACAGTAGAAGCAGGATAGGTCACACCTGTTTGTAACCACGAGGTTGGCCAGGGCCGTATGGTTCTCGTGCATCGAGCATAGCCCACAGTTGAAGGGACACGGGGCTGAAAGGCCAACGTAGGCCTTGACCTGGCCCGGGCCCTTGCCCGTCTCCTCATACGCCATCATTCTATAGTAGAGCCTTGCATCGCCATAGTACAGTTCCTCGAACTCGCCGTGCTCCGGGCAGACCTTCCGTATGTAGATCTTGCCGTCTCTCTCGAAGATCCTGCCGGGCACTAGCCTCATACAGTACGGGCATAGAGTCGATGTAACCCTAACATGTTTCTCTCCGGGCTTAAGCTTGGGGAGGGTCCCTCCCAGGGGAATCCTCCTGCCCGCAATCTCGACATAGGCCTTCCCGTTTATCGATACTAGCCTCCCCGGTGGAGGCAGTGTCCTGGCCTCCATCATTTTTCTCGGCAGAGTTGAAGGATTAATCGTCATCTTTTATTCCCCTCTCGGTTAAAGAATAGTGCTGGACCATATATAACCCTTGACACGTGTTTGATGTCTAGAAACGACGCTTGCTCCTAATAAAGGGCGCCGGGAGTGGAGGGGCCGGGGACAGGCATTCCTCCAGGATACCGGTGGTCTCGGTAGCCCCGCCGCGGTTGTAGGCAAGACATATCTACTATAGCCTCTAACCCTCCATAGCCCCCGGGGGTAGGATATGGACGACGTGAAAGACCTAGCAGAGAGGCTCGCACGCGAACTAGAAGACAGGGCAAGGTATGTCGAGAAGATGGCGCTAGACCCCGTGCCGGAAATCACTAGAAAGGATTTCGAGAAGCTCGTCGACGAGAACAAGGTAGTTGTACTTTACTTCACGGCCGACTGGTGCGGCCCATGCATATCGTTCTTGGAGTCGTTCCGCGAAGTAGCACTTCAACTCTCTAGGCCAGGCGTCGCCTTCGCGAGAGTCGACGTCGATAGAACCTATAGCCTAGCCGACAAGTATAACATACAGCATATACCAACAATAGTAATCTTCCGCCAGGGTAAACCCGTGGAGACGATACTGGGGCAGACCTCGAAGGAAGAACTGGCCAAGATCATCAAGGCACACATGAAGGCCGAGGGGTTCTCGGTATAGAGGGTCTAACGTAACCCACCTAACTCGTATGTTAGTGGAAACAGGCTCCCCGCGCTAGGTCCTTTGCACAGGAATAGTTTATAGGGTCCTACAACGATACCTCTTCTAACTGCTCTAAGACGTAACCACGGATCTCGTCTAGGCTTGGGAGGCTCCTTACCAGCTTCCCATTCTCAATGTACTTTACGGTTACTTCCTCGTAGCCCTCTCCGCACTCCAGGGTCTCGTCTAGGAACACGGTTAGTCTCTCACCGTTGCATCTAACTATTTTCTTGGCCCCTGGGAGCTTTCCACGCTTGGAGATCTTCTCCCATCCATTGCCCCTGTCAACCTCGACGATGTCCATGCTTAGATCGACGCTGGGCGCGGCGGCGATGCTGGTCCCGACTCCGAACCCGTCGACGACGTCCCTCAGCTCTACTATCTGGTTCTCACCGATACCTCCGCTCACGATTATCTTGACATCCGGGTATCCCTCTAGCTTAAGGATCCATTTAACCTCCTCCACTATCTCCCTCATCTTACCCCTCCTACTACTCGGGGTATCAAGCCTGACCCCCCACAGCCTGTCACCCAGGGTCTCGACTGCTAGACGCGCCTCTACCCTCTCATCGTCGAACGTGTCGATTAACGCGATCACGGGAGTCTCCCCGCTATACAGGTCGGCGAACCACTTCCACGCCTTCCTCTGGTCCCCGAACGCGATTATCAATGCATGCGGCATGGTGCCCTTCGGCTCCACACCTAGGTACTTCTTGGCTAGGACGCCACTTACACCATCAACCCCTCCTATATACGCGGCCCTATCGGCCGCTGGATATACTGCTGGATGGAGGGCTCGGAGGCCGAAGAAGAGTATCGATTTCTCCCCTGCGAGCTTCTTCATCCTGGCAGTCGCGGTGGCTATGGATGAGGAGAACCTTAACACGCCGAGTATCGAGGTCTCTAGATCGGCGAAATCACTGTATCTTCCTTCAATGACCATTACTGGCTCCTTCTTGTAGAATATAGTCCCCTCTGGTATGCTGTAGACCGTCACATCTCTGCCTTCTAGTATGGCTAGAGCCTCCTCCAGCCCCGCCAGCACCGCCCACTCGTAGCCCTTGGGCATGGAGTAGGCGTGTACCTCCATTCTAACCTTTAGATCGCTGAGGCCGGCCTCCTCTATGATGCGTTTCGTCCTCTTGAAGTAGATGTCTGTGGCTTCACCGGTCTTGACCTCGTCGGGGCTCGACATGTAGAGTGTTGGCTTTCTTCCCGGCATTCTCGACGCCTCCGTAGTTTGCGCTGGCGTCTAGATTCATATATATTGATAACGATGGATGCAGGGTAGCTTTTTCAACTCGGGTCGGGGACAGCTAAAGCGGTGGAGTGACTCGATGGGAAATGCTAGGATAAAGACTGGACCCTTCAACCTGATCATAACACACCTGCCGGGATGGCCCCACGCGAGGGATGCCGAGAAGCACCTCTACTGGCTCTTAGACGGCGTAGAGATCGTGCACAGGGCCCCCAACATAATACTTGCACGCGTCGATGACGCTAGGGGTAGTGTTGAAAGACTAAGGAGGAGTCTACCAGCCAGCACCCCCATCCTCCGGGTCATCCCGGTCGACGAAGTCGTATACCCCAGGGTATCCGATGTTAAGGAAGCGGTACACGGCTTGATCAAGGATGCGCCCCCGGGGAGTTACGCGATCAAGCTAGACGGCCATCTATACGATGACAATGGCGAGTTGATGCATAAAATCGACTCGATCAAAGTCATAGCTGAGGGTATAGAGAGGCCCGTGGACCTAACGAACCCGGACATACTAGTCTATATAAAGGTGGTAAAGTACCGGAGAGGCCATCTCGCCGCCATCTACGTCGGGCCTAGAGATGGAATCCTCTCCACCGTAAAGGAGAGGAGGTAGTACCCCTTTGGCCAGGCTCTTCGGGACCGCCGGGATAAGGGGACGCTACCTAGAGAAGATAACCCCCGAGCTAGCCTACAGGGTGGGTTTGAGCGTCGCCGCCTACGTCGGGGGGCTGGGCTCGGCCACTGTAGGATACGATATACGCACTACAAGCCCGTTACTGGCCCAGCTAGTCGCGGCTGGCCTAATGGCCGGCGGCCTAGACGCGATCGATACCGGCCTCGTGCCGACGCCCGTGTTGGCATACTCTGTTCCAGAGACGAAGTCTAAGGCTGGCGTCATGGTTACTGCCAGCCACAACCCGCCCCCGGACAATGGTATAAAGGTGTTTGACTCCACGGGCATGGAGTACACCCTTCCCATGGAGAGGGATCTGGAGGAGCTGATATTCAATGGGGACTTGAAGAAGCTCCACGCCTCATGGGATAACGTGGGCAGACTAGTCTACGGCCATGAGATAGTCGAGGAATACGTATACGATATACTAGAGATGGTGACGGTCGACAAGCCTAGAATAGAGCTACGCCTCGCGGTAGACTGTGCTAATGGTACGGCGAGCACAGTCACCCCCAGGATACTACGCATGGCCGGCGTGAGTAGCGTGATAAGCTTCAACTGCCACCAAGACGGGTTCTTCCCAGGCCGACACCCGGAGCCGCGTCCCGACACGATAGGCCCCTACATAAGCGCCACCTCTACGCTAAACGTCCACGGGCTACTAGCCCACGACGGAGACGCCGATAGACTGGCTATAGCAGTCCCGGGGCTGGGCTTCGTAAAGCAGGACCTAATCATAGCACTCTTCGCCTGGTGGAAGCTGAGGGAGAGAAAGGGTACGGTAGTCGTATCGGTCGATGTAGGGATAGAGGTCGAGGAGATAGTCGAACGCCTAGGCGGGCGCCTCGTAAGGAGCAAGCTAGGTAAGTTACACGAGAAGATAAGGGATACCCCGGGAGTCATACTGGCGGCCGAGCCCTGGAAGCTGATTGACCCGGCCTGGGGACCCTGGGTGGACGGGATCTACCAGGCAGCGCTCTTCGCCCGTATAGCAATGGAGGAGGGGGAGCCACCAGCCGCACTGGTGCAGAGGCTCCCCTTCTATCCATCGGCTAGGATAAACGTCAAGCTCGCTAAGGACGAGGACAAGCTCAAGTTATATCCCGTCCTCGAAGAGAAGGCTAAGAGCATCCTAGCGAAGGGAGCAGTCGACATACTTGAGATAGACGGTGTTAGGATAACGTACGACGACTCAAGCTGGATACTCCTACGCGTTAGTGGGACCGAGCCGAAGGTCAGAATATACGCCCAGGCCACGGGCAAGCAGAGGCTACTGGAGCTGGTGTCCAGGGCTAAGGAACTGGTCTATGCTACCGCGGGCCACCTAGGGTTGAAGATAACTGGCGTGGAGGAGCATATCGACCTGGGGCGTAAGAGGCCTAGCTTCTAACCCCATATCTCTTGATAACCTCTGCCAGCCTCTTCGGGTTCTTGGCGTAGAACCTCAGCTTTGTGACAGTCCTCTTTGACTTCTTCACGAGCTCTACGAACTTCCTCTTCTCGTTCACGTTGACCTCTATGTCGTCTGGTAGCGGGAATGTTATGGCAGTCTTACCTACTAGGCCCTTTATCACTATACCCTTGTCGGTGACCGTGTAGGAGGGGGCCGGCTGTAGCATCGTCACCTTGCCGACCTTCCTCAGCGCCCATATGTACACCAGCTGGTTTATAACGAAGAGCCCCTCGAAGTATATGAGGAAGGCTAGGAACTCCGCTAGCTTGCCCGGACCCGTGTAGACTGAGACGTACTGGTAGAGAGTGTCAACATACTTCCATAACAGGAAGAAGTAGAGCATTGCTATGAACATCCCCATGCTCGTGTACATGGTGAACCTCGACTGCTCCTGCATATCCTTCATTATATCCAAGTCCTTGGTCTGCAGCTCCCTAGCGTTTTCCTCCTCGTAGAGCTTCCTCCCCTTCAGCACCTCCTCGGGAGGGACCCTGGCCTGGCCTAGAGGGTTCTTTCCAGACCTGTTCTGCAACACGCTTATTATAATAATTAGTATAAACACTAGTATGAAGGTCTTATAGTTCCTGCCCAGGATAGCAGCCGCCACAGAGTAGAGGAGAATAGAAAACTGTCCGAGCAACACCCTGCTCTTAACATCCTCTATCTGGTTCGCCAACCCTATCCATCCCACACTAAACTCTGGCTCCAGATACTGCTATTAATCGTTGAGCCGTAAACCCCCAATAAACGTGCTGGGAGAGATGGCGAGAGAGACGGCAATAAAAGCGGGACTAGCACTGGTAGGCGCGGACCTGGAAGCAAAGAGAGACATATGCATTGTCATAGACGAGGGCATGATAGCTGAAATAGGCAGAGGCGATTCATGCCCCCTCAACCACATAGGAGGGCCCGACATAGTAGTGACTCCACAACCCGGCCTAGCCCATACACACAGCGGGGACCACGCCTTCCCCGAGTACGGAGTCGAAGAGGAACTCTCCAGGCTAGTGGCCCCGCCGCAGGGCTTGAAGCACAGGAGGCTGCAGGCAACACCGCAGTCGAGGATCGAGGACGCGATAACAGAGTACTACAGGCTCGCATGGCGTTATGGAGTGGGCCTGCTCATAGACTTCCGGGAGGGCGGGGGAGTAGGGTGTAGTCTATCCAAGAAGGCCGTCGAGAGGACACCGGAGGGCCTCGACGTGGTAGTGCTTGGTAGGCCTGGGCCAGGCTTCCCCGACGGGTGCGACGGGCTAGGGCTCTCCAGTCCCCTGGACTACGATGTCGATAGACTCACCGAGCTGGTGAGGAGTCTGAGGCCAGCCTTCACACACGTAGCCGAGACCCGGGCCGCCAGGTTACAGGGCGATCTAGAGAGGGCTCTAGATGCTGGATTCGACGCCGTCATCCATGGGACCCATCTATCGGATAGCGACCTAGAGCTGCTGGCTGAGAAGGAGGTAGCTTTGATTCTATGCCCTAGGAGCAATCTCTGGCATGGCCTGGGCATTCCGCCTGTGAGAGAGGCGTTGTCGAGGCTGGATCTAGTGGGGTTAGGCTCTGATAACGCTTCCTGGATGCCGCCCGACCCTTGGCGTGAGGCCGAAGCGGCGGTGCTTCTGGCGAGGCTGAAGGGTCCCAGCGGGGAGTGGCTCGCCGACAAGGTCATGAAGGCGGTCTATGTGGTCCCCTATGGCATAGTGGGTATGAGGCCTAAGATCGTCGAGGAGGGAGTGCCCGCTAACATGTTGCTCTTTGACGCCAGCGACACGGGGGTTCTACGGGCTGAGAGCGTTAAGTATGGGCTCGTGAAGAGGGTTGGGAGAGAAAATATGGTTGCGAGGGTTGATCGAGGCGAGGTATCCTTTGTCTAGCCCTTTAGGCCAGCATCTAGGAGCTTCTTTAGGTTCATCGTGTCTAGGACGTTCCCCGTTATCTTTATCTGCCTCTTCATGAAGGCCGCCATAGCGTCTAGCTGCCCAGTTATTATCTTCTCAAGGACCTCGGCGGTCCCTGTTATGGTGGCGATTGGACTGGGGTGTTTGCCCTTCTCAACCTTTATCTCGCCGTTTGATATGTCTATGTAGAACTCCTCTCCGGTGTCTTCTACAACGAACTGGTATACCTTTTTCCAGCTGGTCACCTCTGGGAGGGTACCCTTAGCCTTCTCGAAGATCCCCTTGAAGGCCTCAGCCGCCTTCTCATATATAGCCATCTCAGACCACCCGGGACATGCATATCCATGCCTTCAGTAAGGTCTCCCCGGGATTCTATTCATTGAACAGCGTCCTTGTTCATTACCAGTGGTTCATTAAGCATTTATATCGATCCAGTCGGGCCTCCGGTGCTTTAAAATACGTCCATGGATCCCGGGTATGTGTCTATATTAAACTATTGATTTCAGTCGCACAGCCAAGCTATATCGAGTGAGGATCCACGTGGGTTCGAGAGAGGGATAACTTATGGGTCGAAGAGTAGCAATAGTCGGGACAGGCCACTCTAAATTCGGCGTCAGGAACGATGTAAACCTCCCAGAGCTAGCGTACGAAGCTATAAAACAGGCCATAGCAGAGGCCGGGATTGAGAAAAAGGACATAGACCTAGTGGTAACGGGCTACGTCGGCGGGTGGAGCAGCGAAGGCCTAGCCCCCGTAGTAGTAATGGAGTACGCTGGCCTAACAGGGAAGCAGGGGTATAGGATTGAAGCCGCGTGCGCCACGGGGAGCGCCGCGATAAAGGCTGCAAGAGACGCTATCGCCGCCGGGGAAGCCGACATAGCACTCGTCGTAGGAGTAGAGAAGATGAACGAGAGCCCGACGCCGACAGTCGTAGAGTTCATTGGAAGGGCAGGGAACTACTTCTGGGAGTTCGAGAACTTCGGGCTGACGTTCCCAGGCTACTACGCCCTCTACGCAACAGCCTACCTGCAGAAGTACGGTGCCACAGAGGAGGACCTCTGTAAGGTGGCGGTCAAGAACCACTACTACGCCAGCATGAACCCCAAGGCACAGTTCCCAAGGCAGATAACCCTGGACATGTGCATGAACTCCAGGTACATCGCCTGGCCGCTAAAGCTGTTCGACTGCAGCCCCATAACAGACGGGGCCGCGGCCGTGGTATTGGCGAGCGAGGATATAGCCGAGAAGCTGACCGACACGCCGGTATGGATAGAGTCGATAGGCGTGTCGGTGGGCACCAGTAACTTGTCCAAGAGGAGCCAGTTCACTAGCCTGGAGGCTGCTAGGATAGCGGCGCAGGCCGCCTACAAGAAGGCGGGCATAGACCCCGAAGACCCCGCCAAGTACCTCGACGTCGCAGAGGTACACGACTGCTTCACAATAGCAGAGATACTGGCCTACGAAGACCTGGGCTTCGCCAAGCCAGGCGAGGGCTACAAGCTGATACGCGATGAACAGACGTATATCGGGGGGAAGATACCGGTCAACCTAAGCGGTGGTCTGAAGGCCAAGGGGCACCCGCTAGCGGCAACCGGAGTGAGCATGGCCGTCGAGTTAACCCGCCAGCTCCTGGGCAAGGTAGAGAAGGGCAGGCAAGCCGATATAAGGAACGGGAGAGCGCTGGCGCACAACATCGGGGGGACAGGCCACTACGCATACGTTACAATCTATTCGCTTTCCAAGCCCCGTACCCCGGTCTAGTCTAGGAGGTGGTGTAGTATGAGTACCCAGAAGGAGCAGGCGGACATGTTCCTGGCCCAGATGGACCAGTTCGCGAACACGATGAAGGAGAGCATAGGCATACCAGCGCTAATGGACCAGAAGACCGGCGTGAGGATGTGGTGGGACCAGAGGGAGATTAAGCTAAGATTCCTGATAAGCATAGAGAAGACCTTCAAGTTCTTCGAGGCCCTTGGGGAGGGCAAGCTACTGGCCACACGCTGCAAGAAGACTGGAAAGATACTATTCCCGCCGCAGGTAGACTGTCCAGACGATCCAGAAGACGAGGTCGAATGGGTCGAGCTACCAAACGAGGGAGAACTGCTGACGTGGACAGTCATATACGTTAAGCCATACAGCTTCGGCCACTACAACGACTACACGGTAGGCATAGTCAGGCTCAAGAACGGAGTCCAGGTCCTCGCATGGGTGAGGGAGGTCGACCCGAAGAAGCTGAGGGCTGGAATGCCGGTCAGGGTCGAGATAGTGAGGAGGCAGCCAGAGAACTACCTGACATACGAGATAGTCCCCCTAGAGGGTTAAGACGCTAACCCCCTTTTTCCTTCAACTCTCTCAATGCCTTAAACAACGTGGAATACGCCTTCCTAGACGCCTCATCATCGCTAGTCCCTAACCCGATCCTGATGACGCCTGGCAGCTCGAAGCATTCCCCGGGGTTCACAAGCAGTCTATAATCGGTGTATATTCTCTGCGACAGGCTAAGAGTGTCCCTAGCCCACGGTATCCTTAGGAGCATGAAGGCACCCGCTTCAGGCCACCACGGCTCTACCAGCCCCTCGGCCCCAGCTAGCTCCTCTCTTAGAAGCTCCAGGTTCCTCCTAACGATCCTCTGGGCCCTCTCCACGAGCTTACCCCTTATATAGGGGCTTAGAACGGCCTCGGCTACAGCCTCGCTGAGCCGAGGCGGGCTTATGGTTGTATAGTCCTTGATGGACCAGGCCTTCTCAATGATGCCGCTATCGGTGCTAGCGATCCACCCGATCCTCAGGCCGGGTAACCCGTAGACCTTGGATAGACCGGCCACCGACACCGCCGGCACATTGTACTTGCTGGCGTACTCTAGTATGGATGGAGCCGGCGTCGTGGAGTGTTCGAGCCCCTTGTAGACCTCGTCTACTATTACTACCGTGTTGTGCTTGGCCGCCTCCTCTACTAGGCTCTCCAGGGCCTCCCTTTCAACCCTGCCGGTGGGGTTGTTGGGGTTTGTTACGAAGACGGCGCGCGGCTTCCTCTTCCTCAACAGTTCTAATAGATCCTCTATCGGCATGCTCCACTCCTTCTGGGGCGATCTCCACGCCTCGTATATCTCGGCGCTCCTGGCCTGGAGTAGCCCGTGTACCTGCATGTAGTTCGGCATATCGACTACAACAATGTCGCCTGGCTTGACTATAGTCGCCACGGCCAGTAGGTTGGCTTCGGCGGAGCCAGTCGTGACGAGTACCTGGTCCTCGTTGATAACCGAGTATAGCTCGGCTATCCTCTTTCTGAGCCCGGGAGAACCCCTAGTCCACCCGTACCCGAGATCTACGGAGTAGAGGTCTACATCAACACCGATACTCTTGAGGTACTCCAGAGTAACCGGGTCCACGCCACTTTCACTCAGGAGGATCTCGGCCGACGTCTCTCTTTCACTCTGCCACCTCTCCAGGCAAAAAGGGGGAAGATCGCCAGCGAAGACCATCTCGGAGACACCACCCCTCAGCGGCCACTATAAGTAGAGGCGTTCCAGGCCTTAAGCTAGCCGATTCCACTGTATAGATCGGTTCTCCTCAGGCCGAGTAGCGGTAGGATTTCCCGGGCCCTCTCCAATTCCCTGGTGTCGATTCTAGCCTGGAGCACCTTCTCCCCGTATCCAGCCTCGG